>JAMOMC010000101.1 GCA_027068765.1 Campylobacterales bacterium
AACTGTTGATGGTGGTACATTTACAGCTCTACCTATTGCTCTTATTGATATATCAGTTATATATTTTAACTGCAATATCTCCTTAATCTTCTTCATTGAAAGTCTCCCCATTTTTACACCTTTTTTTCCAAAAAGTGTAGTTAAATTTTAGAGAATTTCTTACTTATAAAATCCCAGCCGAAAATTTCTAGAAATTGTCCGAAAACAAATCGGCTGGCTGTCCGAATTTGACCGGCTCATGCACTTTATCTTGTCGAACTTAGTATACCAGCAAAAAGATCAAAAAATTTAAATGTACTTGGATTTTTAAATATCAACAATTCAAAACTTTTTGCTTCCACTACATATTATAGAGTTGATACAGATGTAGTAATTGATGTGTTTAACCAATTTGTCAAACAAATTACAAAAAAGACAATAGTAGTTTTAGATAATGCTTCTATTCATACAAGTAAAAAGTTTAAAGCAAAAATTGATGAATGGAAACAACAAGGATTAACTCTCTTTTATCTTCCACCTTATTCTCCTGAATTAAACCCTATTGAGATGCTTTGGAAGTTTATGAAATATTATTGGATTGAATTTGATGCTTATAAATCAACAAAAAATATGAAAACTTATGTTGAAAAGATTATTAGTAACTATGATGATGAATTTGAAATGTGTTTTGGATAGTTACTTACTGCCCCTTTTATTATCTCTATCTCACATGTCTGTCTTATTAACTCTCTTACTTTTAATCCTACATCACCTTTCAGTACTTTATATCTGTACTTTGTTACAAATACAAAGTGTTACTCTATTTTATATACTGTATGGCTCCCTTATCTGTATTTCATATCCCCTCTTTTTGAAATACATTAATATCATTTACTAGCAATTGGAGATAAATCTGTCTGCCTAAAGGCGGAGGTTTTTACCTTTGAAGAAACTAATAAACTTTAGAGTTGTTTTTTACCCTCAGTAAAAACAGGTCAGCATAAATGCTACACTATCAGCTTCTCTATCAATTATATGAACTATCTGTTTACAATTGTCTTTTTTATTTTTTGAAGTTAAATCTTTTTTTGATATATGCTTTTTATAATCCAAATGTGACCAATCTGAAAGGACAAATTTGAAATATTTTTCTATAATATGTGGCAGAGAGGAAGGGATTCGAACCCTCGGTGAGTTGCCCCACACCCGCGTTCCAGGCGAGCGCCTTCGACCACTCGGCCACCTCTCTATATTTTAAGAATTGGTATTTTATCGTAATTTATTATAATCTTCTATTGATTTTTCTAAAAACTCTATAATTCTTATCTGAGTGTAGTGAGTCTCTTCATCATCTTTTGAGCAGGTTAAAAAACGTTTTAATTGCTTTATATCTATCTTTTGATGAAATCTTTTTGTCTCTTTTAAGTCTTGATTTATACTTAAAATCAGCTCATTTATATCTAGTCCATTTTTTTCTACTATCTTTTCTACATACTCTTTTGTTGCATTTACAAGCACATCTACTCTTGCTTCGTCTTCTGGATAAATCTCTTTTGCTATCTCTAAAAGTTCTCCCATTTCGCATTTGTTTATAGTTTTGTTTGCTCCAATAACTACTGCTAAAAGCTTTGCACGAAACTCTAATGAGCTATTATGATAGACAAAAATTTCTCTAAAAAATGACAAAAACCAACTTTTAGCTCTTCTTTTTATGCTCATTTTTTTCCTTTTATCATTAATTAAGGTACATTTTCGTACAATCTCGCTCCAGCATTGAGGAAGTTTAGCTTCTTGAGTGCTCTCCTTAAGACCTATGCAATGGGATTTTAGGACAATGTGTCAGGTCGGGAACGAAGCAGCACACCCTAACTTCTTATGTGCCGTAGGAACCTTGAGGGGGGTCTATTAAAGACTTCTCTATAGATACTGCCAACTCATAAAAATCTACACCATTTATACTATTATTCTCTTTTAGTTTAGCTAATGTTTGTTTTTTTCCATTTATCAACTCTTTTGATTTTACACCATGAGATATTGATAAGGTTGCTTCTATAAATGCTGCAAGTCTATCACAAGCTTTTAAAGCTACTCCATCTATGGCATTGTATCTATCTTCATTGTAGGCATTTAGAGTATCTACTTCTTTTATATTTTTTTGGTAGATTTTATTTTTAAACTCATCTTTTTTTCCATCATAAAGACCTAAAAGATATGAAAATTCATCTTGCAAAGAGTTGGGTATGAGAGGAAGTATATCATTTTGAATTTTTACTATCTCATATTCGCTGATTATATCTTCCATTCCGCTTACTGAGTACTTTACGGGTGTGATAATATCACGAGTCAATGCTTCAGGCAAATCGTGAAATAAGGCACAAAAGAAGTTATTAACAAGTCGTTTTTCACAAGCATTTACTTTGATAGAGTAAAAATAACTAAAAATAGCAACTATAAGCATATGACCTAACACCGAAGTCTCTGGAACTCTTGGAGTTTGAGCCCATCGTTTTTGAAATCTAAGTCTTCCACTAAGATCAATAAATCTAGACAATTTTTTTCCAAGTGAAAATTTTCGAACTCCTAAAAGCTCATAATAATCCTCAATCTCTGCATCTACATCTCTTTTTACTTCATCTATGTCATTTAAAAATTGACTTGTTTGATAGATGATAGAAAATTCCCATTTTGTTGATATATATGAAGCAGCTTTATGTATAAATCTCTCTTTTTTATACATATCTTCATCTTCTAAATATTTTTTAAATCTCTCTAAAAACTCTCCATCATCTATATCGTCTATCATCTCACTAAGTTGGCTTAGAACCCAGCTGTTTAACTCTTTTTTTTTCTTTTGAAGCATTATGTGAAAAACATCAGGTCTTATATCTGTAACAACAACTCTTCTTAAAAACTCAAATATTCCAGCTTCAACAAGTGATTTCATATCAATTTCATTTCCATTGTCTATCTCTATTTTGGCAAAAAGATAGGCTATTATGAACTTATGAGCTTGTTTGTCTAACTCAACTAAATCTACCATTCTTGGATAATCATTCCATCTTTGTATAGATGCAGCTGTAAAGATTGAATTTATAAGTTTTGGATTTATCATTTTTTTATTTTTTCACTATCTATTTCTATTGTAGTGTGAACATTTCCTCTAGGGTTAAAATCTGCTGTAATTTTTAGTGATTTTGGTTTTAATTTACTTTGCAGTACATCATAAATCTCATTTGCACTATCTTCATGAGAGATATGACGAGTTAGAAATGAGTTTATATAAAGCTTAATAGCCTTTAACTCCACAACAAATTCATTGGGAATATACTCTAGATATATAGTAGCAAAGTCAGGATAACCACTACGAGGACAAAGACAAGCAAACTCAGGAAGAGTAATCTTTATAAGATACTCTTTTTTATGCTTATTTTCCCAAATTTCCAAATCCTTATCTACATCAAACTCTTTTATCTCTTTTTCGCCATATTTCATCTACACATCCAAATGTTTAACATCTTTTGCATGATCTTGTATATAGTTTCGTCTAGGTTCTACTTCATCTCCCATAAATAGTGTGAAAGTATCACTAGCTGTTGCTGCATCTTCTATCTTAACTCTTAAAAGTCTTCTATTTGCTGGATCCATTGTTGTATCCCAAAGTTGCTCTGGGTTCATCTCTCCAAGACCTTTATATCTCTGTATATATGCACCTTTTTTAGCACTCTTTTCAACATTATCAAGCATATCCAATAACTCTGCATTTGAAACTTCCAAACCTCTATCTTTCATCTTATCATTTATGTAAACTGCTTCTGTAAAGAGAGGATTTGCAAAAAACTCATCATTTACTTTTATCTCTTCTAAGCCATCAAGATTTTGTACATACAGATGTACTTCATCTTCACTAACTGTGTAATTTAATATATTGTACCCTAAACTATAGATGTAATTTTTTAGATTTTGATAAAGCTCTTCACCTTTTAATGCAATAACATCAGAATTTTCTATCAAATATTGTATAACTTCAAGAACATGAAATCTTTTCTCTAACTCATTTAAAACACTTCTATATGCAGATACAATTTTAAAAAGCTCTGTTAAATCTTTTTTTCCCATCCCCTCAAACTCAACACTCTCTATACCATTTTCTATCAAGTACTCATTCATAGCTCTATCATCTTTTAGATAAATCTCTTTTTTTCCTTTTTTATATCGATAAAGTGGTGGTTGTGCAAGATAGACATAACCTCTATCTATAACAGGGTTTAAAAACCTAAACAAAAATGTCAATAAAAGAGTCTGAATATGACTACCATCAACATCTGCATCTGTCATGATGATAAGTTTATGGTATCTTAACTTTTCCTCATTAAACTCTTCACCAATTCCACATCCAAGGGCTGTTATGATGTTTGTAATCTCTTCTGATTTTAGTATCTTATCAATTCTACTTTTTTCAACATTTAAAATCTTACCTTTTAGTGGAAGTATAGCTTGAAATACACGATCTCGCCCCTGCTTTGCACTTCCTCCTGCTGAATCTCCCTCCACTAGATATATCTCACAAATACTTGCATCTTTGCTCTGACAATCTGAAAGTTTTCCAGGAAGTGTTCCAACACTCATCGTATCTTTTCGTCTTGTTAAGTCTCTAGCTTTTTTAGCAGCTTCTCTACCTCTTGCTGCTGAGATAGCTTTATTCATGATGGTTTTTGCTTCTATTGGATTCTCTTCAAAGTATTTACTCAAAGCTTCATTTACAAGTTTTTGAACGATTGGACGAACAAAAGTTGAACCTAATTTTCCTTTTGTTTGCCCTTCAAATTGTGGTTCAGCTACACGAACACTAACAATTGCAATTAAACCCTCTTTTACATCATCACCTGTGATTTTTGTATCTTTCTCTCTTTGGGTTGCATTATTACTTACATATTTGGTAATTGCTCTTGTTAAACCTGCACGAAAACCAGCTTCATGAGTACCACCGTCAGAAGTTTTGATATTATTTACAAAAGAGTACAGTTTTTCATGATAAGAAGTGTTATAAAGTATAGCTATATCAACTTCTACATCATCAATTCTCTCTTCAATTCTAATAGATTTTGTGATAGCATCTGCTTTATTTAAATCCTCAACAAACTGTGTTGTACCACCTTCAAAATGATAAGTTTCTTCTTTTCCTACACGATTATCTTTAAAAACTATCGTTATTTTAGGATTTAGGTATGCAAGCTCTTTAAATCGTCTAGCCAATATTTCATAATCAAACTCAGTAACCTCAAAAATGCTCTCATCTGGCCAAAACTCAACAGAAGTTCCAGATCGGTTAGTATTTCCAACCTCTCCAAGAACCATCGTTGGTATACCTTTTTCAAACTCTTGATAGTACTTTTTTCCTTCTCTATTTATCTTTAAGATAAGTTTTTTTGAAAGAGCATTTACAACAGATATTCCAACACCGTGGAGTCCGCCTGAAACTTTATAAGTATCTTTATCAAACTTACCACCTGCATGTAAAACAGTCATAACAACAGTTGCGGCAGATATTTTTTCTGTTGGATGTATATCTGTAGGAATTCCTCTACCATTATCAAAAATAATAGCAGAACCTTCAGTAGTAATTTCAATACTTATTTTATCACAAAATCCTGCCATTGCTTCATCGATAGAGTTATCAACAACTTCATAAATTAAGTGATGAAGACCTCCGCTATTTGTATCACCGATATACATACCAGGTCTTTTTCTAACAGCTTCTAGTCCTTTTAGGACTTTTATATTTGAGGCTCCGTAATTTTTTTCCATACTAGTTCTCCTTAAAGTGTTACAGGCATAATGACCGTTATGAAATTATCACTTGATAATGTAAACGGTAAAGTTTGTTCATTGTAGCTAAGTTTAAATTCATTCTTTTCAATTTGTGAAAGAAAATCTAAAATATGTCTACTATTTACAGCAGTTGAAATCTCTTCAGTAAGTGAGCTTTGAAAATCAAGTTGTGTTTTTGCTTCGATATTATCTTCATTTAAACTCTCAAATGTAATAGCTTCATTTGAGTATGTAATATTTATTTTATCTGAGATAGTTGATACTTGTTTTAAATGTTCAATCATTTGTTCACGATTGAGTGTTATCTCTATTTTAAATTCTTTTGGAATTATTCTTTGATAATCTGGATATTTTCCATTTATTAGTTTTGTAAAAAAAGTAAAGTTTTCAGATTTTATAATTAAGATATTTTCATCATAAAATATCTTCATATCATCAAAAAATAATTTTTGTATCTCTGTAATCCCTTTTTTTGGAATAATTAAAGATATATCAAACTCTATATTTTTTTCTAGTGTATAAACTGCTAATCTTTTAGTATCAGTTGCTACAAATCTTATATTTCCATCTATGATATCTATCAAAGCTCCATTTAACTCTTGTTTTGGATTGTTTGTATCTATGGCTGATGAAATCTTTTTTAAAGAGCTTAAAAAATCATGTGCTTTTATATCAAATTGTGATTTATTTTCAATTGTAGGAAAGTCTGGATATTCATCTGCATTAAACATAGGAAGTTTAAATTTTGAACGCTTTTGTTTAATATGTAAAAAATCGTTTTCTGTTCTTAAAGTTACATTATCATCTTTTAAAATTTTTATAATATCTAAAAGTTTTTTTCCATTAGCAGATGCAAAACCATTTTCTTCTATTTTTACATTTGTAGTTATAGATTCTAAACCTATTTCTTGGTCAGTTGCTTTTATCTTTAAGTCTAAACCTGTAGCTTCTAAAAGTATATGAGATGTTATCTGTGAAGCATCTTTTTTTTCTAAAAAACTTTGAGCATTTATGAGCATATGCTCTAGTACGCTTTTGTTTATATCTATGTTCATTTGAAATCCCTTATTATATTATTATTTATAGTTTTAGTAGTAGTTGTATGTGAAAATGTGAAAAACATATCATAACACCTAAATTTAGCTTTTTTTTGAGTTTGAAACTTTTTAATTTTTTTCACAATTGTTCACCTTTTTTAATCATCTTTTGATTTAACTTTATTTTTAATCTCTTCAACTTTTACTTTAAAGTTCTCATTTGTTTCTAATAGCTCATTAATCTTTTTTACATTATGAGAAACGGCTGTATGATCTTTCATATCGAAATAAGATGCAAGAACAGGCATAGAGTTTACTGTAAGAATACGAGCTAGATATATAGCTATTCTTCTAGCCTCTACTATGTTTTTGTTTCTTTTTTTTGATTTTATATCACTAGGTTTTATGTTTAACTCTTTTGAAATTGTTTTTATAATATCTTCTAGTGTTATGTCTTTGTTTGCATCTGCTGTTAAATCTTTCATAACATGTTTTGCAAAATCTAGTGTAAGCTCTTGTGATAGCATCTTTGCATGAGCATTTAAACTTATGATAGCACTCTCTATCTCTCTTATATTATCACCCATATTAGATGCAATATAATTTATAATATCTTCATTTAAGTCAATTCCATCAAGTTCACATTTTTTCTGTATAATTGAGATTTTTGTTTCAAGTCCTGGTGGTTGAACATCCGCTATCAAACCCCACTCAAAACGGCTTTTAAGTCTATCTTCAAAACCTGCAATTTTTTTTGGTGGTTTATCTGAAGTTAAAACTATCTGTTTGTTTAGAGAGTGAAGTTCGTTAAAAGTGTGAAAAAACTCTTCTTGAGTCTGCTCTTTTCTATTTAGAAATTGAATATCATCAATCAAAAGAAAATCACACTCTCTATATTTTTTACGAAAACGATCCATCGTCTGGTTTCTAATGTTAAAGATAAAATCATTCATAAATTGTTCACTTGTAGTAAATATGACAGAATAACCAAAATGAAGAGCTTGATTTCCAATAGCTTGAAGTAGATGTGTTTTTCCAAGTCCGCTAAAACCGTATATAAAAAGAGGATTGTAACTAGATCCTGGTTTTTTAGCAACAGCTTGAGCAGAAGAGAATACAAACTGATTTGAACTTCCTACTATAAAGTTATCAAAAGTATAAGATGGGTTTAAAATAGTTGATATAACTTTTGGTTCACTTGTTATCGCTGTTTTTGTCACACCCTCTATGTTGTCTTTTGTTTTTATTAGAATTTTTGGTTTTTTTCCTGTTTGACTCTCATAAATATGTGAAATTTTATCGCAGTATTTTGTCTTTATCCATTTTGCTATGAGTGGGTTTGGTGCTGTAAATACGACTGTATCTGATTTTGTTTCATCTTCTTGAAATTTTAACTGTTTTATATATCTTTTATATTCGTTTGTTGGAATTTCTTTCTCTAGGAGGTTTAAAACACTGGCAATTAACAAAAAAATCTCCTCTCTTTTCACATGAAACTTTTCACATGTGAATATTTTATCAAAATTATTTTAAAATAGCCACTATTTAGGTAGATAAGGTAAAGAATTATGACTATTTTAGGTATTGATCCTGGTACGATAAATTGTGGTTATGCCATCATAGAAAAAACAAAAAGTAGAACTATTTTACTTGAAGCTGGATTAATCAAAATAAAAGAGAGAAAATTACAACATCAGATTATGGAGTTAGTTGAGGGGTTAGATACAATTTTAAAAGATAGAGTAATAGATGAAGTTGCTATCGAAGATATATTTTATGCTTATAATCCAAAAACATTTATAAAATTAGCTCAATTTCGTGGAGCTTTGAGTTTAAAAATATTGCAAGAGATTGGAAATTTTAGCGAATATACCCCTTTACAAGTAAAAAAAGCAGTCACAGGAAATGGAAAAGCAAAAAAAGAGCAAGTAGCTTTTATGGTAAAAAGAATTTTAAAAATTACAAAAGAGATAAAACCATTAGATATAACAGATGCAATAGCAGTAGCATTAACTCATGCTCAAAGATGCCGTTAAATTTAATTTTGTTATATACTCTATGCACTTAATAATCTAGAAAAACCTTTTTTTAAACTTCCAACTATTCCATATTCAACTTTTGCTCGTTGCAATATGTAGTTTTTTATCATAAATAGACTCCATAGACGAAACTCTGTTGCTTCTTTTGGGTTTAATCTGTAGCCAATTGCCATAATTATATCTAAGTTATAAAAGTTACCGATAGATTTGTTTCCGCTTATTGAGGTGACTTCTAAGTGTTTGTTTGAAGCAATTGTGTTTAGAGAGTTGCATTTTTCCATCTCTTTTAAAGTTAAGTATATCTTAGATGCACTACAGTTAAAAAGTTCTGTCATACTGTTTAATGTTAACCAAAAAGTATTTCCATGATAGTAGACATTTAACTCTTTTTCATCTTTTTGTGATTGGTAAGATAATGTTTGTGTGTTCATGTTTTTTCCTCTATTTTTATTTGTCTATAGTATATAAAAAAAATTGCAAAATATTAAAAAATATTTCATTTTGAAACATTTTTTAATGATAAAAAATAGCTTATTATTCATTATTAATTAAGAGCATTTATATTAGAATAACATATGAAAAAAGAAAATATCATAGTCATCGGTGGAGCGAACATCGAATATATTGTAAAAAGTGAAACAGATATTGTTCAAGGCTCTAAAAACTATGTGGAGATTGAAGAACTTTATGGAGGAAGTGGGTTAAATTATACTCTTCGTCTTTTAAAAAGTGGCAAATCTGTAATACCTCTGCTTTATGTTGGTGAAGATAGCATAGGGATTGATATACAGAAGCATCTTTTGAAATATTGTGATGAGGAGTCTGCAAAGTTTATAGATAGTGATACTTTTTTTGTAAAAGGGATTAAAACTCTTCGCTCAGTCATCGTAGTTGAGGGAGTGCATCGTACTATTTTGGCACAAGATCAAAATAGTAAAAACCTTTTTTTACCATTTTTAAAAGATAAACTTTCTAAAGAGCTTGAAGTATCTTCAGTTGTAATTGGGCATATTCATAACGATGCATCTAGTATAAATAAAAATTTTCATAAACTTAGTAGTGAGTTTGTGATTGATTACTTTAGTGATTTAGGAAAGTTAATTTATTGTAATTTTGGCTCTTCTCAGTTATCTTATGGATTTTTGTTTTGGAAAGATAGATTAAAAAAAATAGATATATTTCAATTAAATATTCATGAAGCAAAAACTTTTTTTAAAACAGATGATAACCCCCCTACTCTTTTAGAAATAATTAACCATTTTAGCTTTTTAGAGATTTCTGGAATTATAACTCTTGATAAGTTTGGTGCTATTGGCTTTACAAAGGCATTAAAAAAGACAATTTTTATGGCAAGACCAGTTTCGCTTGGAGAAGAGTTTGTAGACTCTACAGGGGCAGGAGATGCATTTTGTGCGGGTATGGTTTATACATTAGACCAAAATGTATCTTTTACATCTGATAATTTTAAAGATGCCATGGAAGTTGCAAGGTCGTGGGCTGTGTATGCTTGTAAATCTTATGGAGGTGCAAACTCTTGTCCTTCACTAGATACAATTGAGAATTTTCATAAAAAGATAAATAGTGAAAATGATGTTTTGATTTACAAAGATGAGCAGATGGTTGATATTCTCTCACTTATAGATAGTACTTTTGAGGTAAACTCATAGTGATAAAATTACCAGCTCAGTGGGAGAGGCAAGATTGTATCTTGATGGTGTTTCCTCATAAAGATTCTGATTGGGCTGATGATTTGGAGTCTGCAAAATCTGTTTTTATCAAGATTGCTAGTTCTATCTGTTTTAAACAGAAGCTTATTTTGATTTGTAATGATGTTGAAGCTGTAAAATCACTCTTTTGTTATATAGATAAAATCTCATTTGTTAAGTTAGAGAGTAATGATACTTGGATTAGAGATTTTGGTGTTATTTCTGTTTATGAAAATGGGGTGCGAAAATTAATTGATTTTCAATTTAATGCTTGGGGAGGTAAATTTCCTTTTTTACTTGACAATGAGATAAATAAAAAGCTTCATTCAAAATTGGTTTTTAAAGATGCAAAACTTCAAAGTGAAGATTTTGTTTTAGAGGGTGGCTCAATCGAGAGTGATGGATGCTGTACAATTTTGACAACTACAAAGTGCCTTTTAAATCCAAATAGAAATCCAAACTTAAATAAAAATCAGATTGAAAATAGACTAAAAACAACTTTAGGTGCAAAGAGAATTTTATGGTTAAATCATGGAGAGTTATTAGGTGATGATACAGATGCACATATAGATACTTTAGCTCGTTTTATAGATAGAGATACTATAGCCTATGTTAGTTGTGAAGATAAAAAAGACCCACACTTTGAAGAGCTTTTGAAAATGAAAATGGAGTTAAAAACTTTTATAAGAGGAGATGGAAAGCCTTATAGATTAATTCCCCTGCCCTTACCATTACCAAAATATAAAAATAATAAGCGACTTCCAGCAACTTATGCAAATTTTTTAATTACAAATTATGCTGTATTACTTCCAACTTATGAAGATTTATTAGATAAAAAGATGATAATTTTATTTAAAGAACTTTTTCCAACTCGTGAAATTATTCCAATTAATTCAATTCGTTTAATTGAGGAAGGAGGAAGTATCCACTGTTCAACTATAAATGTCTGTTTTTAATAATATATATTTTATAATTTAAACTATTTTAAATAAAGGGTCAACATGAATGTAGAAGCATTAGCTAAAAGTCATCAGCAATTTAAAGAGAAATATGGTAAAAAATATTCTCAACTTTTTAAAGACCTAGTAGAAAAAGGTCAAAGTCCTAAAACTCTTTTTATCACTTGTAGTGATTCAAGAATAGTTCCAAATCTTATAACATTTTCAAAACCAGGAGATCTTTTTATAGCTAGAAATATTGGAAATTTTGTACCACCTTATAATCCAAATTCAGAAGCTTCAGCTACACCTGCTGTAATTGAATATGCAGTGTCTGTTTTAGGTGTATCTAATATTATTGTTTGTGGTCATACTTCTTGTGGAGCTTGTAAAAGTTTACATGATGATATACCTGATAATGATGAAATGATGAATATAAATAAATGGCTTAAATTTGGAGAGAGTGCAAAACATAAAGCTATAGAATTAGTAGGAGAGAGTGATTTAGATGCTTTATATACAGCTACAGAAAAATTTAATATTACAGAACAACTTAAAAACTTACTTACATATCCAGCTGTTAAAAGAAAAGTTGCAAATGGAGATATTAATGTTTTTGGTTGGTATTATCATCTTAAAAGTGGTGAATTAGAGTGTTTTGATCCAGTTGATAAATGTTTTATTGCTCTTGAAGGAGTATTAGAAAAATAGAAATTAGCATGATTGTTTCACATGAAACAATCATGCTAAATCTTCATAATATCTGTGATAACATGATAATAAAAAGGTTATTATGGAACATTTCGCAAAAAGAATAATTCCTTGTTTAGATGTTGATAATGGAAGAGTTGTAAAAGGTGTAAATTTTGTAGGATTAAGAGATGCTGGAGATCCTGTTGAAGTTGCAAAAAGATACAACGATGAAGGTGCTGATGAGATAACATTTTTAGATATAACTGCAAGCCATCAAGAGAGAGATACAATTGTTCATATAGTAGAAGAAGTTGCAAAAGAGGTTTTTATACCTTTGACTGTTGGTGGAGGAATTCGAAAACTTGATGATATTTACAATCTTTTAAAAGTAGGGTGCGATAAGGTTAGTATAAATTCTGCTGCTATTAAAAATCCTGATTTTATAGATGAGAGTGCAAAACGATTTGGCTCACAATGTATAGTTGTAGCAATAGATGCAAAAAAAACTAATGGCTCTTGGAATATATATCTAAATGGTGGTAGAAAAGATACTGGCATAGATGCAATCAAATGGGCAAAAGAAGTTTATGAAAGAGGAGCAGGTGAGATACTTTTGACATCGATGGATTGTGATGGAACAAAAGCAGGCTTTGATAATGAACTAAATCTCTCAGTTAGTTCATCAATATCTATACCAGTTATTGCAAGTGGTGGAGCAGGGACAATGGAACACATAAAAGATGCATTTACTAAAGGTGGAGCAGATGCTGCTTTGGCTGCTTCGATATTTCATTTTAAAGAGATAGATATAATGGATTTAAAACACTATCTCAAAGAAAATAACATACCAGTAAGGATTTAATATGAGAATAATTGCAATTTTAACACTATTTTCACTCTCTCTATCTGCTGTTAATATAAAGTTTTCTAAGCCATTTGAGCAAGAGTTAAAACCAAATACACTTCAAGCACAAATATCTATAACAGTCATACAATCATCAGAAGAGAAAGTTTCACAACTGCTTGGTAAGTTTTCAAGCTTTATAGATAATCAAATAGAGATAGAGAAAAAGGGAGGTAATTATAATATTTATCCACAATATAATTATGAAAATAATCAAAGATATAAGAGTGATTATATAGGTACGATAAATTATAGTATCTCTTCTAACTCCTCAGAGAAATTAAATCTATTTTTAACAAGTTTGTATAAACAAAAAAGTAATAATAGAACAAATATAAATACAAACTCATTAAGATGGATAATGAGTGAAGAGTTAAAAGAAGGGAAGGTTGATAAGTTAAGATTAGATGCTATACTTTGGTCAGATGTTTATGCAAAAGAGCTATCTGCAACTCTATCAAAAGTGTGTGAAGTGGCTAAAATATCTTTTGGAAATATAGGTAATCTTTATCCTGTATTTGCAGAATTAGCTGGATCTTCTAAATCTTCAGCCCCTACTCCAACTCAAGATTTACAAAAAATAACAATAAATCCTACTTTTGAGTTGGAGTGCAAATGATAGTATGTGCAGGAAATATAGAGAGTTTTGAGTTTGCTACGGCTATTGGTGTTGGTTTGATTGAGAGTGCAATGAATTTAACTCGTCTTGCTCTATTTGATAAGCCTGATTTTTTGATATTTATTGGTAGTGCTGGGAGTTATGGTAAGTATAAACCTTTTGATATCGTAGAGTCTTCCATAGCTGCAAATATAGAAAACTCCTTTTTAACTGGTGGCTCTTATACGCCACTTGACAATGTAATACAAGCTTATAATGATGACAATGTTTCACGTGAAACAAAAGATATTGTAAACTCTAGCAACTATATAACAACTGATGAAGAGTTATCAAGTAGCTACCAAAAGCACAATATTGAATTAGAAAACATGGAGTTTTTCTCTGTTTTAAAAATCGCCCAAGAGTTTAAAATACCAGTTTTAGGAATATTTGTAGTCACAAATTATTGTAATAAATCAGCACATAAAGATTTTTTAGTAAACCATGATAAAGCAAAATACTTACTTTCAGAATACATGTTAGAAAAATATAAAGAGTTAAAATTGTGAAAAAATCTATCTTAGATTTTACAAAAGATGAGTTAGCTGATATTGTAAAGCCCTCCTTTCGCTCCAAACAACTCTATCATTGGATATACCAAAAGTATGCCAACTCATACGAAGAGATGAAAAATATCCCAAAAGATATAAGAGAAGATTTATCAGAAAATTATATTTTAAACCCTTTAGAGATTGTGAAAATTGAAGAGAGTTTAGATGGAAGTAAGAAGTATCTTTTTAAACTTCACGACGGCTACACAATGGAGTCTGTTTTGTTGCCAATGAAAAATAAAAAGATAGATGAAGATGGAAAAATTATCTCACTTACAAAGTACTCTATCTGTGTTTCAAGTCAAGTAGGATGTAAAATAGGCTGTGCATTTTGTTTAACAGCAAAAGAGGGGTTTAAACGAAATCTTACATCAGGAGAGATAGTAGCCCAAGTATTAGAGATTAAAAAAGATAACGATATAGCACAAAATAGAAGAGTAAATATAGTCTATATGGGTATGGGTGAACCGCTTGATAATATGACAAATTTGGTAAAAGCTATTGAGATTTTTAAAGATGAAGAGGGTTTAGCGATAGGAGCAAGACGACAAACTATCTCAACAAGTGGATTAAGTTCTCAAATAGAAAAACTTGGAAAGATGGATTTAGGTGTGCTTTTAGCAATCTCTCTTCATGCTGTTGATGATGAGCTAAGAGAAAAACTTATGCCAATCAATAAAGCTTACAATATAGACTCAGTTATATCTGCTGTAAAAAACTTTCCAATAGATGCAAGAAAGAGAGTTATGTTTGAGTATCTTGTTATGAAAGATTTAAATGATGGTTTGAAATCTGCTAAAAAACTTGTAAAATTACTTCATGGTATCAAAGCAAAAGTCAATCTTATCTACTTTAACCCCTACCCTAATTCACCATTTCAAAGACCAGATGAAAAAGATATGTTAGAGTTTAAAGAGTATCTAAACACCCATGGTGTAATATGCACAATTCGTCAATCTAAAGGTTTAGACATTAGTGCAGCTTGCGGGCAATTAAAGGAGAAAATAGACAATGACTACTCTTGACATAGTACAGATAGTTTTTATAGCGACAGTTGCAATTGTAGGAATTGCAGGTTTGATTAAAGCGATATTTTTTGATAAGGACTAAATAGTTTAAACCTATTTTTGTAGGTAAATTCAATCCAATTTGCATGAAGCATTAATCTTTTTGCTCCAGTTATGTTAATTCGCTTTTTCATATCTAGTTTTCCATTTAGGTATAAATCAGCATTTTCATAACTAACTCCATAAATTGGATCACCAACTATACTATGTTTCACGTGAAACAAATGTACTCTAATTTGATGTTGTCTTCCTGTTAGCGGAATTGCCTCTACAAGAGTTTGGTTTGTCTCTTTATAATATTCAATAGGTTTGATAATCGTTTGAGCTAATTTGCCCTGCTCCATGATTTGTACTTTTACTTTAATTTGTGAAAATTCACGATTTTTCATTATTGGTTCATCTATAAAAAGCTCTTTGTTTATCTCTCCTTTTACAAGTGCAATATAACCTTTTTTAATTTCCCTATTTTCAAATAACCATTTTATCTCTTTTTCTGCTTTTTTGTTTTTAGAAACTACAACAAGACCACTTGTCTCTTTGTCAATTCTATGTACTATATTTGCATCTTTTCCATAGAGATATTTTGCTTCGTGAGTTAGAGAGTATTTTGTATCTCTATTTGTTGGGTGTACTAAAATACCTGAAGGTTTATCAAAAACTGCAAACTCTTTATTTTCAAAGATTGGTTTAAGCCCTATGCTTGTTGGAGTAAAAACAGCGACAAAAACTTCTCCGATAATCTCTATAGATTTTTGATTTATTGTAACCCCATTAAAACTAACTCTTCCCTTATCTATCCACCTTTGAGCCTCTTTCATCTGTATATTAAAATTTTCTAATAAAAATTTAAAAACTTTGACTTTTCTTTGAAGATAAAACTTCTTTATTTCGTATGACAAATTTAAACCCTTTTTAATCGATTTTTTATTTTCACTTAGTTAAAATCTCTATATAAATAAAGAATATTAAATTATTGCAAAATTTAATTTAAACTTAAAACTAATCAAAAGGTTTTTTCAAAAATGATTGACAGATATGCAAGAGATGAGATGAAAAACAAGTGGAGTATTGGAGCCAAATACGATGCTTGGCTAAAGGTTGAAAAGTCAGCAGTAAAAGCTTGGAATTCTCTTGGACTTATACCAGATGATGATTGTAAAAAGATTGTAGAAAATGCAGCTTTTTCAATTGAAAAAATTGACGAGATAGAAAAAGTGACAAAACATGATGTTATTGCATTTTTAACCTCAGTTGCTGATTCTCTTGGAAAAGAGAGTAGGTGGGTTCATTATGGGATGACAAGTTCTGATTGTATCGATACGGCGGTTGCTTTACAGATGAGAGATTCATTAGAACTTATCATAAGTGATGTTCAGATGGTTATGGGCTCTTTAGAGAAACGAGCAAAAGAGCATAAGATGACTTTGATGGTTGGAAGAAGTCACGGAATTCACGGAGAGCCTATTACCTTTGGCTTGGTGCTTGCTATATGGCATGATGAGATGAAGAGAAATTTAGAAAACCTCAAACAGAGTTTGGAGGTTATCTCAGTAGGGCAGATAAGTGGAGCGATGGGCAATTTTGCTCATGCACCAATGGAGCTTGAAGAGTATGTTTGTAAAGATTTAGGTTTAAAAGTAGCTCCTGTTTCAAACCAAGTAATTCAAAGAGATAGATATGCAAATCTTATGAATGCTTTAGCACTTTTGGCTTCAACTTGTGAGAAGATAGCAGTTGCGATTAGACACTATCAAAGAACTGAAGTTTATGAGGCAGAAGAGTTTTTTGCAAAGGGGCAAAAGGGAAGTTCAGCAATGCCTCATAAAAGAAATCCAATACTTACAGAAAACATAACAGGACTTTGCAGAATGATAAGAAGTTATGCGATGCCTGCAATGGAAAATGTAGCACTTTGGCATGAGAGAGATATATCTCACTCTAGTGTTGAGAGATTTATATTACCAGATGGTTTTATAACTACTGATTTTATGCTTCATCGTTTAAACTCTGTTATTGACAAGCTAGTTGTCTATCCAGAAAATATGATGAAAAACTTAAATCTCACAGGAGGTTTAGTCTTTTCACAAAGAGTTCTTTTAGAGTTACCGCTAAAAGGAGTTTCTCGTGAAGATGCTTATAAAATTGTTCAAAGAAATGCGATGAAAGTTTGGGGTGATTTGCAAAAAGGTCAATCAGCACTAAATGAAAAAAATGAGAGCCTCTATCTACAGCATCTTCTAAATGACGAAGAGCTTAGAAAAAAATTAGATGAAGATGAGATAAGAGGCTGTTTTGATTATGATTATTATACAAAAAATGTAGAAAATATTTTTAAAAGGGTATTTGAAATATGACAAGCAAAATGTTAACTGTAACCAAAAGAAGTGGGCGAATTGAACCATTAGATATAACTAAAATTCAAAAATATACTCACGAAGCAATGGAAGGGCTTGAAAATGTAAGCCAAAGTGAGCTAGAGTTAGATGCGAAAATTCAATTTCGTGATAAGATAAGCACAGAAGAGATTCAACAAACCCTTATTAAAACGGCTGTTGATAAGATAGATATTGATAGACCTGATTGGACTTTTGTTGCTGCAAGACTCTTTATATATGATTTATATCATAAAGTTACAAATTTTACAGGTTATGGAAAACTTGAAGATTATTTTATAAAAGGTGAAAAAGAGGGTAGAATTGTAAAAGGTTTAAAAGATAAATATAATCTTGATGATTTAGATGCATATATAAAACCACAGAGAGATTTACAGTTTAATTATCTTGGTGTTAAAACCCTTTATGATAGATACCTCTTAAAAGATAAGCAAGGAAATCCGATAGAACTTCCTCAACATATGTTTATGGCAATTGCTATGTTTTTAGCACAAGATGAGTTTAACTCACAGGATTGGGCAAAGAAGTTTTATGATCTTATCTCAAAGTTTGAAGTTATGTTAGCTACTCCAACTCTCTCAAATGCAAGAACACCAAGACACCAGTTAAGCTCTTGTTATATTGGAAGTACACCTGATAATATCGAAGGTATTTTTGATGCATATAAAGAGATGGCACTTTTGAGTAAGTTTGGTGGAGGAATTGGCTGGGATTGGTCAAAAGTTAGAGGTCTTGGAAGCTCAATTGATGGTCATAAAAATGCGGCAGGAGGAATTATTCCATTTTTGAAAATTACAAATGATGTAGCTCTTGCTGTAGATCAGCTTGGAACTAGAAAAGGGGCAATTGCTGTCTATCTTGAGCCTTGGCATAGTGATATACTTGATTTTTTAGATTTGAAGAAAAACTCAGGTGAAGAGCGTCGTAGAGCTCATGATCTTTTTCCTGCCCTTTGGATAAATGATTTATTTATGAGAAGAGTTGAAGAAAATGGAGTCTGGACACTTTTAGATCCACTAGATGCAAGTGATCTTCCACAGCTTTTTGGAGAAGAATTTGAAAAAAGATATATAGAGTATGAAAATGACCCTGATATAATAAAAGAGACTATAGGCGCTAAAGAGCTTTGGAAGAAAGTATTGCTTAGTTATTTTGAGACTGGAAATCCATTTCTTTGTTTTAAAGATAGTGCAAATAGAACTAATCCAAACTCTCATACAGGTTTTATTAGAAGCTCAAACCTCTGTACAGAAATATTTCAAAACACAGAGCCAAATCATTATGATATAAAATTAACATTTGAAGATAGCTCAGTTATGACTTTTGGAGAAGATGAAGATATAGCTGTAGATGCAGGAATTGTGAAAAAAGCAAAAAAAGTAACGGCTCTTGATAGTATAAATGGTAAACGAGTTTTTATAGTAGAAAAAGAGAAACTTGATGGAAAAACAGCTGTTTGTAACTTAGCTAGCATAAACCTCTCAAAAATTAATACAAAAGAGCAGATAGAGAGAGTTGTGCCAACTGCGATTAGAATGTTAGATAATGTAATTGAGTTAAATTTCTATCCATTAGATAAAGTAAAACAGACAAATTTATCAACAAGATCAATTGGGCTTGGTGTTATGGGTGAAGCACAGATGTTAGCTGAACAGGCTATTATGTGGGGAAGTAGTGAGCATTTTGAGAAGATTGATGAAATTATGGAAGCTGTTAGTTACAATGCTATTAAAGCATCTTCAAATCTCTCTATCGAAAAAGGAAGATATAGTGAGTTTGAAGGATCAAGTTGGAGCAAGGGAATTTTCCCGATAGATGTTGCAAACCAAGATGCAAAAAAACTTGTTGATCGTGGAGGGTTGTTTGGATACACTTATGATTGGAATGAGTTAAAAGAGAAAGTTAAAAAAGATGGCATGAGAAATGGATATCTTATGGCTGTAGCTCCAACTAGCTCTATTTCTATTTTGGTTGGTACTACTCAAGCTATTGAACCAGTTTATAAAAGAAAATGGTTTGAAGAGAATTTAAGTGGGCTTATTCCCGTTGTTGCTCCTAAAATGAGTGCTTCGACTTGGCAGTTTTATACTCCAGCATATGAGTTAGATCAAGAAGTTTTGGTAAAAGCAGGAGCTATTAGACAAAAATGGATAGATCAAGGACAGAGTTTAAATATCTTTATGACACTAGATAAAGCAAGTGGTAGGTATCTTAACAATATCTATATGTTGGCTTGGAAATTAGGGCTTAAATCAACTTATTATTTAAGAAGTGAATCTCCTAATGCTGAAAAAGATATTGCAGATAGAAGTATAGAGTGTGTGAGTTGTCAATAGTATTTTAAAAAAGATTATGTTTTTTCAAGATATTTAACCTTTTTAACCTTTTCTACAACTATTTTTTGTTATAGTAAATAAAATTAAATCGTCCTGATTGTAGGGGAATAGATATGGGTAGTAAAGGTATTTTTGTTGTTGGTACACTTGTAAGCGGAGCTTTTTTATATTATTCGATATATAAGACTAGTATGCCATCAACGATAAGTAAAAATAACATTGAGCAGTCACAAATTTCAAAAACCAAAATAGATGCAAAATTAGAAGTTTTAGAGAAAGAGACTAAGGTAGTTAAAGTAGAGCCTGAAGTAACTAAAAAAGAGGCAATAAGCGAAGAAGTTGTTATTGAAGAAGTTATAGAGAGAATTTCTATACCAGCATTTGGATTTATGTCATCAAAAAATAAAAATCAAATAGTAGCTTTGATGTCTGATAATGAAAAAGATGGTGAATTATCAAAATATTTAAAATGGTTGTGTGCAAAAAAAGAGTGTTCAAAAGATATTCGGTTTGAAAATAATATAATGGATTCATCATGGCAAAAGGGTGCTGTAAAGATTATAGAGCTTTTTGAAGATGAAAGCATATCAGGAGGCTCTTTATTTATAGAAAGTGATACTTTAAAACTAGAGGGTAAAGTTAACTCTAAAGAAGCACAAAATAGATTAGATTTGATATTGGAATCTCTAAAAAATACTAATTTAAAAATTCAAAGTTACATAAAATTAGCAGACTTTGCTGAACAACAATTTAAGCCTCAAAAAATTGAAACTCCTAAAGTGGTAGAAGTTGCACCTACTGAAGCTCCAAAGATAACGAAAGTGACAAAACCTATTGTAAAAGAGGTAGTGAAACCAGTAGAGGTTGTAAAGCCAGTTGTAAGATCTGCACCTAAACCAGAAATTGTGCCTGAACCTTTTATGGAAACAACACTTGATGTGCCAGTTCAAAAAGCAGTTGTTTTGGATGAATCTGTATACTTGATAGAAGATGCACAGATACAATTAGACAATATACTTAAAACTGAAGCAATTACCTTTGAAGGCAGTACTAACTTAATTAGTGAAAATAGTAAAAAAACATTGCAAAAACTTATAAAACTTATAAATACTCTTAATAGTCAAGAGATTAAAGTTTCAGGGTTTACAGACTTTAGTAGTGATAAAGTTTACAATAAAGTTTTGAGTCAAAAAAGAGCAGATACTATTACAAGATATTTAAAAAATAGAGGTCTTAAATCAAAACATATTAAATCAATAGGATATGGAGATGCAAAACCTAGTAATGGGGACAATGTAGCAATAGAGATAGAGATATTAGGAGAGACAAAATGACACTTAGTGCGGAACAACTACAATTATTATATTATCTTTTACCTGCAATTTTTATAGGTTTTTTCTTTGGATATTTGCTTTCTCGTGCATTTTCAAAAGAGAAGTATGAGCCAAAATTAGCCACATTGTCAAAAAAGATAAGTGGTAAAAATATAAAAATTGAACAAGCTTCAAAACAGCAGATACACTTAGAAAGTCATATAGCAAATCAAGCAACCCAGTTATTGTCTTCAAAAAAAAGAACAGAAGACATTCAGTCTCTTACACAGAAATTTGAACAGACTTCAGCTTTATTAAATAGTGAAAAAGAGACTTTACAATCTATGCTTATACAAAGAGAAGATGAGCTAGATAAGATAAACGAAGAGGTTGATATAGTTAAAAGCGAGTTGATGGATATACAAGATATAGCTGATAAATTTAAAGATGAAACACTAAGTCAAAAAGAGAAAATTTTTGAATTACAAAGTGAGATGCAGATGTTAACACAAGGTATTTCAAAAAGAGACAGTTTGATGAGTGAGCTTGAAAAGAGAAACAAAGAGCAAAAAGAAGAAATTATATCAAATTCTAAAGAGTAACCCATAAAGTAATAGGGAAATTTTATGTTTAAAAATATTTTACTTTCAAATATAGAAATTGATGAAAGTCATAAAAACTATAGACGACTTATTATGTCTAATTTTGCATATTTAATTGCTCTATTTATACTTTTTATCTTCTTTTTTATTAATTTTTTTATTAGAGGCAATACAACGGCTGCATTAATAGAGATATTTTTTGTGCTACCAACTTTATATGGTTTTATAATGCTTCGTAGAGATAAAAATATAGAAAAAGGTGCTTTGTTTGCAACTTATATATTTTTTATTGCGATTATTATTGTTCATTTTTTATTTGAATTTGATGAGGGTATAACTTTTTGGGCATTACTATTTCCTTTTGTTGCTATGAGTTTGATAGGTGCAAAAAAAGGTTTTCTTTTCTCTTTTGTATTTTATATTATTATTTATGCTGGAGCATATTATTATTGGCATGATAGTGATGTTGAGGTGATGTTTTATATAAGATTTTTGATTGTTTCTTTTATTATTACATATTTGTTATATTTTCATGAATCATTTAGCTCTGACTCTTTTGAAAAACTAGCTGCGGCAAATAAATCTCTTGAAGAAAAATTTGAAGAAGTTAGACAACTATCTATCACAGATTCTTTAACTACCCTTTACAATAAAAGACATTTTGATGTAGTTTTAAATGAAGAGTTTAATAGAGCAAAAAGAGCAGATGAAGCTTTTATTCTTGGTATTATTGATATTGATAATTTTAAACTATACAATGACACTTATGGACATGATAAAGGAAATGATGCATTAGAAAGAGTTGGAGAAATTTTAAATAGTCAAACTTCAAGATCTGGAGATTATGCTTTTCGTATAGGTGGAGAAGAGTTTGCTATTATTTTACAATCTAGTAGTTCAGAAGATAGTTATAGTCACTTTAATAATTTAAGAAAGAAAATTGAAGCAGAAAGTATAGAGCATATAAATAATAAACCTTTTGGTGTGCTTACAGTATCAATTGGTGCAACAAATGTAGTAAATTATAAAAACTTAAACATAATAGATGTATATAAAAAAGCAGATAAAAATTTATATAGTATAAAAGGAAATGGCAGAAATAGGGTAAAACTTAGTATCCTTTAAGTAGAATTATAAAAATTATTTTACTTAAAGGAAGTTTTGTGAAAAGAGATAAATTTTATATAAAAACTGTAATGAGTTTATTTACCGTTTTGTTTTTAGTGTCATGTGAGCAAAAACAGCTTGAGAGAGACTCTAATTTTGAAGAAAAAAAAGATATATCTGTTTTGAATGAAAATAATTATATCAATCAAGCTAAATATCACTATGCTAGATATTCACAGATAAAACAGCAGAAAAATCAGAGTGATGAAAAAGTAAAAACTACAACAAGAGCTTACCCGGGAGCAAAATTAAATAGAGATAATGGTGGGAACTATATGAGTGTTATAGAAGGAAATATGGGTGAAAATATCGATACACTTTTGTTAAATCAAAATGGAGTTGAGGTTAAAATTTTACTAGATAAAGAGAGTAAAAATGTGACTATAATATTTGATGGTCAAAAAAAATCAGTAAATAAAAAGATGACACTTTTAGAGTTTAAAAATTTTAATAAAGGAGTAGAAAATGAATAAGATAATTACACTATTAACACTATTGGCTATATCTCTTTTTGCTACAGGTGGAGGGTATTATGATGATAGAAATATAGAAACTTCTATATCCACTTCAAAAGCAGTATATGAAGTAGATGAAAAGATAGAAGTTATAGTTAACGATATGTTAGGAGATGGAGAAGATTGGGTTGGCATATATCCTTTTGGTTCATCAAATGATTGGGGAAATGTTCTCTCTTGGAGTTGGACAAACGGCATAAAAGATGGAACTCTAAATCTAGCTGGGTTGCAAGCAGGAGAGTATGAAGTTCGTGCATTTTTTTCAAACTCTTTTGATTTAGAAGCGAGTGTTAAAATATCTGTAAATAAACAACAACAAATTGAAGATGCACAAATTGTTACTTCAAAATACTCCTATGACAAAGGAGAAAATATAAAGGTTACGGTTAGTCATATGTTAGGAGATGGAGAAGATTGGGTTGGCATATATCCTTTTGGTTCATCAAATGATTGGGGAAATGTTCTCTCTTGGAGTTGGACAAACGGCATAAAAGATGGAACTCTAAATTTAGCTGGGTTGCAAGCAGGAGAGTATGAAGTTCGTGCATTTTTTTCAAACTCTTTTAATTTAGAAGCAAGCACTAAAATAGTAGTAGAAGATGTAGATATTGCAGATACACTTTATGAAGATGCTGAAGATGGATTGTCATCAAATTGGTTTACAGTTTTGGGTAATTATAATCCAAAAAGACAAACAGGAGGGTATAAAAGCAAATACTCAGTCAAGTTAACAACTCATTGGATTAATGAAATTTATAACTCTACAGAGTATATGCTTTTGATTAATAACACAAATCAAAAGGTCTTAGAATTAGATATAGGAGGAGTTGGAAAAGCTGGTGGTAAAGTTGGTGGTATACATGCAAATAATGGATTAGGATCTATGCCTCACTATTTTATAGGTATAAGAGTGATGACTAGAGATGGAGAGAGAAGTATGATTTGGGACTCTTGGTTTAATCATGCTGATTTATCTGGTGGAAGAGTGGACTATGGAAATGGTTTTATAGAATTAGCTTATCCATCACCAATAGAACTTGTTCGAGGTTTTGGATATGAATCAATTAATAAATGGGAACATTTTAAAGTTGATCTTGAAGAACATTTAAAACGATACGAGCCAAATAACACAATAACCTCTGTTTTATCATTTAGAGCATCTGGTGGTTATCTGGACAATATCAAACTCTCATCAAAATAGATGCTTTTCATAGCATCTATTTTCGACTTTTCTCTATCAAGTCATATCTTGGATAGACAAAGATAGAAGCTCTTTCTACAGTTACTCTCTCTTTGTCATCAATCGCATAAGCTCTTATGGTTATTGGAAATGAAGTATCTTTTGTATAGTCTTTTATCAAGGCTTTGTTGGTTTTTAAAACTACTATTTTAGTTGCTTTTTTGCCAGCTTGCAAAGAAAATGATTTTTTTGGTCTTTGTATAACAATATCATCATTTCCTACGATTTCAAAATAGTATCTATGGTCTTTGTTTTCAGTGTTTTGAAATAAAAATTTATAAGCATTTGTAACTCTTTGTCCATCATCTTTTATCTTGTATAGCTGTGTATCACGATTTATATTTAAAAGCATAAACTCTTTTGTTGAGCTCATCCAAAATAGTCCAATAAGTGAAGCAGTAAGAGCCACACCATAAGCAATAGTTCTAAATCTAAAAAATTTTGCTTTTCTCTCCTCTTCAATAGCACTATAACTAGTCCAAGTTATTAAAGATGGTTTACCTAAAGCCCCCATAACTTCTGTACATGCATCTGCACACTCTAGACAATTTATACACTCTAGTTGAGTTCCTGCTTTTATATCTATATGAGTAGGACAAACCCTAACACAAGAGTTGCAATAGGTGCATTCATTGTTTTCATCAATTGCTAGTAGTTCATTGTGTGTGTTTGCCAATTTTGTATGTTGATCTTTTTCATAGATACGACCACCTCTGTGTGTATTGTATATAGTTTGAATAGTCTCTTCATCATACATTACAGATTGTATTCTTGCATATGGACATACATAGATACAAAAATCCTCTTTTAATTTAATGATATCATATATTAAAAATCCAGCAATAACTGCTAAGGTTCCCATCATAATATTATGTTCATTAGGGTTTTTAATATATTCAAAAAAATCTTCAGGAGGTACAAAAAACCAGATAAAATTTGCAGCAGCAATAACAGATAAAATAGACCAAATGCTAAAAGCTATAACTCTTTTACCGTATTGACCTTTTACAATTTCTTGTTTATTTTGAATAGTTCGCCTTATTCCTAGAATTTTAGTACTAATTAAATCTCTATAAATAATTCTAAAAATTGTCTGAGGACAGAGCCAGCCACACCAGATACGACCTGCTAAAGTTGTAAGAAAGAAGACACCCAAAAATCCAAAAATAAGCAAAAATGGTAACATATAGAGCTCTTGCATATCAAATTTTGTAAAAAATAGATGCATCTGTTTGTGATCAAAGTTTAATAAAAAGAAGTGTACATCGTCTATCGTTATCCAAGGAATTATCAAAGCAAATAGAGTTATAATAGCAAAGGTATAATACCTTTTGTATCGATAAGGTGACCAACCTTTTAGATACTCTTTCATTTTTTGTTTTCTATTCATTTTTATTTCTTTTTCTTCAGCCATTTTTTCCCTTTTTAAATTTTTTTATCTGTTAGTGGACATTCGTTTGGGTTTGGAAACTTAAAAGTTTTATTTTTGTTCATATCTTTTCTTTTATTTGTTAGTTTTGATTTAGCTAACTCTTTTAATGATCTAGAATTTATATAATCTTTTAAAGAACTTCTGCTTACTTTTAATCTTTTTGCAATTTCACTAACTGATAAATTTTCACAAATCATAGAGACAATTTGGCTTTTAAACTTGTCAAATTTTGATTTAGAGATACTTCCTTTTGGTCTTCCTATGTCTATTTTTTTATCGATAAGATTTTGTTCTCTTTGCATCGATAGTAGATTTATTATAATTATTGATGGTATTTTATCATCGATAATTAAATCTTTTTTACAAATATGGACTTTTAAGTGATGTCTAAATATACAATCAAAAACTTTAGTTAACTCTCCTGCTTTTTGGCTAAAAATCCAAAGGTCATATATTAAAATTGTATCACCTTTTTTTAAAGATTTTAATATATTTAAAAGAGTTTTTCTAGTCTCTAGTACTTGTGAAGATAAATCGTTGTCAATTTCCGTTATATCTATTGAAATTTTATGATTTTTGGCATATTTAATAATAAACTCTTGTTGAGCTGAGGTTGAAAAAAGTTTATTTTTACCTCTTAAAAATGCAATAACCATAAAGTCTCCTCAAAAAAACTTTTTAATTATAACATAACTGACGATATAAATCAATAGATTTTATATTATTATCGTCAATAGAAAGCTTTTGCTACCTAGTTAATTTTGAATGATAATGGTAGTTTTGATTTTATAAAGATAATTTTTTTTGGCATGAAGATGCTAAAAATAAAGTGATAGAGAGAAATTAAGCTTGTTGATATGGGCTTATCTAGTAGTTTAGGAGATATTATGGGCATGATTAGGTAAGCTTTTTAATAAGTAGTTTTGCCTAAATTTGGGGATTTAAAACCCTCAAAAAAACTTTTATTAATTTTATTAATTATTTTCCTAAATTTTACGATATAATATAACACTTTGTAATAAAAGTGACTTAATAACAAAAAAGGATATTTAAAATGGCTTTATATGATAGAGATTATGTAAAAAATAGTAGTGTCGGCACACAAGCTGAAGAAGTTGAACAGGTACAAGGTGATAGAGCTTCGTTTATAAAGGCTACCTATCAGCTTTTTGCTGCAACGATGATTTCAGGGGCAGCTGGTGCATATGTAGGTATAGGTATAGCAGATGTAGTTGCTGCAAATTATTGGTGGATTGCAATTCCTTGGATGCTTTTTGGTATGTTTGGACTTATGATGGTTAAGGATAAAACACCGATAAATTATATAGTGCTTTTTGCATTTACTTTTGTTGGTGGTATCATAATGGCTCCACTTCTTAGTAATGTACTTGGTATGAGTGGTGGCGGTGCTTTGGTGGCAAATGCTTTTATCACAACTTCGGTGATATTTGGCTCACTTAGTATCTATGCGATGAACTCAAAGAGTGATTTTTCAGCTTGGGGAAAACCTCTGATGATTGCTTTGGTGATAGTGATAGTTGCAATGCTTTTAAATGCATTTGTGTTTAATAGCCCAATTATGCATGTTATCATGCTTGGTGGGATTGTTATGCTTATGAGTGGATTTATACTTTATGATACTCAAAATATTATCAAAGGTGCTTACTCTACTCCGATAGAGGGTGCTTTTGCTCTGTATTTGAACTTTTTCAATATGTTTACAGCAATTCTCCAAATATTTGGAATTTTTGGTGGCGACGACTAAAAACACTCTGCATCGATTAATCGATGCAAATCTCAATCGTCTTCGTGAAGGCATTCGTGTTTGCGAAGATATTGAGAGATATATAAACAACAACAAACAACTCTCCCAAAAACTAAAATCTATTCGACATGAAGCAAGAGTAAAAGATGGAGAAATCTATCTAAAATCTAGAGATATCATAGGTGATGTACTAAAAGAGACAACCTTGTCAGAAACCAAAAGAGAAGATATAAAATCAATTCAAATTTCAAATATCAAAAGAGCTCAAGAGAGTGCAAGAGTGCTTGAAGAGAGCTTAAAGCTAATAGATACAAAAGAGGCTGAAAAATTTAAACAGATACGATATGAGTTGTATGATGTTGAGAAGGGAATTTTTGAAAATATTTAGTTTTTAGTTTTCCCCCAAATAAACATAACTTCAAACTCTAAATATTTATGAGGATAGCTAGAAATTAGTTTTTTTGTATCTTTAAAGTTTAATTTTCTCACTCCCGTGCTAACTCCACTATTTTTAATGTAGCGAAACTTTGAGAGATTATCTTCAAAATCTAGCTTATAATTAACTATTTCATAATCAAATTCAAAGTAGCGATTTAAAAGTTTTATTAGTTCATCTTTATTTGGTAAAAAGGTTTTTAAATTTGCAACTTCATAGATTGTTTTAAATGTGCCATCACAAAATATAGAAAAAGCTATTTTATCTGTTTTTTTAGATATTTTTTGAAAAAGTGCATCTAAGTTTTTTGCCCATTGAATGGCCGAAGATGAGATGATTATATCAGCTTGATTAAATTCATATGTTTCAAAATCTTCATTTATAAGCTTTATTTTGGAATTTGTAGTATGCAATAAACACATATTTGTCGCACTGTCAATGCCTGTAAACTCCTCTATTTGCCAGAAAATTTGCTCATATACAGCACCACTTCCACACCCTAAGTCTAAAATTCTTTTAGGATTTGATTTGATGTTTTCTATCAGTTTTTTTACAACTTTTTTCTGAATAACATTGTGTTTTGTATAAGAAAAGGCTTTTTTAGAGAACTCGTTTGTCTGAATTGATGGCATTTTTAACATTACTTTTAAAAAATTTAGATATAATCGCAAAATTATATCTAAAAAAGGTTTTAATTTATGACATCAGTTCTTTTAATATCACAATTTGCACTTGCAGTAATTTTAACAATTGTAGTGCTTTTACAAAAAAGTTCATCAATCGGATTAGGAGCATATAGTGGAAGCAATGAGTCTGTCTTTGGAGCTAAAGGTCCAGCTGGATTTTTGACAAAAATGACATTTTTTCTTGGATTTTTATTTGTTATCAATACTTTGACACTTGGTTACTTTTACAATCAAGATAGAAAAGCTTCAATCATCGATGGCATCAGTGTTGAACAAAATGTTCCATCATCACCAGTAGCTCCTATAAAAGGCAATGCTCCACAAGCTCCGTCAAGCTCATCTGTACCAGAAGCTAGTGTTCCAGTAGTTCCTAGCTCTCCTGCAGTTCCACAAGCTCCAGTGGTTGAGATAAATCAATCAAAATAAAAAGGAAAACCCAATGGATTTAAGTGAAATTTACAATCACCAAAATGAGGGAAACGATAAAGCAACAGATGCTCTTAAGAAAGAGTTTATGACTATTAGAAGTGGAAAAGTATCTACAACTATTCTTGATAATATCACGATAAATTATTATGATAATCCAACACCTCTAAATCAAGTAGGATCAGTTTTAGCAACAGATGCAACAACTATCACCATATCTCCTTGGGAAAAAAATCTTTTAGGTGATATAGAAAAAGCGATAATGTCTGCAAATATAGGCATAAACCCGAATAATGATGGCGAAGTAATAAAACTTTTTTTCCCACCAATGACAACTGAACAAAGAGCTGAGAGTGCAAAAAAAGCAAAAGGCATGGGTGAAAATGCAAAAATTTCAGTTAGAAATGTGCGAAAAGATGCAAACAATAGAGTAAAAAACTTGGAAAAAGAGAAAGAGATTACAGAAGATGAGAGCAAAAAAGCTCAAGATCAAATCCAAAAAGCAACCGATAATACATCTACTAAAATTGATACTCTCGTAAAAGAGAAAGAAGCGGAACTTCTAAAAATATAGATGAAAAATTTAGAAGATATTTATAGAGATGCAGGAGCATATCTAGAGGGGCATTTTTTACTTAGTAGCGGAAAACATTCGCAATTTTATCTCCAAAGTGCCAAAGTTTTAGAAGATCCAAAAGTAGCTTCACTTTTAGCAAAAAAACTAGCTGATATGATTAAATTCTCAGGTATAAAAGTAGATACAGTCTGCTCACCGGCCCTTGGTGGCATCTTAGCTGGGTATGAGTTAGCAAGAGAGTTAGATGCAAGGTTCATTTTTACAGAAAGAGTTGATAAGGTTATGACACTAAGACGAGGCTTTGAAGTTTCTAAGGGTGAAAATATCTTGATTTGTGAAGATATCATAACTACAGGGGGTTCAGCACTTGAAGCTGCAAAAGTAGTTCAAAAAAGTGGAGCAAATATTGTTGCATTTTCAGCACTTGCAAATCGTGGATTTTGTAAAACGGATGGAAGTAGCATAAGTTCAAAAAATGAGTGTAAACTCCCTTGTGATGTGCCATTTTTTGCATTAGATGATTTTATATTTGATATTTATGATAGTGAAAATTGTCCACTTTGTAAAGATGGCTCAATTGCAATTAAACCAGGAAGTAGAGGAAACTAGATGAATATATCGGTAATTGGAACAGGTTATGTTGGACTTGTCACTGGAACTTGCTTTGCTGAAATGGGAAATAGAGTAACTTGTGTTGATATAGATGAAAAAAAAGTAGATGATTTAAAAAAAGGTATTATCCCTATATATGAGCCTGGATTAGAGAAGATGGTTCTTAACAATTTTGATATTAAAACTTTAAACTTCACAACAGATATAAAAGAGGCACTTTTAGATAGTAGTATCTGTTTTATCGCCGTTGGAACACCAATGGGGGAAGATGGAAGTGCGGATTTACAATATGTATTAGCAGTTGCAAAAAGCATTGGCGAAAACATGACTCATCATATGTATATCATAGATAAATCAACAGTTCCAGTTGGAACGGCCGAAAAAGTTAGAAAAATGATACAAGATACACTAGATGCAAGAGGAAGCTCTTTGACATTTGATGTTATCTCTAATCCAGAGTTTTTAAAAGAGGGAGCGGCAGTTGGGGACTTTATGAAGCCAGATCGTGTTGTAATTGGTGCTGATAATGAAGATGCATTTGAGATGATGAGAGAGCTTTATTCACCTTTTACCCACTCACGAGAGAGATTTGTAGCGATGGATATAAAATCAGCAGAGATGACAAAATATGCTGCAAATGCGATGCTTGCAACAAAGATAAGCTTTATGAATGAGATAGCAAATATCTGTGAAAGAGTTGGAGCTAATGTAAATAAAGTTAGAGAAGGCATAGGAAGTGACAGTCGTATAGGTTATAGTTTTATCTATCCAGGTTGTGGATATGGTGGGAGCTGTTTTCCAAAAGATGTACAAGCTTTAGCAAAAACAAGTGAAAAATTTGGATATGAGCCAAAACTTTTAAATGCAGTAGAAGCTGTTAATTATGCACAAAAAAGAGTTATTAGTGATAAAGTGATAAAAAGATTTGGTGAGGATTTGACAGGTTTTACATTTGCTGTATGGGGATTGGCATTTAAGCCAGAGACTGATGATATGAGAGAGGCTAGTTCTATTACTATTATCAATGAGCTTACTAAAAGAGGTGCAAAGATAAAAGCATATGATCCAAAAGCGGAAAATGAAGCAAAATCTCACTATCTAAAAGAAAATGATAGTGTTCAGTATCTATCTTCAAAATATGATGCTTTAAATGAAGCAGATGCTATGATTTTGGTGACAGAGTGGAAAGAGTTTAGAAGTCCTGATTTTGGTGAGATGCAAAAAAGACTTAAAAATTTAGTTATATTTGATGGTCGAAATCAGTATAGTAGAAAAAGATTGGAAGATAGTGGGTTTGAGTATTTCGAGATAGGGGTGTAGTTTTAAAAATAGGGTATATTTCAACCCTACTAACTAATTCTCACTTTTGATAATTTGAACGATTTTTTTACCAATACCCTTAACATTTTTAAGCTCATCAACACTGCCAAACTTACCATGTTCATCTCTATAAGCGATAATTCTCTCAGCTTTTTTATCACCAATTCCTTTGATAGTTGTAAACTCTTCAGCAGAAGCGGTATTGATATCTATAGCAAATAAACTTGCAGCAGCGATTAAAAGTGAAAATAGTATTTTTTTCATATAAAACATCCTTGTGTAAAATTTTTGTTACAAAGGTAAAATCGGTTTGTTTTTTAGGTTCTGAAGTAGGAAGATATAAATTTGTATAGATTTAATAAAAAATGAAAATAGTTGGTTTTTATGTATTGTTCAAGAAATTAAATCAGAGAATTTGAGTTATGATTTTTGTGATTGATAAAAAACTAATCCAATAAATAAATTATTTTCCATTGTTATAATATTAAATTTTGTGTTTCAAGTTGGATAATTTTTTATCTTTTCTTTTTCATTAAGTTTATTTGTAACCATTCAGCACCCTAACCAAGAGGGACAAAAGCCCTACTCACAAAAACATTATTAAGTTCAAGCAAGACAGACCTGGGGTTTGCAGTTTAAGCTTTTTCAAAGCAAAAAACCAATAAGAATAGATACAATTTTTATTCCCATAAAAGGCAAATGAATATGAAAGAAAAAACATATAAAAGTCCACTAAAGAAACTCGTAAGATTTTTTGAACAAAGCAGAGATGGCTGGAAAACAAAATATTTTGAAAAAAAGAAAGAGTTAAAAAGAGTGACAAATCATATATATGATTTAGAAAAAAGAAAAGATGATTGGAAAA
>JAMOMC010000102.1 GCA_027068765.1 Campylobacterales bacterium
AGCTTGCATCTTGCTTCTTGGGTGACTTCCTTTTCTCATACCCTCATTCTAACTTTTAACACATTTGTAGAAGCTAAAGCCTTGCACTGAAAGTGCATAGTTTTGACTAGCGTGCTGGAACAATAAATCAGAGTAAAATAATTCCATATAAATCCCTAAATATAGGGATTTCAAAGCATTTTGCAAATACTATTTAGATATAACATACCCTTATATTACAAAGGTTAGATATGCTAAAAAAAACTGTTTGTTTTCAGCAGTTTTTAGAAATATGATTCACTCTGTTAAATTTAAAGTCAAACACAAAATAAAACAGAGTGATTTTACAAGAGAGGTTAAATTGACATTTGCAATTATGATTGGTTTAATGATAAAAAAGAGTTCTAAATCTTCACAAAATAGTTTAAATGATATGAATTTGAGTGGTAATGTAGATTACACAGTTACAAATAGTGCATATACTCAAGCAAGAGCCAAATTAAACTATACAGCATTTATTGAGATGAAAGATAAATCAGTAGAAATGTTTTATCAAGATGGTGAATATAACAGATATAAAGGATTTAGACTATTGGCAATTGATGGATCAATAGTGATTTTGCCTAATACTGATGATATTAAAAAAGAGTTTAATCCAACTACTGCCAAATGTCAACTTCCAGAGTATAAAAAAGATGTAGTTCAAGCAAGAGCTTCTGTACTATATGATGTTTGTAACAATATGGCAAAGGTGAGATAAGAGAACCAATAGAACCTTCAAAATTACAACAGCAAAAAGATATGACCACGACAGATAAGATGCTAGAGTTAATCTCTACGGATTGTGGAGTTGGAGTAAAACAAAATTCAAAAGGAAACAAAGAGAAATGGATAGGAGGGGAACTACATCTTAGTGTAGCAGATGGAGATATACCAATAACAGCAATATACTCAGGAGCTAATGTGCACGATAGTTCACTAGCTCTGCCACTCATAAAAGAGACAAGCAAAAAAGTAACTTACCTCTATGACTTACAAGATGCAGGATATGATTCTAATATAATTAGAGAGTATTCAAAGCTTCATAATCATAGACCAATAATAGATATCAACCCTAAAAATTCAAAAGAGCTAAAAGCAACAATAGAGTTAAACAAAAATGAAAAAGAGAAATTTGAAAAGTTAAACTTAACACAATCATCAGATATACACCACTATAACCAAAGAAGTAGTGTTGAAAGAGTAAATGCTTATTTAAAAGATAACTTTGGATGTGATAAGATCTATTATCAAGGAGCTGATAAAATAGTTTCTGTTTTAGCATTCGGAGTTTTATTTGTTTGCATACATCAAGCTTTGAAACTTGTAACCTGACTTAAAAAATAATTACAAAGATATTTGATTTTAAAGACCAAAACCATAAAACACGGAGTTAAAAATGTGATTTAGTTAAAAAATGAGAAAAAAATTGTAAAATCAGTGAAATAACTTGAAAACTGTTTTTTAGAAATTGTAAAAATTATTAGATGGGCAATTGGTTACTTTTGGTGGAGTGGATTTGCAAGTGGCTCGTAACTATGGTGATGAATTTGAAATTTGTTTTGGGTAGTTACTTATCACTGTACTGCAGAATGTCACTCAAAAATTGCTTGGATTTAGGTGCGAAAATTAAGATATTAAATGATTGCAAATTTAAAAAAATTCTCTTTTTTAAATAAATTTTTTGATAGTGTGTAGATTTGTATCAATAGTAGAACAAAAGCCAATCTAAAAAATAGATCTCATCAAAAAAAGAGATAACTAAAATCATGTTAAAATCAAATTTGTTGTACAATACCTACAA
>JAMOMC010000103.1 GCA_027068765.1 Campylobacterales bacterium
TATATTGTTAAATATATGATATTATTTGTAATAAAGGAGTAGATATGCAGTATATTTTTATTATTTTAAGCACACTGTTTTTTATTGGCTGTTCTCCAAAGTATAAAGTGGTGAGTGAGTATGAGGTACCAAAATCTGAATCAACAAAAGCTTGTCTTTTGGAGTGTCAAAAGCAGTATGGAAGTTGCAAAGAGATCTGTAGTGCAAATTTTGAGATATGTAAAGTTAAAGCACATAAGCTAGCCAAACAGAATTTTGATAGACTTATGCAAAGCTATGTTTCACAATTAGAGAGATATTCACAACAGATGCAGTTTTATGAGTTAGAGAGGGAGCTTTACTATTTTAATGGGTATTATCCTAGGGGCTATGGGTACTATCCACGAGGTATATTTTGGACATTTCCACTATATATGAATAGACCTATGATGCCTTTAAGACCAACTTTGGAAAATGAGATAAGATTAGCAGAACAACAGATGTGTAATATAGATTGTGGTTGTACAGAATCTTATGATGAGTGTTATGTTAGATGTGGTGGTATTATCAAAGATAAAGAGGTTTGTGTAGAGAACTGTCCTGATGGAGAGTAGGTCGATTTTAATTACAGGCTCATCTACTGGTATTGGTTACTTTTGTGCAAAAGAGCTTCAGAAAATGGGTTATAGAGTTTTTGCAACGGCTAGAAAATCAAAAGATGTAAAGAGACTTCAAGATGAAGGTTTGGAATCTTTAAAGCTGGATTTGGATGATAGTAAAAGTATCAAAGATGCAGTAGATGAAGTTCTTAAAAGGTGTGATGGAAAACTTTATGCACTTTTTAATAATGGAGCATATGGACAACCTGGAGCTGTTGAGGATTTGAGCCGTGCTACTTTGTTAGCTCAGTTTGAGACAAATATCTTTGGTACTCAAGAGCTTACAAATTTGTTGATTCCTACTTTTAGAGCCTGTAAAGAGGGAAGGATTATACAAAATAGTTCAGTTTTAGGTTTTGTTTCAATGAGACATCGTGGAGCTTATAATGCAAGCAAATATGCACTAGAAGGGTTAAGTGACACTATGAGATTGGAGTTGATTGATAAAAATATCTTTGTATCTTTGATAGAACCAGGACCTATAAGAAGTGATTTTAGAAAAAATGCATTAGAAAAGTTTTTGCAAAATATCGATAGAGAAAATAGTCCAAATAAAAAAGAGTATGAAGATAAGTTAGAGTCTTTGAAAAGTGAAAAAGATGTCCCTTTTACACTAGGACCTGAAGCAGTTTTAAAAGTTTTAGTGCATGCACTAGAGGCAAAAAGACCAAAAGCTAGATATAGAGTAACTTTTCCTACAAAACTTTTTTGGTTTTTAAAAAGAGTTTTAAGTACTAGGATTATTGATTTTATCGCTCGAAAAGTTAGTTAAAAGTTTTAAACAACTTTTTTCGTATCTTCCCTCCATCATCTGCAAAATAGATATATCCCTCATCATCAAAAGTCACACCCTCCCAAGCAAAATTATCTAAGTTTTTTTTCCAGATAGTTTTTTTAGTTTTTAAATCATATTTTATCAGTAAGTTTTCTGTATCACTCACCATGTATAGGTAGTTTTCAAAAAAGCTAAGTCCTGCTATATCTTTGTATCCGTGGTTAATTATGCCTTTTATGGCTACTTTTTTCTTTTTTAAAGAGTCGATTTTTATGATAACTGATGGGTTAGATTTTGGCCATGGTTTTTTTGATTGGTTTGAGAGGAGGATGCCATCTGGTACTATTGTAATACCTTCTAAGCCGTTTGTTTTATCTTTTTTTAAAACTTTTATATCTTTGTA
>JAMOMC010000104.1 GCA_027068765.1 Campylobacterales bacterium
GGGCTCACATTGTTTTAACATTAAGGGCTCTGGTTCAGTCAGGCAATCGGTGGGAGCAGTTTTGGGATAAGATAAATAGATACGGGGTTAATTTAAAATGATGTTACATTGTGACAAGGCTGCACCCTGATATTCCTTACAATCTAACTGACTATTTAGATTTGGTTGATTCCACAGGGCGAGCAATACTTGCCAATAAAAAAGGATTTATACCTGAAGATCTACCACCTATTCTAAACCGTTTAGGCTTAGACGAAACAACATGGCTGGATGAGTTAAATCAATTCAAATTTCAAGACAAAAAAGCAATAGGTACTGTGCAACAACTCAAGAATTTCATTGAAAATATCAAGAAGAAAATTAAAGCAGATATTAGCTTAATTCCCGCTTTGGAATAGTCAAAAACTCACAACTTATTAAAATTCACAGAACTTGTGAGACCTATAGCTTTGTTTTAAATAAGCAAAATTACAAACATTTCAATAAAACAGTCCTAAAACTCAACGACTTTCCAAAAAGTATAACCAACAATGTCAAAACCAACATGAAATTAGTGGAATATTAAAATTTACAAATTTTAATTTGTGCCTGTCCTATAAATAACCCCGAAGCAGTCATATGAATTTTGTCATTGTCAATTCATACGATTTTGGTTTCCAAAAGGGGTAAGTTGTCACCCTGCTTATTTTAGTTCTTTCGAGGCTAAATCACTTCAGCTTTCGCTTACGGTCTGTTGCCTTGCGCGCATCGTGCTTAACATTTGGGATTACTCCCGCCTGCCCGATGGTTGCTACTCGGTGGCTGACCAACCTTCCCGAGGTGAGGTTTACACTCACTTGAATGAACGACCTGGCTCAGCCACACACCCCTTTTACTCCTTTAATTCCATTGATTTAACACATCCCGAATATTAGCTCTCCACTCTAACTTAGGCATTTCTTTATAAAATCTTTCAAACTGATCAAATCTATCAATTTTTGCCCCACATAAATAAGCTTCTTTTGCTTTTTGCTTATCCCAAATAGGGAATGTATTTTTTTCATCTTCGCTTAACTCTATTAACTCTGAATAATTTTTGTCTCTGATAAATTTCTTAAATTGATTAAAGTGCTGAATATTAAAAAATATATATATTAAAATTGCACTGTCATTCTCATAATTTAAGTCAAAACTTTCATTCATCCAACAATTATTCCAATTCACTTTGAAAATTGACTCCCATGTTTCTCCACCATATTTGGTTAAACCAATATAAATATTAGATGACTTAAAATCATCATCAGTTAAATAACTTAAGGTTCTATTTTCATGTTTACAAAAAATTATTTTTCTTTTTAATAAATGGTTTATTGATATCTTAAACAAATCAAAAGTAGATGAGTCATTAGAGGGTATATTAAACCTGTGACAAAAATTAGGGACTGAAATACCTGTAATTGGGAATAGTTCCAAATATTCAGAAATCACATAAATCAATACAACATCACTTTTAGTTAGTTTAAGCATTTTAAATCCTTAATGCAGAAGTTTAAGGGGTCAAGTTTAAGGGGTCAGTACCCTTTTAGGCTAATCTTATAATTTTCTCGGTCTTCCACGGGTATTATAACCTAAACTCTGGACAGGAACCTAAACTCTGGACAGGCACACCCAATGTAACTATCCTACATTAAAATAGGAGTTTTCCTAATAAACTCTGGACAGGCACACCCAATGTAACTATCCTACATTAAAATAGGAGTTTTCCCACATCTTTTCACATCAACTTTTAATAAAATAGTCACTTTTACAGGAGTTAAAGATGACATTAGCA
>JAMOMC010000105.1 GCA_027068765.1 Campylobacterales bacterium
CAGATGGGGATAATAAAAAGAAGATGTGGTTAAGTGAAGGAGTTGAAAATTTTGATATTTTAACTCATAAATGGAGAGCTATAAATAGATTTCATATTCAAATTGGTGGTTATACCTCTATGATAGAGAATGAGTCTAAGATAGTTTTAGGTACAGATTATCTTGGTGGTACAAATTTTTTAATTGAGACAAAAGATGGTAAAAAATATACTAAAAAAGTAATCCCCGACCCATACAGAAGAAGCCCTGTTATGTGCCTACTAAAAAGGGTCTCAAAAAACGGTGATGAAGTTTGGGCATCTTTATACAATGCAATTTCAAATGAGACAAAATGTCTACTAATGTACTCAAATGATAATTGCAAAACTTGGACAAAAGTTATAGAGTATGACGGCACAAAATATGAAATTATTTTAAATAGCTCTAGTATAAAACCTCTAAATAAGCTATGTTTTGAAATCACATCAAGTATAGAAGATAAATCTGTCTCATACGAAATTGCGGACAAAAAATGTCAAAATTAAAAAAAGATATATTAAGAACTTACAACATAAGCAATGGAAGTAAATTAAAAAGAGTTGTAAGCACAATGTTTGCCCCTGGAGTTCGTGCTATGGTTGTTGTCCGTTTTGGACAGTGGATACAAAAACAAAATTTTCTAATCAAAATATTCTTAAAACCTATATATTTTATATTAAACCAGAGGCTAAAAAGTAAATGGGGTATACAAATCCCCGTATCTGCACAAATTGGAGAGGGATTTTATATAGGGCATTTTGGAGGCATCACATTAGCATCAGATGCAGTAATTGGAAAAAATTGTAACATTTCACAACTTGTTACTATCGGAGAGTCAGGGCAAGGTGAAAAAGCAGGAGCTCCAATAATCGGAGATTATGTCTACATGGGAGCTGGAGCTAAAATAATCGGCAAAATAAAAATTGGAAACAATGTAAAAATAGGAGCAAATGCAGTAGTATATAAAGATATTCCAGATATGGCTATTGTAGTCTCTTATCCTGGATTTAAGATCTTATCTTATGATGGGAATATATCAAAAAATAAGATGGAAAACATAGAAGCAAATAAATCTCACTAGAGAGAGCTTATTTGCTCTATTTCACTAACTTTTTTTAATCAAATTTAATTATAAATCATATTTTAGATTTAAATTTTTAAAAATTTATTATTTAATAAGCATAAATTATTATTATTTAAGATAATATCATAATATATAGATAAAATTACTGGGGATAATAAATGAGTAATTCAAAAAATATTTTAAATTATATGTTTGGTCTAAACACAATTGAAAACTTAAAAGATATTTTAAATGCAAAAAGAGCAGTTGAAAATCAATATGTTATATATTTTGTTGACGAATACTTTAGAAATAAAGACTTAATTAACTGTTTGCCAATAGATAATCTAGATGTGTTATTTTTTGTGCAAACTATAGATGAGCCCAAAACAACTTTTATAAATAACTATAGAGATACCTTGCATAAAAGCAATAAAAACAATCCTTTTGCCATCGTTGCTATAGGTGGAGGTATCACACTCGATACAGGAAAAGCCGTTGCAAATATTTTAACAAACCCTGGAAATGCAGAAGATTATCAAGGATGGGATTTGATTAAAAATCCAGGTATTTATAAAATCGGTATTCCTACAATTTCTGGAACAGGAGCAGAAGCTAGTCGTACTTGTGTTATGACAAATGTTGAAAGTGGTTTGAAACTTGGTATGAATAGTGATTATACTATTTATGATCAACTTATTTTAGACCCAAATCTTACCAAAACTGTACCAAAAGAACAATATTTTTATACAGGGATGGATACGTATATTCATTGCATTGAGTCACTAAATGGTTCTTATAGACATCCTATGGGAGATGCTTATTCACGAGAAGCAATTTCTTTAGTAAAAGAAGTTTTTTTAAATGAAGACATGATGAGTGATGAAAATAGAGAAAAACTTATGGTAGCCTCTTATCTAGGTGGACAAGCAATTGCAAATAGTTATGTAGGATTAGTGCATCCATTTTCAGCTGGATTAAGTGTGGTTCTCGATACTCATCATTGTATAGGAAACTGTATAACTATGAATGCAATGGAGGAATTTTATCCAAATGAATATAGAGAATTTATGCAAATGGCACGAAAACAAAATATAAAGATACCAAAGGGTATAGCAAGTAATTTAGATGATGAAACTTATTTAAAATTGTATAACTCAACAGTTATTCATGAAAAACCACTTAGTAATGCTCTTGGTGACAATTATAAAGAGATATTAACACTTGAAAAAGTAACTGAAATATTTAAAAGGATGTAATCTATGAATTTTAAAATACCTTTTAGCGGAAGGGCACATACTTATACAAAAAAAGAGCAAGAAGTTGTTATGGAAGTTATGCAAAATGCTATTCCTCTCACTCAAGGATGCTTTCAAAATGAGTTTCAAGAAAAATTTTGTCAATACATAGGAAGTGATTTTGCATTTGCAGTAAATAATGCAACTGCTGCACTAGAACTTTCAGCTCAAATATGTCAATTTAAAAATGGAGATGAGTTTATCTGTCCAGCACATACTTTTACAGCATCTGCTTATCCTTTTATTAAAAAAGGTGCTAAACCAGTTTGGGCAGATATAGATAAAGAGACAAGGGTTGTAAATGCTAATACGATAAAACTATGTATTACACCTAAAACAAAGGCTATTGTAGTTGTTCATTTATATGGATTTTGTATAGATATGGAGCCTATTGTAAAGTTGGCAAAAGAGCATAATTTATTTCTTATTGAAGATGTTGCACAAGCCATGGGAACAGATATAAATGGGAAAAAAGCTGGTACATTTGGTGATTTTGGTGTATTTTCTTTCCATTCTCATAAAAATATCACAACACTTGGTGAAGGTGGAATGCTTATTGTAAAAGATAAAAAATATGCTGAAATAATTCCACAACTTCGTCACAATGGTCATTGTGCGTGGGATATAGAGAGACCAAATTATTGGACACCTGCTATGGGAAATGTTGATTTACCATCTCTTGATGATAAATACTTAATGCCAAATAATTACTGTTTAGGTGAAGTTGAATGTGCATTAGGTGTTGTCTTATTGGATAGACTTGATGAAATAAATGCACAAAAGAGAGAAAGAGCATTAAAAATCATTGATGAATTAAGTAAGTATAAGTTACTACAATTCCATCGGGTAGAAGACAATCGTCACAATTATCATCTATTAGTTGCTTATGTCAAAGATGGTAAACGAGATATTTTTATGAAAAAAATGAGTGAAGAAAAAAAAATTCAATGTGTAGTGCAGTACTATCCCTTAAATCGTTATGATTTATATCAAAAACTTGGTTTTGGTGGGGCAAATTGTCCACAAACAGATGATTTTTTTGACAATATGGTCTCTTTTCCTTTTAATCATATGCTTTATGATTATGATATAGATTATCTTTTAGAGTCCATTAAAGAAACAATTGAAGATATTTAGAGAATGAAAGATTTTTGTATTGTAATCCCTGCAATTAAAAAAAATGCTATCATTCCTGATCAATTAATTAAAAAACTAGACGGAATAACTTTAATACAAAGAGCTATTAATACATCCTTGGAGATTAGGGATTCATCTGATATTTTGATAGTAACAGATTCAGAAGAAATTTTACTTATTGCCGAGAGAAATAATATAGATTATCATTATGATAAAACATTAAAATTTAACTCTACAAATATACTTACAAAGTTGAATCCAATTTTAAAACGAAAAGTAGATATATATAAAAATATGATTCTTTATCGTGCCAATGCACCACTAATTAAGAGTGAAAAGATTTTGAAAGGATATGAAAAGTTTTTAACAAATGATTCATATATTTTAACTACAGTTGAATATAAAAATAAAGAAATTTATGAAGACGATAATGGCTCATTTGTTTTTAAGACAAAAAATTTCTATAAAGAGATTAAAGCTTTTCAAATACTTTCATTTAAAACATTGTTAAAAAAAGATTATAAATTCAGCCCTTTTATTTTAAATGAAGAAGAGTCTATTGAAATCGAAAAATATCAAGATTGGTGGATATGTGAAAAACTGCTTCAAAGAAAACGAATAGTTTTTAATGTAATTGGTTCTATTGAAATTGGCATGGGACATATATATCATTCATTAGCTTTAGCACATGAAATAACCAATCATGAGATTATTTTCATATGTGATAAACAGTATGAAATTGCGGTGGATAAGATAGCAGCTATGGATTATAAAGTAATAGCCACAAATGATGTCCTAACAGAAATCATATCATTAAAACCTGATTTACTTATCAATGATATTCTCAATACAGAAGCAGAGTTTATTAAAAGAATAAAGCAAGAAGATATTAAAATTGTTAATTTTGAAGACCTTGGAGAAGGTTCAAAATATACCGACCTAACTATAAATGAACTGTATGATACTCCTCAATTTAAAGATGATAATTATCTTTGGGGATATAAATATCTTTTTTTACGAGATGAATTTAACGAATCTAAACCTCATAATTTTATAGAACATATAAGTGGTGCTTTGATAACTTTTGGCGGTACAGATCAAAATAATTTAACTTTAATTGCTTTAAAAAGTATTATAAATATTTGTCAACAGTTTAATATCAAAATCTATCTACTATGTGGAAAAGGATATAGATACAAATCTAATTTAGAAAAATTTGTATCTAAATATAATGATGTTGATATTGAAATATTTTATACTACCAATACAGTTACAAAAATTATGGAAAAAACACAAGTTGCAATATCTTCTAATGGCAGAACTATTTATGAATTAGCAGATATGAATATTCCATCAATTATTATATCTCATCATAAAAGAGAAGCAACACATACATTCGCAACACTAGAGCACGGTTTTATTAACTTAGGTATTTTTAACAAGAATACTGAACAGTTAATCAAAAAAAATTTTAAAAAAATAGCTATAGATAGAATTTTTAGAAAGCTATTATATTTAAATATAAAAAAATTTCATTTTAGAGATAATAAACAGAAAATAGTTAAGAAAATTATGGAGTTATTATGAAAAGAGTAGGAATTATACAAGCTCGTTTAGGATCAACAAGACTACCATTAAAAATGTTACTTTCATTACACGGAAAACCAATTATCGAATGGGTAGTAACAAGAGTAAGACAATCAAAATTACTAGATGAAATTGTTGTTGCTATTCCAAATACAAAAGAGAATAATACTTTAGCAAAGTATTTGCAAAAACTAAATGTGAAAGTGCATCGTGGTAGTGAAAATGATGTATTAAGTCGATTTTATAAAGTAGCAAAAGAGTATAATGCTACTCACATTATTCGTATTTGTGCGGATAATCCACTTATTGATGGGGAGGAAATAGATAATTTAATCAAGTTTTATGAAAAAGAACAACCTGATTATGCATATAATCATATTCCTAAAAACAATAATTACCCAGATGGAATTGGTGCCGAAATGGTATCTTTTGAACTTTTTGAAAAAATACACAATGATGCAAAAGAACAAGGACACAGAGAACATTGTTTGTCATATATTACTGATAATTATGATAAATTTAATATTAAAACTTTTGATCCTTTAGACAATCTTCTTTGTTATCCTGAGCTGAAATTTGATGTAGATACATTTAGCGATTATGAAAAACTTGCAATGAAAGATATCAAGATAAATATAAATAGTAAAGAGTTAATAGCTCTGTTTTTGGAGAAAAAATGAAACTTATAGAATTATTTAAAACTATAAATCCTTATGAAAACAAGGTATACCAACCATATGTCATAGCCGAAATTGGTGTAAATCATGAGGGTAGTATGCAAACTGCAAAAAAACTTGTAGATGAAGCAAAAGAGGGTGGAGCAGATGCTGTCAAGTTTCAAAGCTATAAAGCTGAAACATTAGCATCTAAAGACTCACCATCTTACTGGGATACAACAAAAGAACCAACCACTTCTCAATATAAGTTATTTAAAAAACATGATAGTTTTTGGATAAATGAGATGGAAGAGTTAAAAGAGTACTGTGATAGTGTTGATATAGAGTTTATGAGTACTCCTTTTGATATAGAATCAGCAGACTTTTTAAATGATATGATGGATGTATATAAAATATCATCATCAGACATTACAAACAAGCCTTTTATAGAGTATATTTGCAAATTCAACAAACCAATTATACTCTCAACAGGAGCAAGTAGTCTTCATGAGATACAAGAAGCGGTCTCTTGGATAGAGAAGTTTGGTAATTCACTTTCACTTTTACACTGTGTTTTGAATTATCCTACTCCAGATGAAAATGCCAACCTTGGAATGATTTTAGATTTAAAGCAAAAATTCCCAGATAAAATAATAGGCTATAGTGACCATACTTTACCAAAGGATATGAAAGTTTGTGAGATGGCTACAATGCTAGGATGTGTAATAATAGAAAAGCATTTTACCAATGATAAAACGCTACCAGGAAATGACCACTATCATGCTATGGATAAAGAAGATTTAAAAATATATAGAAAAAATCTTGAAAGAACTTTTGAGATATTAGGCAGTTTTAAAGTTGAAGCACTTGAAGATGAAGCACTTTCTCGTGCAAATGCAAGAAGAAGTTTAGTTGCTCTAATAGATATTCCAAAAGGTAAAATAATAGAAAAAAATGACTTAACTTTCAAAAGACCAGCTTTTGGAGTAAGTCCTAAATTTATTGATGATATTGTAGGGCAAAAAGCAGGGCAAAATATAAAAGAAGATGATGTTTTAAAGTGGAATATGTTTGAGTAATTTATGATACAAAAACTTTATATCGTTGACATTAAGAAAAAAAGCTATATTAATATTTCAGACTATTTAGCTGATGGTGATATTATAGCATTAACACCATTTTCTATATACATGTTAGAAGAAAAAGATATAAAGTATTTAACTTTTCACAATTTAATTTCAGTTGAAAATTTCAGAAATGATATTTTAAATAAAATAGCTCAATTTAAAAAAGTGATTTTACCGTATGATTATTTAGAATCTACACTATATCGCTACTCCATGGTAATCAATTACTTTTATTATATTGATATAATTAAGAAATTTCTTGATTATAAAAAATATGATGAAATAATTTATATTACCGACACCATGAATAGCAAAACAACTATTAGTTCACTTTTAAACAATAAAACATCTTTGATATCTAGTTTACATAATATAAAAACTGTTCATGTTGACAATTTAGTAGATTATAAATTTTATATAAAAAGATCAAGAAAATTTAAATTTAAAAGAATATTAGAACTAATCTTGTCAGGAAGGATTTTAGCAAAAGATAGAAAAAATATATATAAATATGACAACATGTTTTATAAAAAATTCTATAATAAACTTAACAAAAAATTAAACAAAATCGAAGTGATAGATAAATTAAATAGTAATTATCGCAGAGATATTATAAAATTTTTTTCTAACTCATACTCATTAAATGTTGAAAAATTATTAATTGAATTTATCGATGAAATGCAAAAAGAAATAAAAGCTATAAATAAAAATAAAGAACCTTTAAAAATTATACCTTTTACATTTTTAGCCACTATTCAAAATGCAATTTATGCTAAATCTATAAATAAGAGTGAATATCCTGCTATTTTTTATCAACATGGAAATTATTTATATCAATCTATCTTTCTCAAAGACTCAGAAATCAGACCAGCTAATATAAATTTTGTAATCAATGATTATACAAAAAAAATATTTGAAGATTTAGGTGCTAAAAAAGTTTATAGTGTAGGTTCACTGCTTTTTAACCGCCCTATACTACAGAAAAAAAGAGATTATGATTTTTTATATATTACTCAGGGGCATGATTATATGGGAAATAATTGTTATGTTGATTTCAATAACTCTTTACATAGTATTGATGGTTATGAACTATATAAAAAGCACCTAAATATTATCAACATCTTTGGTAAAAATTTTACTCAAAAAACAATATGTATTAAAATTCATCCAGGTATGCTTACATCAATGTTATATGTACCTTTATTGGAGGTATCAAAGACTTATAACAATATAACCATTGAGACCTCTTCATCTACTCATAACTTAATCGAAAAATCAAAATATATCATTAGTGATTACTTTACTACAGATTTTTTAAATCGTAAACTTCACTATAAGAGAGATATTCTTATGTTTTGTGGCTCCCCTACTCCACTACCTAAAGAGACAATAAAAGATATGAAAAAAATGTTTATTTTGATTGACAATATAGAAGACTTAAAAGATAAAATTCAAAATATTGAAAAAATTACAAAAAATAGAGAAAAAAACGATGAAATTATTGAATACTACTCATCAAAAAAATGTGATACTAAAAAAATAGTGACACAAATACTTGAAAAAGAATTCCATGGAAGATAGTTTAAAAAAACGATATGCAGTTAAATTAGTTGCAAATTTTTTAAATGGCATAATAGGTGTTCTTATAATTGCAATAGTGCCAAAAGCACTAGGTCCAATTGCTTATGGGCAATTTTCTTATCTTCAGCAATTCTTTACACAAATTATTGGATTTTTGGATATGGGTAGCTCTATTGCATTTTTTACAAAGCTTTCGGCAAAATCAAATAGAAAAGAGTTAATTACTTTTTATTTTATTTATGCTTTTATGCTTTTAATATTGATTTTTCTATTCATATTTTTTATAGATATATTTGATTATACTAAAGCAATATTGCCAGACATCCCTAATCAATATATTTATTTTGGTCTTATGTTTGGATTTTTCACATGGTTTACTCAGATATATATCAAAATATCCGATGCATATGCTTTAACAGTTTCAGTTGAGTTGATTAAAATTATTCATAAAATATTCTCTCTTTTTTTATTGCTCTTTTTTGTATACGGTATAACTTTTGATTTAACAACTTATTTTTATTTTCACTATATTTCAATTTTTTCATTGTTAGTAATTATCTCTTTTTTATTTTGGAAAAAAAAGATTTTTTCCAAAAACTTATTAACACTAAAACTGGAATTTAAAAAACTAACCAATGAATTTATAAAATTTTGTTCACCATTAGTGGTTTATAGCACTGTTTCTATCATTGTAGGGTTATTTGATATCTGGCTTATACAGAAAATGGGTGGTTCAACACAAACAGGATTTTATGGATTAGCTTATAGTATAGCTGCTATGTGTTTTTTATTTACAGGTGCTATGACTCCTATCATCATGAGAGAATTTTCAAAGTCTTTTGAGCAAAAAGATTTTGAAAATATGAAAAAACTTTTTAGTCGTTATGTTCCAATGCTCTACTCTATAGCTGCTTTTTTTGGAGTATTTATATCTCTTCAAGCTGAAAATTTACTATCTATACTTACAGATGAAAAGTTTAAAGATGCATTATGGGTGGTGGTAATTATGGCTTTTTATCCTATACACCAAACATATGGACAATTAAGCAGTTCAATTTTCTATGCAACTGAGCAAACAAAGCTTTATAGAAATATCGGGTTAGTCTCTATGGCAATTGGTATGATTTTCTCAATTATTTTCATATATTTTTTAGATTTAGGTGCTATGGGATTAGCTATGAAAATGATTTTAGGACAATTTATAGGAGTAAACATACAATTATATTTTAATAGTAAATTTTTAAATCTTAATATATCTTATTTTCTTAAACATCAAATTTACTCTATACTGTTTTTTCTATTTTTTGCTTTAGTTAGTCAAAGTCTAGCTCCTGTTACTCAAAAACCAATATTTGATTTCTTAGTTTCAGGCTTTATATATTTTATTTCAGTTATAATTGTGTCTTATCTATATCCAAATATTTTTTCAGTATCAAAAAATGAAATTAATACATTTTTAATGAAATTTAAGAAAAGGTAAATAAATTGTCTATAAATATTCTTGATTGCACATTAAGAGATGGTGGATATGTAAACTCATTTTTATTTAATAATAATCAAATAAAAAGTATAATAACTAATTTACAAAATGCCAAAATCGATATTGTTGAATGCGGTTTTTTAGATCACGATAGCGGAAAAGAGAGTGATTTTACACGATTTAAAAGTTGTAAATCAATTAACAAATTATTAAAAGATATTCCAAGTGAATCAAATACACTGAAAGTTGCTATGATTGAATATGGCAAATATAATATTCACAACTTGCCAAAAATCGATACATCTATATCAAATCAAATTAATGGTATTCGTTTTTCTTTTAGAAAACCAGACCATTTGGAAGTATATTCGCAAATGGAAAGTATTGTAGAAAAGGGGTATAAACTTTTTATTCAGCCTATTGCCACTGAATCATACACCGATAGTGAAATCATAAATTTTATTCAACAGTGCAACCAACTAAATGCTACAGCAATGTATATTGTAGATACACACGGCTCTATGTTTAGAGATGATTTTAGACGACTCTATTATCTATTTGAACACAATTTAAATCCTAAAACCTCTTTAGGTTTTCACTCGCACAATAACTTACAACTATCATATTCTAATGCTATAGATTTTATAGAAATTTCTTCATATTCAAACAGAAATATTATGATAGACGCATCTATATACGGAATGGGAAGAGGTGCTGGAAATTTAAATACCGAATTACTGGCTAATTATATCAACAGAAGAGTGGGTATAAAATATGATATAGATCCGCTATTAGAGGTTGTTGATAAGTACTTATTAAGTATACACAAAAACAATAGTTGGGGATATTCATTGGAGCATTTTTTGTCTGCAACCGAATATTGTCATCCAAATTATGCTTCTTTTTTAATTAATAAAAAAAATTTAGCTATCACTGAAATAAAACAATTGTTATCAAATATACCTACAAAAGAGCGTAGAGAATTTAATAAAAATATCATAGAACAGATATATATTGCTCATAAAGAAAAACTAATCCTCTCAATTAAAAACCTAAATAATGATTTTTTTAATTCTAAAATATTGTTAATTGCCTCAGGAAACAGTGTGAAAGAGCACACAAATAAAATAATAAATCGTATTAAAAAAGAGCTATATATAACTATTGGTTTAAATCATATTGACTCTTATATAAAAACAGATTATCTATTTTTTTCAAATCAGATCCGATATGATGAATTTTGTGATTTTATAGAAGATTCTAATAAATTGATTATCACATCCAATATCAAAGTAAAAGCAACACATAATGATTGCTATGTGCTTAACTATAAAGAACTTTTTAATTTTATGGATATAAAAGTAGACAATGTGGCAATTTTATTGCTAAATTATTTTATTATGAATTCTGTACAAGATATTGCAATTGCAGGGTTTGATGGATATAGTAAAAATAGTATGAGCAATTATAGTTATCAAGAGTGTAATCAAATTATAGAAGAGAGTGCCATATCGAATTTAAATAGAGATTTATCAGATGCAATAAAAAAAATATCTAATAAAATTCATTTAACCTATATAACTTCATCTATGTTTAAGAAGTTTTCAAAACAAAAAATTATTGGAATAATTCCTGCGAGATACGCATCTAGTAGATTGCCAGGTAAACCTTTGAAAGACATCTGCGGATTACCGATGATCATACATGTTTTAAAACGAGCTCAAATGTCAAAAATACTAGATGAGCTTTATGTTGCTACTGATGATTTACGCATTTATAATGTCGTTGAAAAATATGGTGGTAAAGCAATTATGACGGATATAAAACATAGTAATGCCACAGAAAGAGTTTATGAAATTTCTCAAAAAATACAAGGAGACTTATATATTATTATCAATGGTGATGAGCCGTTGTTAACTCCTAAACACATAGATATTCTTATAGATAAATCGATGCAACTAAATGCAAATATTGCCATGCTTTATAACGATTTTTATAAAAAGAATTCACCTTCAGATCAAAAAGTAGTTGTTAATAAAAAAGAAGAAATTATATATATTTCAAGAAGTGATATACCTTATGGTTATAAAGAAGGAGTAAAAAAAATGCATAAGGCTTATTTTATTGTCTCTTTTGTAAAAGATTTTTTGGATACCTATATGACTTTAGAAAATACACCTCTAAGTACTACAGAATCTAATGAGTTTACAAAAGTTCTTGAACATGGATATAAAATACAAGGTGTGAAAGTAAGCAGTAGTGCCATAAGTGTTGATACTCAAGAAGATTTAGTTTTTGTTAGGAAAGAGATGGCAAATAATATAATATTTGATAAGTACAGGACTATTATTGATTAAAAATATTTTATTTGATTTTGATGGTGTCATTCTTGATTCGATGGAGATTCGAGATTATGGCTTTAAAAAAATAGTTTCCACATATCCAAAAGAGATGGTTGATGATTTTATAAAATATCATAGATACAATGCAGGACTTTCAAGATTTGTAAAAATTAAATATTTTTATAATCACTATTTGGATCAAGAGATAAGTAAATTAGAAATTCAAGTTTTAGCAGATAAATTTTCTAAGATTATGAGAGAGAAGTTACCAAATAAAAAATATCTAATTAAAGAGGCACTTGATTTTATAAAACAAAATAACTCTAATATGCATATAGTCTCAGGATCAGAGGAAAAAGAACTAAATTTTCTATGTAACAAACTTGAAATTTACAAATACTTTAAAACTATTGAAGGGTCTCCAACCCCTAAAGTTAATTTGGTTAAAAATATTATGCTTCATTTTAACTACGAGCCTAGAGAAACGATTTTAATTGGTGACAGTATCAATGACTATGAAGCTGCAAAAGATAATTATATAGATTTTTATGGTTATAACAATAAAGACTTAATCAAATTTTCCAAACAATATATTTATTCATTTCAAGAGACCTTTAAAAATATAGAAATAAAAAAATGAATTTAGTTTTTTTAAATACTGAGAAATTTGTAGATATTCAACTCAATAACGAAAAGACATATATTTTAGATTTTAATGGCAATAGTGAAAACTTATATTTTAAAAATCTTTCAAAATATAATATAGAAAAAATTAACTTTTTAGAAGAGTTTGAAAACAGTAAAGAAGAGTTAAAAAAAGATTATTTAGAATGGATTTATAATTTTCCACTCCAACAAATCTCGGATACAACAATATTGAAATATATGAAGTTTGATGACAACTATTCATTGTGGTGGTCAACAAAATTAGCGGAAAAAAATCCTCTAAAATCTGACAGCCTTTTTAGGTCTCTAAAATTAATAAAAACAGTTGACATCATCAATCAATTAAAGATTAAAAAGATATATATTTTAAGTGATAAACAAGATATTTCGATAACTTTACAAAATTTTGCTCAAAAAAACTCAATTCAATACATCAATAAAATTAAAACGAAACATAAATTTAATTTAAAATCTTTTTTTCTTAAATCAACTTTATTATCTTCAATCTATTTTTTAAGCAGAGAAATTAAACATACCTTGACTGCAAAAAAGATGCTAAAACATTTCAATAATACAGAAGATATAAATTCTATATTAACATATTATCCCAATATAGATAAAGAAGGCTATCAAAAAGGAAATTTCATCAGTAAGTATTGGGGTAAAGAGCTACATCATCTATTTGAAAAAGATAGTGTTAATCATATACTATTTTATACTGCGAAAAAAGAGTTATCATACAAGCAATTCATTGAAGATTTGATAATGTACAAAACTAATAACCCTAAAAATAATTATATATCTATTGAGCAATTTAACAAAATTTATGACTTATTTAAGCTATTTGCAAAGATTGCTTTTTTTACAAAAAAATATAAGATTTTATTTGATAGCAAGTTGTTTTTAATGCCTAATAAAAATATCAATTTATTTGAAATACATAAAGATGATTGGCAAGAATCTATCTCTGGCAGGAGTCTTGTTCTAGCATTGATATGGTTATATAAATATAATAAGGTATTTAAAAATTTAAAAACATCAAACTCTCTTTTTTATTTACTTGAGATGCAGGGCTGGGAAGGTATTGTAAACCATACTTATCATAAAAACTGTTCTACAAAAAGCTATGGAGTTGTTCATGTTACATTAAAAACTATGATGTTAAACTATTTTAACAAACCAGAGACTTATCAATTAATAAATTTTTCATATCCATTGCCCAATATTATAGCTTGCAACGGAAAAAAATCTAAAGAATTTTTTAGTTCTCAAGGATTAAATAATTTAAAAGAAGTAGAAGCAAACAGATATAGTTATCTGGCAGAAACAGACACTACAAAGAGAGATATCAAAAATAATACAGCTTTGATTACAACATCAATTAACTTTAAAGAGAGTCAAGAGCTTTTGATGAAATTCTCCCAAGCTTATAATAAATGTAAAAAAAAATTTACAAAAATCATTATCAAACCACACCCAAATTTGAATGTCAAAGAAATTATAGATAATATCAAAGACTTCCCTCAATATGAACAAGTTAATACTTCTATAAATATTTTATTAAAAAATGTATCTGTGGTCATCACAACAAACAGCTCTTCGGTTCTTGTAGAATCACTTTTTAATAATATACAAACAATTACATTAATATCTTTAAATAGTTTAAATATGGCAGCTATTGAAAAACATACCTTACTCACAATAGCCAAAGATATAGATACATTTTCTAAAGCTTTGGATCAACCTATTACAAAAAATGAAAACAACCATAAAGAGAATTTCTTATTTTTAAATAAAAAATTCTCTTTATGGAAAAAACTAATTAGTCAAATTAATTAATTTAAGCGGTTATATATTTTTCATAAGTTATAATAAATATATCTCTTTTCTAGAAAATATAAAAGTGGTCAGAAATAAATTAATTTTAGAGGATTATTTAACCATGTTGATAGATAAGATAAAAAAAATAATCAATATCCTCCCTTCATATCCTCACTACAAAATGAATATTTTTAGTGGAACTAACAACAAGCATGAATTTAAAAAAGTTTTCAAATTTCTTCTTCTAGGTAAAGATATTGTAACTGGTGAAGATATTAACAAATATGAAAAAAGTATAAAAAATCTTTTACAAAATGATGATATATACACTTTTGCAAGCGGAAGAATGGGATTTTATACTATTTTAAAATCTATAGGTATCAAAGAAGATGATGAAGTTATTATTCCCTCATATACTTGTATAGTTGTTCCAAATGCCATTATATATCGTGGTGCTAAACCTGTTTATTGTGATATAAAAAACAATGACTTTAACATTGATGTATCTAAGATAGAAAACCTTATTACAGATAAAACAAAAGTTTTATATGCACAACATACTTTTGGTCAAATGTGCGATATAACAGCTATAAAAAATATAGCTAAGAAACATAATTTAATAATTGTTGAAGATGCGGCATTGGCATTAGGAGCAAAAGCTGAAGAGGGCTATGCTGGTACAATTGGTGATTTTGGATACTTTTCAACAGATAGATCAAAGGTAATAAATACAGGACTTGGAGGCTTTGTCTCTGTTAACAATGAGATTTTTAAAGAAAAATTTCAAAAAGAATATGAAGGTGTACCTTTTTTAGATAAAAAATATACAAAAAAAATTGCTATCACATTTTTACTAAATCTCATTTTTTCTCATCCTAGAGTATATTGGATTGGTAAATTTATGAGTGTAATATTGACTAAATTAAATATCATGAGATATTTTTTAGATGAAAAAATGTTAACAAAACCTACAAATTATTCTTATCCTGCAAAATTATCAAATATTTTAGCAAAAGTAGGTCTAACTCAAATGCAAAATTTAGATAAAAATATACAACATAGAAAAAAAGTTGCAAAATATTACAATGATATTTTAAATATTTATACAGATGATTATATAAATAATAGTAAAAATATCTTTTTAAGATATTCATTTTTAGTAAACAATAGAGATAAATGGGAAAAGAAGTTTTCAAAAGTGATTGAACTTTCTAGTTGGTTTAAAAGTGTGACTGAAGGAAGAGATTCCAATTTTGAAGAGATTTTTTATAAAATTGGCTCAAATACAGTTTCAGAAAATGCAACTAAACATGTATTAAATTTACCAACTCACAATAAAATTAATCCTAAAAAATTGAAGCAATATTTAATTGCATTGAAAAACTCGGAAGATATTATCACAAACAAAGGAGTATTGTGAAAACATTATTGTTAGCAAGCGAATTTAAAGCAAATAAGATAGAGAAACATAAAGGATTTTTATAATGATTAAACAACCTTTAGTCTCAATTATAATGAATTGTTACAACAGTGATACTTATCTTGTAGAAGCAATTGATAGTATATTTGCACAAACTTATCAAAATTGGGAAATTATCTTTTGGGACAATCAATCCACAGATAAAAGTGCTGATATTATAAAATCTTACAACGATAGTCGGATAAAATACTTTTATGCTCCAAAACATACCAATTTGGGTGAAGGTAGAAACAATGCTTTAAAAAAAGTTAATGGTGATTTTTTCTCATTTCTTGACTGTGATGATATTATAGATAGTAAAAAAATTGAAATACAGGTTAGTATTTTTTTAGAAAATACTAACCTAGGCTTTGTCTATTCAAATGGATACAGAATTAATAATAAAGGAGAAAAAAAAACTGTTTTTTATCGAAAAGCTTTACCAAATGGGCATATTTTTAGAGAAACATTAAAACATTATGATATTTATATACCAACGGCTATGATTAAAAAAAGTATAGTTAAAGAAAATAATATCACTTTTAACAAAAACTATAAACATATAGAGGAGTATGATTTTTTTTTAAGAATTTTATTTTTTTCTCAGGCAAAATATATAGATCAAGAGCTAGCATATTGGCGTGTTCATGAACAAAGTGCTACTTGGAATAATTATGAAATATTTCTTGAGGAAAGAAAAGATTTTTTGGAAAAATTTTTTAATACAAAAGCATTGAAAAATCAATATAAAAATGAAATCAATGCAGTAGAAAAATTTAATATATATCAAGAAGCAATCTCTAATTGGAAACAAGGAAACAATAAAATAGCAACAAAGTTAATGAATACAATAAAGTTTTTTAAAAGTAAATATTTACTTGTATTTATATTAGTTCATATAAATTATAAAATACTCTATCCAATAATAAGTAAGTTTAAGTATATTAAATAATGAGTAAAAGATTAAGTATAAAAAGAGAGACCTTTTTTTATACTTTTTTATTACTGCTACCATGGATGAATGTAATATCAAATAGAATATCAGGAAGCCTAAACTTAATTATCATAATCTTATTAATTTTATTAACAATTATATTATTCAAAAAAAAAGATAAAAAATTAAATAATCAAAATATAACTTTTTATATTGTTCTACAAATTATCTTAATAATGTTAACTATTATATATAAAATTTTACTTTACGGAAATATAAATTTCAATGTATATATTGTTTTTTGTTTTAATTATTTTATATTGTTTATTTTTTTACATCTTATTGATATAAAGTCTTTTTTAGATAAATATTTATTTTTTTATATAAATTATATATTAACTATAAGCTTTATAGCTATAGTAATTGGGCATATAGTTTTATATACGGATATACCAGATACTTGGCAATTACTATATAGAGCAGGAATGGGTCATGATTATTTTAATAGACCTTTTGGATTATTTGGTCAACCATCAATAAATATTGGTGTTGTATTATTTTTATATTTAACAAGACTTTATATGATAGATACACAAAAAATCCAAATTTCAAAAAAAAATAAAATCATATACTCTATAATGCTTTTATTGACTGTTGTTTTTCAAAAATCTGGAACAGGTATTTTAGGATATTTTATTATATTAATATTTTTATTTTCTAGAAATAAACTACTTATGTTTTTTATTATGATACCGCTTGTTATGGTTGTACTGTTTATTTATTTCACCTATCAAGAAGAGTTAATATTTACATATAAAATATTAAGCCATAAAATAAGTATTGACTATATTTCCGCTAATCTAATATATTTTTATCAGGACATTATTGAGCCATATTTTATGAATCTAACATTTTTAGATTTACTTTTTGGTATAGATGATGCTAGAAATATTGCAATTGATTTTGGTCCCATATATGTTATTGGTAAAATTGGATTACTTTATACATCTGTAATGATTATATATATTCTTCATTTAATGATTAAAGCAAAAAATTTTTATTTTAACTTGTCTATATTTGTACTTTTTTTTATTGGTCTACATTACCCAGTTTTGATATATCCAATACCCTTCATATTCTTTTTATTATTTGGAATTTATATGACTCCAACTAAATATACTAAATATAAAAAGGTATCACAATGAAAATTTTTGTTATTGGAGCAAGAGGTTTTCCAAATACAATAGGAGGTATTGAGAAACATTGTGAAGAGCTATATCCAAGATTATCAAAAAAAAACAATATTGAAATTTTAGTTTGTGCTTTCAAAGATGACTCTCAAAACCAGCTCAGTAAATGGAAAGATATAAAATTTAAATATTTTAGAACTTTCAATTCAAATGGTTTTGATAAACTTTATTATGCTTTTAAAAGCATAATTTATGCCATACTAGTCTACAAGCCTGATATAATTCATTTTCAAGGTCTTAATAGTACACTTTTTGTACCTATAGCTAGATTATTTGGAATAAAAGTTATTACAACTGTTCATTCAAGAGATTATATATATCCAAAATGGAATTGGATTCAAAAAAGAATTATTAAATTTTCTGAGCAATGCTCAAAACTATCAAATATAACTATAACAGTATCTGAACATGACTATTATGAATATAAGCTACAATATAAAAACATACATTTAATAAAAAATGGTGTAGATATAATTTCTAATATTGATTTTAATAAAAAGAAATATTTAGAAAAATATGATTTATTATCAAAAAAATATATCTTTACTGCAGCTAGATTTACAAAAGAAAAAGACTTAAAGATAATGATTAAAGCTTACAATAAACTAGAAACTGAATATCCACTTGTTATTGCAGGTGATGGAAATACAAAATATGCTCAGAAAATAAAAATATTGGCAAAAAAAAATAAAGATATTATATTGACAGGATTTGTATCTGGAGATGAACTTAAAACATTATTTTATAATGCTAAAATATTCTTATTAACATCAGTTAATGAAGTGGCTGTTCCTATTTCAGTTTTAGAAGCTATGAGTTTTAAAACTGAAGTTTTAATAAGTGATTTAGAAGTAAATAAAATATTGCCACTCGAATTCCATAATTATTTTAATACAGGTGATTTAAATGATTTAGTAAAAAAATTAAAAAATACACTATTAAAAACTGAAAATAAAAAAATATTTGAAAATAGGATTGAGTATTTGCAACTTAATCATAATTGGGATTTGATAGCAAATAAAACTTATGATTTATATAGTCATCTGCATCAAATCGAAGAAAAGAATACATTATAGATTATAAACATCAAAGTGCCATCAAATCAATAACCTCTACCCTATCCCCTACTTTCAAATCTTCACTACTCTCATTTACAACCATCAAACCTACATCTCCTAACATATTTGTAAGTATAGCACTTGAACCACTTTTTTTGCCTTCAAAATCAACTTCATAATTGCCATCTTTATAACTTAAATTTACTGCAACAAACTCTGTTTTGTTGGATTTTTTCTTGTAAGAATTTTTTAGTATGGCTTCAAGCATTGGAAGTGCAGGTTCTCTTCCTTGTAGCTGATAAATAAGCGGTATCACATAGAGTATAAATGCTACAGTTGAGCTGTATGGAAAACCAGGAAGTGCAAAAATATATTTTCTACCAATTTTTACAATTTTGATATGTTGTGCTGGCTTTATCAAAACACCATCTGCAATATACTCTGGTTCAAGCTCTGCAATTATATCTTTTACAAAATCATAATCTCCAACACTAACTCCACCAGTTGTAACAACTATATCACTATCTTCTAAAGCTTGTGAGATAATCTGCTCGATAATCTCTTTGTTATCTTTAGCTAAGGGTGCTCTTAATGTTTTTGCTCCTGCTTTTTTACTTAAAGCTTCTAGCGTAAATTGATTTGAGCTTCTTATTTGTGATTCATTTGTCTGTTTCTCTCCAACATCAAGTATCTCACTTCCAGTAGCAATGATTGTAACTTTTGGCTGTTTAAAAACTTCAATTTGAGATATATTAAGGCTAGCCATCACTCCAATATGAGCAAAATTAAGTACAACTGCTTTTTCAATCAATACCTCATTTTTTTTATAATTTTCACCAATTACACGAACAGCAAACCCCTTTGGAACCTCTTTGTTTATGATAATTTCACTTCCATCTACTGAAACATTTTCAATTGGTATCAAAGTGTCAGTTCCACTGCTCATAAGTGAGCCTGTAAAAGTTTTTATACCCTGCCCTTTAAAAATCTCCTCTTTATGCATCTCTCCCGCTGGTAAAGAACCAACAATTTTAATACGACCTAAAGATTGATCACTATGCTTTAAAGCATAACCATCCATTGCAGAGGTTAAAAATTTTGGAGAGTTTTCTCTAGCTACAATATCTACTGCTAAAACTCGACCAATTGCATCGCCTAAAAAGATTTTTTCTGTGATAGTTGGTATTTGAAAACTCTGTTGTAGGTTTTTTATAGATTTCTTATAAGTTATAAATGCCATCTACTTTCCTAATAAGCCACTATTTGGAAGAGGTGTACTTCTATCTTTTGCATAAACTCTTTTTCCTTTGATTATATCATACTTCCAAATGGGAGCTTTTGCTTTAAAATCCTCAACAAACTCATCAATCATCTCTAATGCAGTTCGTCTTTTAGGAGATAATACAGCGGAGATATAAGAGCTTTGATGATTTAAAACATCCCCACGAGAGTGAGCCATAAGGAGCAGAGCATTTTGTGATTTTGCTTTTTTTTGCCATTTGTCAAACCAAGAGTTCAATATAGGCTCATAAACATCAAAACTAAGTCCTTGTATACCATCTTCATCTCTAACAATTCCAACAAAGTTTATAAAAGCACCGTAGTTTTCCTCTTTATAAGTATTATACCATCTAGTTAAAATCTCTGGAGCTTCCAATGCTCCATCGTACAACTCTAGCATCTAGCCTCCACAAACAGGTGGTAAAAATGAGATTTTATCTTGTGAGAGAAGTGGAATGTTTAGATGCGAAACTAACTCATCATTAACCGCAATTGCAGAAGTCTCTAACCAACCTTGAATATCTTGATCATCTTTAAATACCTCTTTTAGCTCTGATAAGTTTGCTATATCTATCTCCATAGATTCTCTATTTATCGGGCCTAAAAATTCAACTATCGCCATTTTTCTCTCCTTTTAATTTACTTACTCAGTCCTAAGCATAGCCCCATTGCTAGCATTTGTGACCAATAGCCGATACTGTTTTAACCAAGAGCCTTCAACATCTTTAACAAGAGGCTTAAATACTGCTCTTCTTTTTGCAATCTCTTCTTCAGATATTTTAACACTAAGCTGATAATTATCAACATCAATATCGATAATATCTCCATCTTCCAAAAGTCCAATCAAGCCACCTTCAGCAGCCTCAGGACTAACATGTCCTATACTAGCTCCTCTTGTTGCACCTGAAAATCTACCATCAGTTATAAGTGCAACTTTGTCACCAAGTCCCATTCCAGCTATCAGTGAAGTAGGAGCTAGCATCTCTTGCATCCCAGGTCCTCCTTTTGGACCCTCATATCTGATAACCACAACATCTCCAGCTTTTACTTTGCCACCTGTGATACCAACTATCGCCTTTTGTTGTGAATCAAAACAGACCGCTTTTCCGCTAAACACTCTCATGTTTTCATCAATTCCAGCAGTCTTTACAACAGCTCCCTCTAGTGCTAAATTTCCAAAAAGTATCGCTAATCCGCCTACTTTTGAGTAAGGGTTATCGATAGTGTGTATAACTCTTGCATCTATTATCTTTGCATCAGCAACTCTCTCACCTATTGTTTGTCCTTCAATTGTTAAGTTATCAAGCTCAAGTACTTTACCTTTGGTTTTTGATATTTCGCACATTACAGCACTAACTCCTCCAGCATTGTGAACATCTTCCATGTGAACAGTTGTTAAAGATGGAGAGATTTTAGCGATGTGAGATACTCGTTTACTCATTGTGTTTATATCTGCTAAGTTAAACTCAACATCAGCTTCTTTTGCAATTGCTAACATATGAAGAACTGTATTTGAGCTTCCACCCATCGCCATATCTACGGCAAAGGCATTGTTTACTGCTTTTTTATTTAAAATATTTTTCATCTTAAATTTTTCTCTTAAAGCTTCATCTTTTGCAATTTCACAAATTCTACGAGCTGCTACTCTCAAAAGTGCTTCTCTCTCAGGTGTGCGAGCTAATATCGTGCCATTTCCTTTAAGTGCAATTCCCATAGCTTCCATTAGAGTATTCATAGAGTTTGCTGTAAACATGCCAGAACAAGAACCGCCACTAGGACAAGCTTCACACTCAATCTCTGTCAATCTATTCTCATCAATCTCTCCAGCTTCAAACTGTCCAACAGCTTCAAAAGCAGTAGCAAGGTCAATCGCCGTTCCATCTTGAAGTTTTCCAGCTTTCATAGGTCCGCCACTTACAAATATAGTTGGAACATTTACCCTTAAAGCTCCCATAATCATACCAGGAGTAATTTTGTCACAATTTGGAATACATATCATTGCATCTAGCTTATGAGCATTCATAACCGTCTCAATAGAGCTAGCGATAATCTCACGACTTGGAAGAGAATAGAGCATGCCATCATGCCCCATCGCAATACCGTCATCTACGCCAATAGTATTAAACTCAAACGGTACACAACCATTTTTTAAAATCTCATCTTTAATTATTTTTCCATACTCATCCAAGAAAAAATGCCCTGGTATTACTTCATTAAATGAGTTTGCAACCCCAATAAACGGCTTATCAAAATCCTCATCTTTTAATCCAGTTGCTCTAAACAAACTTCTATGTGGGGCTCTGTTATATCCTTTTTTTACCTCATCACTTCTCAATAATAATCCTTATTATTTTTTAACTCTTATTGTATCTAAAAAAACTACATCATAGGCTGACCATTGATGTTTAAAGCTCCATCTTTTAGATCAATATCATAAACTTTATGCCCATTTTCATCTTTTGGTTTAAACATCATAAGCATCATTGCTTTTGGATCTTTTATTATGATTGAAAAAAGTTCATCTGATACCTCTATCTTTGATTTCATCTCTATAGCAGAGATAGCTAGCATCGGTGATACTTGAATGTTTTTTAGAAAATTTGAATCTTTTAATATATTGATTTTTGACTTGACTGAAAATCCTTTTAAACTCTCTTGGTCATATTTTATATTGTCAACTCCAAATTTATTTAAATAAATTTCAACCCCATTTGAAAGAATTTTTTCTACATTTGTAGTTACTTCTGGAGAGTCAAAGTTTGTTCCATTTTCATCTAATAATTTTACTAATTTATTAAAAGCTTCTAAGTTAATATTGCTAATTCCATAATCAAATATAAAGTCATCAAGTTCTACTTTTTTCTTAGCTATATCTGCATCTATTAATTTTATCGTGGTTTTAATACCGCTATCAAAGAGATTATTTTTAACATCTGTAATAATTTCTATATTTGTATCTATTACATTTACAATAATATTATCAGATTCAAAAAACATTTTATCAAATTTTACAAATCCATTTAAAATCTGATTATTTACTCCTGCGTAACTCATATTACTACTGATGTCTTTTACATCTACTACAAATTTATCTTTAGCAAATGATGATAAATTTAAATTTTTTATATTATATTTTATATCTATTTTATCGCCACTTATGTCGTTAAAATTTAATCCTGTTACTTTTATTCCTATATCTTTAATCTTTTCATCTATATCTCTTAGTGTTCCATCAATTTTTTTTGTAACACCGTTATAATTCATCTTTAGAAAAAGAGCTTTTTTATCTATAAGTTTTTGAAATATATCTCTCTCCTCTTGTGAAAATGTCTCTTTTGGAAAAGAGACAGGGTAAATATCTGCAGAAACCGTAGCCGCAGAGGATGTAACATCTACTCCAAATTTAAACTTTTTTAAAATATCTTTTTTAGCTCCTTCTAAAGCTTTTTTATATTCTGGAAAATGTTGCACAAATTTATCTGTATCCACAAGAGATACAACAAAATGTTTTACATCTGTATTTGTATCTTGGACTTTTTCATTAACCTCAAATCCATGTGCTTGAAGCATAGCAATCTGCTCATCCACTTTTACCTCAATAATCTTTTTAGAACTAAATAGAAAAAATGCCCCTACAATTAAAACTACACCTACTAACCCTATGATAACTTTTTGCATCACTTGACTCCTTTTTATATCATTATAACTAAAAATATTAAGAAAACTATAATAATCAAAAAAACTAATTTTTTTAATTAATAAGCTATAATATCTCTCATGATAGAAGAAGAATCGATTGAAACTCTTAAAAATAGACTTGACATTGTTGATGTGGTTGGAAGTTATATAGAACTTAAAAAGAGTGGAGCTGGATTTAAAGCAAATTGTCCTTTTCATGGTGAAAATACTCCATCTTTTAATGTGAGCCCAAGTAAGCAAATTTATAAATGTTTTGGGTGTGGTGTTGGTGGAGATGCTATTAAATTTGTTATGGAGTATGAAAAGTTAAACTACCCTGAAGCTATAGAAAAACTTGCAAGCCAATATAGTATTCACTTAAAATATAGTGAAAAAAAAGAAGACCTCTACGATAAAGAGAAAAAAATAGTCGAAAATCTCAACCTTTTTTATAGAAAAAACCTCGATTTAAAACAGAGTGCAAAAGAGTATCTACTCCAAAGAGGAGTTTATGAATCTTCAATTGAAAAATTTGAGATAGGATATGCCCCTCAGTCCATTCACACTTTAGATTATCTTCGCAAAAACTCTGTTAATTATGGTGATGCTAAAGATTTGGGGCTTGTTGCAGTTGGTGATAATGATAAACCATATGCCCGTTTTTCACAAAGAATTACTTTTGCTATTTTTTCACCAACTGGAAAAATTGTAGGTTTTGGAGGACGAACAATCACAGACCACCCAGCAAAATATATAAACTCCCCACAAAGCAAGATTTTTGACAAATCAAAACTCCTTTATGGATACCACAAAGCAAAAACAAGCATCCTTCAAAAAGGAGAAGTGATAGTAACTGAAGGGTATTTAGATGTTATAATGCTACATCAAGTAGGGTTTACAAATGCAGTTGCATCTCTAGGAACCGCACTTACAGAGTATCATGTTCCACTATTGGCTCGTGGAAATCCTAAAGTTATTTTGGCATATGATGGTGATAAGCCTGGGCTTGAAGCTGCTTTTAAAGCTGCGTCTTTACTCAGTTCCAAAGGAATTAACGGAGGTGTTGTTATATTTGGTGGTGGACTAGACCCCGCCGATATGGTTAAAAACAATCAGATAGAAAAGTTGAATAAGCTTTTTAGAGATAAAAAACCTCTGATAGAGTATGCACTTGAGCATATACTCTCAAAATTTAATATAAAAGATCCTATTCAAAAAGAAGAAGCTTTAAAACAAGCGACCTCTTATCTGCAAACTCTTTCACCAATTTTACAAGATGAGTACAAAGGGTATTTAGGTGCAATTCTTGGCATAAATGAGAAATTTGTACGAGTTCAAAAAAAACATCCCCTAATATCTGATGAAGTTCAAAACAGACAAAGAGAAGATATATCTGAACTCTCTATGATAAAGAGCTTTATCTCTAAACCTCACTTGATTGATATGGTTATGGATACAGTTGGAGAAGATATTTTTATAACACATCAAGCAGAGTTTAGGCTTTTACTTCAAAATAAGCTTGATGAGCCCACAATTATAGGAATTAATATCAGAGACGACTTGATGGAATTAAACGAAAAGGAGCTTAAAAATCAAATTCGTGTTTTTTTGATAAAACATAATAAAAATTCACTTTTAAAAATCAGACAAAATCGTAACATATCTTTTGAAAAAAAAAGTTTTTATCTACGAAAAATAAAAGAAAACTTACAAAAACTAGATAGAGGTGACCTTGTAATATATGAGGATTTTGAGAGATGCCCTTAAGGTAAAAAACAATAATATAAAAAGAGATAAGGATAAAAGATGAGAGCATTAGCACTATTTAGTGGTGGACTTGACAGTATGTTGGCTATGAAAACTATAAGTGATATGGGCATAGAAGTGACTGCACTGCATATGAATACAGGATTTGGTGGTACAAGTGACAAGAGTGACATCATGAGAAGAAGAGCAGAGATTGCAGGGGCTGAATTTGTAGTTGTAGATATAAGAGAAGAGTATATCCAAAAGATACTGTTTGATCCAAAACATGGGTATGGAAAGTATTTTAATCCTTGTATAGATTGCCACGGATATATGTTCAAGATTGCCAAAGGGCTTTTATCAAAATATAATGCTTCATTTATAATTACAGGGGAAGTTTTAGGACAACGCCCTATGAGCCAAAGAGCCGAAGCGATAGCAATAGTAACACATATTGCAGAAGATGAAGAGGGATTAATTCTTCGCCCAATGTCTGCAAAACATATGAAACCTACAAAAGCTGAACTTGAAGGCTGGGTAGATAGAGAAAAGCTTTATGATATTAAAGGAAGAAGTCGTCAGGTTCAACTTGGTTTAGCTAAAAAGTTTGATTGGGAAGATTATCAAAGTCCTGGTGGTGGATGTTTATTGACTGAGGGAGCATTTGAACAAAAAATTAAAGATATTGTAGCTTATGGTAAATTTACACTAGAAGATATTGACCTTCTTAAAGTTGGAAGACATCTTAGATTAACAGAGGGTGCGAAACTGATAATTGGAAGAGACCAAGAGGAAAATGAAAGATTAGAGAAGATACAAAACTCTAAATATATGCCAGCTACTGCTTTGGATATACCTGGTCCATTATCTCTTATCTCTAAAGATGCAAGTGAGTCTGATAAAAAACTTGCAGCAAAATTGATTTTAACTTATACTAAAACTTCTCCAAGTGAGAGCAGAGATGTTCAGTTTGAAAAAGAGATTATTTCAGCTATTCCATTTGAAAGTAAAAATGCAACAAAAGAATTTTTTGTTGTTACATAAAGGGGATTAAGAATTAATAATGGATTATTCAAAAGAAACTTTGGAAATGGTAAAAGAAATAGACCTATACAACATACTTAGTTTGAAATTAAATTTTTAAAACTTTTAATACTGCTTTGTAGTAGATTTCATGTTCACACTCATGGATTTTGCTTTTAAAGTTATCAAAATCCATCTCTTTTTTATCAAAACATCTCTGCATAATAATCTCTCCTGCATCAATCTCACTAACTACATCATGGACACTAACTCCAGCAACTTTCATATCTGAGTCAAAACTTCTCTCTAGTGCATTAGCTCCTTTAAAAAGTGGCAAAAGTGATGGGTGGATGTTGATAGCTTTTATCTCGTTTGTAAAAATTGGGGTTAAAATCCTCATAAATCCTGCCAAAACTGTTAAATTGACTTCTAGATTTTTAATCGTTTCAACTAGCTTTGTGTCAAACTCTTCTCTACTTTTAAATGTTTTATGGTTTAAGATTATCGTATCTACTCCTAAGTTCTTGGCTTTTTGTATCCCTTTTGCATCTGGGTTATTTGTGATAGCTGAGACAACTTCTACTTGAAAAGATTTAAAACTCTTTTTATGAAGTTTTTTTAAAAGATTTTCTAAATTGCTACCCTCTCCACTAAAAAGTATAACGATTTTTTTTATAAGCATTTTACACCCTCTATCAACTCTTGTGAGCTAAGTGCATAAGAGTTTTTCTTGAAACTTCTAGCTGAAAATGCATGAGCCAATGAACCAGTAATCGCCGCTTGAAGAGGATTTATATGTTGTGCTAAAAGTGAACCTATAAGTCCAGCTAAAACATCTCCGCTTCCCCCTTTGCTAAGTGCATTTGTGCCAAATCTTTGGATAAATATCGTATCATTTTTACAAATAAGTGTATTTGCTCCTTTTAAAACAGTTACAATTTCTGGGTATTTTTTACTAAAAAGCCTAATATATTTAAATCTGTTTTTTTGAATCTCTTGCACACTAACATCTGCGATATTTGTCATTTTTAACAAAGATGCAAACTCTTTTGGATGTGGAGTTAAGACAAGATCTCTCTTTTTTTCCAAAACTTCTATCAATATATCTTGATAAAAAAGATCTGCATCTATAACCATTGGCTTATCGTGAAATAGAAGAAACTTTGATAAACACTCATCATCAAACTGATTTCCAAGCCCCATTCCGATACAAAGTGCTGTAAAGTTATGAGGTAAAGTTGTGCTACTCATAAGTTCATAAGGCACGATATAAGGCTCATTTTCTACAACCGTTACAAGACCTGCTCCAAAAGCATAGGCTGCATGTGCTGTTATGACTCCTGCACCTTGTTTTTTCCCTGCTACTACTGAGAGATGCCCAAAATCACCTTTGTGAGTGTTTTTTTCTCTTCTATGTGGAAGATGCATATCTCTTTTTTCAAGAAGATAAGTTTTAGTACTCTCTTTATAAAGTTTATGGCTAACTCCAAGATCTGCACATATAATACGGCCTGTAAAATTTTTAGCACAATCACTAAAAAGAGCTTCTTTAAATGCCCCCATAGTCACAGTAATATCAGAGATAAAAGCATTTTTCTTTATATCTCCATCAATATCTATACCACTTGGAATATCACAAGCAATCTTATAAGCTTTTTGCTCATTTAGTCTATCTATAATCTCTACACTCTTTGCATCTAACTCTCTTTTTAATCCTGAACCAAAGATACAATCTACAATCACATCAGCTTTACAAGGCTTATCTATCTCTTTTACACCTATGCATCTTGCTCTTTTTAGTTGGAGTTTTGCCATTTTTGATTTTGCACCAAAAGGTAGATATAAAAAAACTTTTTTGTACTTTTTATAAATCATACGAGAGAGTGCTATACCATCTGCTCCGTTATTTCCAGGACCTGAGACTATTAAGATCGATTTTGCTTTTTTTGGTAAAGCATCTTTTAATCCAATCGCAGCATTTTCCATAAGTATATCTTCAGTTAAAAGATATTTGTCATAGCATTTTTGGTCAAGTTTTAAGACTTCTCTATATACAGATTTCATGTTTATAACGATAGCAAATAGTTTCTTTTGATTTAGATATAATAACCATTATGAGAGTATTTTTAAAAATTATTGCATTTTTTGTGTTACTTTTATCTATATTTATGATTTATGATAGATATGATTTAAAACAAAAAGCACATTTTGAAGCACTAAAACAGATAGATCCATTACCTGAAACTTTGCAACTTGTTGAAAAAGAGAGATATTTGGAAGCTTATGAGTATTTGCGGTTTTTTATGAATTATGATTATGTGAAAAATGACCCAAAAGCCCTAGAACTTTTTGAGTTAATCTCAAAGATAAGAGAGTCCAATGCTTATAAAGGGCAGAAGATTTATGAGGGTGTGATGTATGGCAAAAGTGATGAGACGATAGGACAAGTTTCAGCTGGAGTTAGTGACTTTTTTCTCTTTGGAGATTTGCGGGACTTGGTGATTGAGGGGTATCATCACTATAAAGGTGAAAAAGTTGATGAAGTGCTGGTTGGTCTCTCTAGCATAGGTGTTATAGCAACTGGAGCTACTATGTTTAGTGCTGGAAGTTCTGCTCCTGTAAAAGGTGGAGTTACTACTTTGAAATTTATTAGAAAAAGTGGCAAGATGCCTAAATGGCTAGAAAAATTTATAATAAGATCTGCCAAAGAGGTCAAAAAAACAAGAGATATCAAACCTGTAAAAAGTTTTTTTGAAGATATCTATATAGCAACTAAAGCAACTAGCTTCAACACAACAATGAAACTCTTAAACAAAGCCCCAAACAAAAAAGCTTTTCACAACTCTTTGGGCTTTGCTAAAACATTTAAAAAAGATAGTGGAGCAGTTTTGAAGATACTTGGTGATGATGCGACAATTTACTATCGATTACTAAAAGATAAAACAAGTAAAAAGACATTTTTAAAAGCTTCAACTTATGGAAAAGTAGGTATCAAAAGATTGGCAAAAATGGGTGAAAAGGGATTTTTAAAAAGTCTAAAAGCTCCTGTTAAAGTCTCAAGATTGACAAAGATTTTTAACAAAAATGCTATAGATACATTAAATAAAATCCCAGATACTCTCTTTTTTGTTTTGGGGCTTGTTGCTTTGGTTGTGCTTGTTTAATCTATTTTATTTATAGTGATATTTACATGAAATAATAATAAGTTGATTATTTTCAATTTTATAAACAAGTCTATGTTCATCAGTGATTCTTTTTGACCAGTAACCTTTAAGATTATTTTTCAATGGTTCAGGCTTACCTATGCCTGAAAACGGGTCTCTGAGAGTCTCTTTTATAAGCCTTTGTATTCTTTTAAAAACTTTTTTATCTTTTGTTTGCCATTCATTATAATCTATCCAACTCTGCTCAACAAAAGAGATAATCATAAACTAAATCTCTTCAAGACTTTTGTGTATAAGCTTTGATTTATTAACTTCTGCTATCGCTTTTTCTAGAACTTCTCTATTTTTTGGTGAACTGTTAAGATAATCTGTATCATCAAACTCTTTGATAATAATATCTACTTTTGCATCACGAAATTGTTTTTTAATCATCTCTAAAAACTCTATTGTTAACTCACTGGTAGTGGTATGATAAATAGTTTGCATGAACAACTCCATTTAATTTTATTATGATTATTGTATCTAAAAACTAAATTATATACAAAAATACTTTTTTATCTTTAAGGTGGCTCTTGTTTAAGGGCATTTCTAAAAATTAAAATAGGCATGTATAATAAATTAATTATTCTTATTTAGCTAAAATGTAAAACAAAAAAATAATTAAGGATAATATCATCAATTTTACTCAATATCATTTAAAATATTATTCTCATTTATTAACACTAGATGAAGACCATTTTAAAATGAAGTCGATGTTTGATGAGTAACTATAAGCCACCCTACACAATCACCTCAAATATTCTAAAGCTTGTTAGTGAGATTAGTGAATTAATATCTGATATTAAATATATAGACAAAACATACAGCACATTATCACTTCGTAAAAAAAATAGAATCAAATCTATCACAGGAACACTTCAAATAGAGGGAAATACCTTTAATGAAGCCAAAGTTACAAGTGTAATAAATGGCAAAACAGTACTAGGAACTATGAGGGAGATAGAAGAGGTAAAAGGGGCGATAAAAGCTTATGATTATATAGACAAATATAACTATAAAGATGAAAAATATTTGCTAGAAGCTCATAAAAATTTGATGAATAATTTACTTGAAAATGCAGGAGCTTATAGAGATAGTAATGTAGGAGTAGGAGGAAAAGATGGAGTTACCCATGTAGCACCTCCACCAAATATGGTTCCTGTACTTATGGAGAGTCTATTTGATTGGTTAAAAACTACTGATGAACATCTACTTATAGTTAGTTGTATATTTCATTATGAATTTGAGTTTATTCATCCATTTAGTGATGGAAATGGTAGGATTGGAAGACTTTGGCAAAGTGTAATTTTAAAATCATTCAGAGATTTTTTTAGCTTTATACCAATAGAGAGTATGGTTAGAGATAACCAACAAAAATATTATAAGGCTTTAGAAGATGCGGGAAGTATGGGAGAGAGTACTCCTTTTATAGAATTTATGCTAGATATAATCAGAAAAACACTACAAGAATATATAAAAGATAGTAAAAAAAGTGACCAAAAAAGTGACCAAAAAAGTGACCAAAAAATTCTTCTTTTAATTAAAAAAAATAATAAAATTACAATCAAAGAGTTATGCGATAAAACAGCTTTAAGCCAATCAGGTATCAAAAAAATCATTAAAAACCTAAAAGATGAAGAAAGACTTGTAAGAGTAGGTAGTTTAAAAGGTGGACATTGGGAGATTATAAATGAAATTTAATGAAAAAATAAAAAATAAAAGATAAAAAAGCTATAAATGCATTAAATAAAACCCCAGATACTCTCTTTTTTGTTTTGGGGCTTGTTGCTTTGGTTGTGCTTGTTTAGGTTGTTTTGTATAAAAGAGATATTTATAACTCTTAGTTTTATCATCTTTATTAGGTTTAAGCTACCCCATTGTTTTTGACAAAATCAAAGGTTATATCTCAAGCTTTATCTTACCCGTCACATAGTTGTGAACCAATGCCTGAATAATGTTCTGATAAGGGATACTGACATCTTTTGCTTTTTGTTTGATGATTCGTAAATCTTTCTCTTTTAATTTTATGCTGATTTGCTTTTTATTATCTTGTAGGTCAAGTGTCTGTTTTGCACTACTTTGTAACATATCCAATCTCTCTTGACTTGGTTTTTCAAAAAAGACATCACTGCTTTCAATAGCCTCTATC
>JAMOMC010000106.1 GCA_027068765.1 Campylobacterales bacterium
ATAATCTTCTTGAAGCTCAAGAGATATCTATCCATAATAAAAGGATAGCAACAAATTTAAGAGTTTCAAAAATCAAAGATAAACAAGCAGCAGTTGAGGATATAGATTATGGAGTTAAAAGAAAAATCGATAAACAGATAATGAAGTCTTTAATAGTTATGGACTTTATACGAAATCATCAAAATGTCATCATTACAGGTAAAACTGGAACTGGTAAATCATATATTGCACAAGCTCTTGCAAACAGAGCAATATTGGATGGATTTAAAACTTATTATATCAGAGTACCAACACTTCTTGAAGATATAAAAATCTCAAGAGCAGATGGAACTTATACAAATTTACTTAGAAAATATTCAAAATTTAAACTACTGGTATTAGATGACTTTGGAGTATCACAAATTTCAACCGATGATGCTACAAATTTATTTGAGATAATTGAAGATAGAACAGAAATAAATTCAACAATAATCACATCACAACTTCCAGTTTCACAGTGGTATGATTATCTTAATAATGACACTGTTGCTGATGCTATTTTAGACAGAGTTGTTCACTCTTCACATAGAATAGAATTAGAGGGTGAGTCTATGAGAAAATTGAGGTCAAAAATTAATAAAATTTGAAATCTTTTCGGACACTTGTGTTATAATTCACACCTTAGAGATTTTTTACTTTAGAGTGTCCGAGTTAGAAACGGCTGGGTGTCCGAATTGGTCGGCTAGAGCATCCTCTATGGTCATCTATTCCTTTTAATTTTCCAGCTTCACTCCAACTCTGACATGGAGGTCCACCAATAAGTCCAATAGCTTCAGGAATCTCACTTGATGGTATATCTTTGATGCTTCGTCTATCTAAATAAGTATTTGGAAAGTTTTTTTCATAAGTTTCCCAAATTTCTTTATCATATTCATTTGACCAAATAGTTTTAAATCCAGCTTTTTCAAACCCTAAATCTAATCCACCAGCACCAGAAAAAAGAGAAATAATATTCATCTATTGCACCTTAAAAGTTAATAATTTAGCATCTATTAACTGAATTGGATTGTTTGGATTTTTTATCTGAATATTTTGAATATTTATATTATCATTATTCAAACTTTCTAAAATATCTCTATCTCCCTCTGGTAATAAATTATATTTTTCTAATTTCATTAAACATATTAATTGAAAAGTAGCTTCATTATCAAACTCATAAATATAATTAAAAATTTTATTTGGATTATCAATATGCCACATGCCTCTAATTCTTAAATCTGTAATACCAAGAGGATCTACTTTTTTAACCTTCCCAAGTTCATTAGTTTGAGTGAATTCTACATCTGGAATTGAGTTAATACCACCAGAAATAGTATTTTTAATTCTTTCATAAATCTCTTTATCAGCACAAAAACAATCCCCATAAATAAACCATAATGATTTTAAATTAGTATCCTCAGTATATCCAATGCTATAAATAATATCTTTTTCTTCCCACTCTTCACAAATTCGACAAGTATTTGTAATCATTGGACTATTAGCATATAATTTTGCTTTTGGATAAGAACTATTTAAAGCTATTGCAGAGCTTTTGGATTGAAGTTTTTTAACTTCTATTGCATCAGAATTTTTTAAAATTAAATCAGGTGGATTATTTTGATTTCCTTGATATGAAAATACTTCCTCAAGTCTTTGTAATCTTCTATTTTCATTATCTTCATTAATAGTTCCAGTAAATATATCTTGTATATAATTTTCTAAAGCTTTTCCACTATTGTTTAT
>JAMOMC010000107.1 GCA_027068765.1 Campylobacterales bacterium
TAAATACCTATTAATCAATAAACTCTACAACCTCTTCAAAATCTAATCTTAACTGAGTAGATTGCTCATTTAGCCTATAACCAAAAGGGAGCAATAAAGAGACTTGGTATTTGTCCGCATCTATACCTAAAATCTCTTCTACTTTCTTTTTTTCAAATCCCTCTATCGGACAAGAGTCTATACCTACAAATGCAGCCGCGGTCATCATGTTGCCAGCTGCTATATAAGTCTGTTTTGCAGTCCATGAGAGTATCTTTTCATTAGAGCTTAAAGTATCTTTTAGGTGATTAGCATAAAGTTCTATATATCCATCTAACTGCTCTTTGGACATATCTCTTCTTCCAAGCATAGCTCTTGGTTTGCCACTTTGCACTTTTGCACCCCAAATATCAGCCAAAACAACAACAAGATGCGAACATGATGTTATCTGTACTTGATTCCAACAAAGTGGTCTTAGTGTCTGTTTTAACTCTTCATTTGTTATAACCAAAAACTTCCATCCCTCCAAACCAAACGATGATGGAGATTTTCGTCCTGCTTCTAAGATATAGTTTATATCTTCACTACATATTTTTTTGCTCTCATCAAATACTTTGCAAGCATGTCTAAAATTCATAGCTTTTATAAAATCTTCTCTCATGATAATCCTTAGTTTTTTGAAATCTTAACAAATATTTACTATCAAAAGCTATAATTATAATTTTTTGAACAAAAGAAAATATAATTATGTTAAAATACTTTTTATTAATAGATAAGGAAAAAAAATGATAATTTCAGAATATATGAAAACAGAACATAGAGCTTGTGATGAGCTATTTGCTAAGGCAGAAGGTGCGGTAATAGATGGAAATTTTGAAGAGGGTGAAAAGCTTTTTACTGATTTTTCAGATGATACTTTAAGACATTTTTTCAAAGAAGAGACGGCACTTTTTCCTACTTTTGAAAATGTAACAGGTATGAGAGAGGGACCAACTCAGATGATGAGGCAAGAGCATGAACAGATGCGAGATTTGATAAGTCGCATGTCAAAAGCCATTGATGCTAAAGATAAAGATACTTATCTAGCTGTTGCAGAACCTTTGATGATACTAATGCAACAACACAACATGAAGGAAGAGCAGATGCTTTATACGATGTGTGATCGATCAATTCCTGTTGATGTAAAAGAGGAGACTATAGAGATTATGAAAAAGATTAGAGATTGAGAAAAATTTTGCTAGATGTTAGAGAATTAGCCCATCCTGAACCTTTTGTTATCTCTGTCTCTCATTTAAAAGAGATGGCAAAAGAGGATTATATCTATATTCTAAACAACAAAAACCCAATCCCACTTTTACAACTTGCAAAAGAGAAAGGCTTTAGTACCTTATCCTTTGAAGATAGGAAAAATATCTGGCATATACTCATCACAAAAAACAAAACAAAAAACTTAAAAGAGTTATTAGATGTTTAACCAAGGTGGACTCTCACTAGACCAAGCACCTCCTATTTCGGTTGTGCTTCGTTTTTTTATAACAGCTTCTATCTTTGGTATTTTAGCTGGTGTGTTACTGCTTATTTTTGGCAGAGAAGTATTTGCATCTAGTAGTGGAGCTGTGATTTTAACTCATACTTTAGCTCTTGGTGTTATGGCTTCATTTATGTTAGGGGCACTTTTTCAAATGCTTCCTGTGATTGCTGGTGTGGTACTTCAAACTCCTACAAAAAAAGCTATGTTTGTGCATATTACATTTACTTTAGGTGTTATGTTTTTGCTTATTGCTTTTTATACTGCATCTAATTATCTTTACTTGATTTCAGCTTTTTTACTAACTCTTTCACTACTTTTTATAACATACATTATGATAAGCAATCTTTTAAAACTAAGAGACCACTCTAGCTCTTCAAAAGGAATGCTTTTTGCCCTTATTGGATTTACTATAACTATCATTTTAGGGTTGTATCTGCTCTTAGCTTTGGGAGGTTTTATAGAGGGAGTTTATTTTAGTAAGTTAAAACAATTGCACTACTCATTTGGGCTTTTTGGTTGGGTTGCTCTTCTTATCATCTCTATCTCATTTCAAGTTATTGAGATGTTTTATGTAACTCCTAGCTACCCTGATAAGATAAGTAAATATCTAGTTTTAATAATTTTTGCATTGTTACTTTTTAGCCCACTTCAAAATACTATTTCAACTATTTTGATTTCATTACTGTTTATAATTTATGCAATTTTAACTATAAAAAGACTCTTAAAAAGAAAACGACCAACCAAAGATGCAACTGTATGGTTTTGGCATTTTGGTATGGGGATGTTGATAGCTTCGATGTCTATCTTGATTGCAGGGCAATTTATAGAAAATGAAACTCTAAACAGCTTAAGCTATCTTACTTTTATCTTTTTTGCATTAAGCATAGTTTTCGCAATGGTTTATAAAATTGTCCCTTTTTTAGTTTGGTTTCACCTCTCAAACCAAGGGTTTATGGATGCACCTTTGATGTTTGATATTGTAAACCCAAAAGAGATAAAAAAACATTTTTATCTTCACATCGCAACATTTACTTTCTTGATTTTAGGACTTTTTTCTGATTATCTTTTTGTAGTAGCTTCTCTTATGGTTATTGCATCTTTTGGATTGCTTCTTTATCATCTAGTGTATGCGGCAAATAAGTATAACTATACTCAAAAAAATTCTAAGCCCATAAAGTGGTAAAAAGGTTATTGGGATAAATACCCAACACCTTTAACTAAAAAATCCTTCATTACGAAGAACATCTACACCCTCTTGAATTGAATCAACAGAAACATCTATTTTTGCCTTCATCTCATCATTTAGATCTAATTCAATAATTTTCTCAACTCCATTTGCACCAAGCACAACAGGCACACCCAAAGTTATATCTTTATATCCATACTCACCATCAAGAAGAACAGATGATGGCATAACAATCCTAGAGTCATCAAGTATGGCTTCAACCATAACAGCGATTGACCTGCCTGGTGCATAATAAGCTGAAGTTTTAAGATATTTTACTATCTCAGCTCCACCCTCTTTTGTATTTGCAATTATATCTTCCATATCAGTTTTACCGATAATTTGATCCAATGGCACACCACCTACTGCTGAAATTTCAGGATAAGGTATCATGTTTTGTCCATGGTCACCTATAACAATTGCTCTAGTTTGCCCTGAACCAAATCCAACCTTTTTTTGAATCTGATATGACATTCTAGCACCATCTAATGCTCCAGCCATTCCGATAATCCTATTTCTATCATATCCTGTAAGTTTATGTACAACATAAGTCATGATATCTAATGGATTTGAGACACACAAAATTATCGCTTCAGGAGAGTATTTTTTAATATTTCCAACTACATCTGTAATAATTTTTGCATTTATTATCAAAAGATCTGCTCTTGTCATCTCACGCCTTCGTGGAACTCCAGCTGTAATAACCACGATATCACAATCTCGCATCTCATCAGGAGTTTTTGCTGCTGTTACGATAGTCCCTTTAGGAGAGTAAGCAGTAGCCTGCCCAATATCTATAGCCTTCCCAATAGCAACATCAGGCACAATATCAAACAAAACAACTTCTCTACAAGTACCCATCATCGCCAATGTATAAGCAGCCGTAGCCCCTACAAAACCAGCTCCTACAATTCCTACTTTTCTTCCAACCATATAAACTCCTTTTATGTTTTTTTAGGCTCTATACCAAATGTAAATCCATCTTTTACCTTCTCGATAAGCTCAGGCAAAACATCTTCATATGTTCCAACTATTCCAAAATCTGCATTTTGAAAAATTGTCGCTTTAGAGTTTGAGTCTATAGAGATAATCGTCTCAGACTCTTTCATGCCAGCGATATGCTGAATTGCCCCAGAAATTCCAACAGATATATAAACTTTTGGACGAAGAGTTTTTCCAGTTTGTCCTACTTGTCTAGCATACTCACTAACTCCCTCATCAACCATAACTCTAGATGCTGCCCATTCGGCATTTATACCTTTGTCTTTTAAAGCCCCTGCCAAATCTTTTACCATTTGCATTCCATCACTTGTTGTTCCTCTACCGCCTGCAACAATGACATCAGCTTCAAACAGACCTTGCATCCCGCCATCACCTATCACTGTTTCGATAATTTCAGTTACAAACTCATCTTTTTTTAGTGTTGGTTTAAACTCAGATATTTTACCTTTTCGTTTTGTATCTTTTTGCGGTACTTCAAATGTTCCAGCACGAGCTGTTGAGATTTGAGGACATACAAAACCGATAATTGTAGCAAGTTTACTCTCTCCATAGGTTGGACGACGAGACTCTAAAATAGGAGCATAAATAACTCTCTCTTTTGTCTCTTTATTTCTATGAGAGTGCTCACCAATCAAAAGTTCAGTACAATCCGCCGTCACACCTGAGTCTGTTTTTACTCCAATTCTAGGAGCCAGTTCACGACCTGCTGTTGTTGCTGCAAAGAGTGCTATTTCGTAATCATTCTTTTTGATAACTTGAGCAAAAATTTCAGAAAATGGCAGTATTCTATACTCTTCTAATCTATCATCATCTACCACAATTACCTCATCAGCTCCATAAAAGATAAGCTCTTTTGCTAACTTGTCAACATTTTTACCAATTATAAGTGTGGTAACTTTTGTATCTTCATTAAGAGAATTTGCTAAAGTTCTAGCTGGTGTTAAAAGCTCCAAAGATGGTCGTGAAACCTCACCTTTTACCACTTCTGCCCAAGTTATAATTCCCCTTGCACCTTTTCTAAAATCAATTACTTCTAAACTCTCATCTCGTTTTTTTACTTTTTTCTCTTTAACTTCACCAACTTCTAAAGTATTTTTACCCGAATCAAAATTATTAAGAAAACTAGATACTAACTCTTTTTCATTATGACCTGTTGCCATTTTTGCAGGGGCTCTCTCACTTTTTATAGTAGCAACTTTTGATACGATTGTCGGACTCCCACTCTCTCCAGGAGTTCCAAGCCCTATAAGCTCTGTACCAAGTCCAACATCATCGATATTAAACACCGTAACTTTGCTGTTATTTGCTTTTATAGCACCACTTAGTGATGGGCGACGAGGAGGAATTCCAGTAGGAGTTAAAGATAAAGCACAAGGCATAGGAAGTTTCATCATCTGATAACCTCCCTCAATAATTCTCTTTGCAACGATATTTCCATCTTTTGACTCTAAAGTCTCAATAAATGTCGCTTGTGGAATTCCCATAAATTCAGCTACTTGTGAAGGCACATGAGCTGTATCACCATCACTTGTCTGTCGTCCTGCAACAATCACAAAAGGCTCTTTTGAATCTTTTGTAAATCCTAAATGTGCAAGCATAGTAGATATCGCTAAACCTGTCGCATAAGTATCACTTCCTCCAAGTCTTCTATCTGAAAGAAGATATGCTTCATCATAACCCATTGAGAGTGCTTTTTTCAAAGATGCATCAAACGAAGGTGGTCCCATTGAGCAGACTATAAGTTTCGCATCTGGATTTTGTGCTTTTAGTTGAAGTCCAGCTTCTAATCCAAAAGAACAATCTATATTTATGATGGATTTTGCTTTTGTTCTATCCATCAAACCGTCATCTCCCATTCTCATCTCACTAGGAAGAGGTACCTGTTTCATCAAACTAATAATTGTTAAAGCCATTACAAATCTCCTTTACTACATATAATCATATCTAGATCCATCTCCACCATAAGGTGTAATCCAAAGTATCGCATCATTTGGAGATTTGATATCACAAGTTTTACAATGCACACAATTTTCTGCATGAATTCTAAGCTCTTTATTTCCACTTTTATCTGTATGAAGCTCATAAACCTCAGCAGGACAAAAAGCTTGACAAGGAGCCCCATAATCAGCTATATTTTGCTTCATCTTTACATCATCTACTACAAGATGGCAAATCTGTTCTTCATCATGATTTGCTTTTGAATAATATACATCTGTAACTTTGTCAAATGTAAGCTTTTTATCAAACTCTAATTTTCCCGCAAACCGCTGAGCAAAACTTTCATTTCCTTGTGTATCATTTAACTTTCTTAAACTCTCATTATCAAGCTCTGTATCAATATCTCCAGTTATGCAAGCACCTTTTGTCATCAATTGAATTCCAAAACGAAGAGCACCTGGAATTAATCCATTTTTAAATGATTGTCTAAAATTTCTAACAGGATAAAGCTCATCTTTGAGACGACTATTTTCAAAATATTTCTGTACAGAACTTAGCTCACTCTCACTTGTATCATCTTTTATGAGAGCTGCTGCTGCAGATTTTGCAGCATTTATACCTGATTGTACTGCTAAATGAACACCTTTTAAACTAGCAGTTGCAAGCATGCCAGCACTATCTCCAACTATTAAAAAATTATCGCCGTAAAATTTTATAATAGAGTTATAGCCACCCTCTGGAAGTGTTTTTGCTCCAAACTCTAAAATATTTCCATCTTTTAAAATTTTACTTACAAAAGGATGCTGTTTCCAAACCTGCATAGCTCCGTGAATATCAAAAGTAGGATCTTTATAATCCAACCCAACAACAAGCCCCAAAGCTACACGATTGTTACTAAGTCCATATATAAAACCACCGCCAAACTCTTCACCATTTTTAAGAGGATAGCCAGCTGTATGAAAAACTTGCCCCTCTTCTATATTTCCCTCAGGAACTTGCCACAACTCTTTAACACCCAAAGAGTATATTTGGGCATTTTTATCTCTGTCGAGATCTTTCTCTTTTATAAGAGTTTTAGTCAAGCTCCCTCTAGTTCCCTCTGCTAAAATAGTAATCTTAGCCTCTATAGAAGTACCCTCTTGAAAATTTGCTAATTTTTTACCATTATGATCTATCCCAGTATCTTTGGTTTTAGCTCCACAAACTTTACCATCTTCATCATACAAAAGCTCATCTACTGAAAATCCTGTATATATCTCAACACCTTTTTTTGTAGCAACTTGGGCTAAGTATTTGCAAACTTTACCTAAAGATGCAATTTGATTTCCCATATTGTTCATATAAGGTGGGTGAAATGGTAAATCGTATGATTTATCACCTGTTAAAAATATCGTTGTATCTTTTACAACTTCTGTATCAAACGGAATATCATCAGTCCCAAGATATGGAAGAAGTTCTTTAAAAACTTCAGGCTTAATCACCGCACCAGAGAGGATATGACTACCAATCTCTTCACCTTTTTCAACTAGCAAAATCCTGCCATCAAATCCTCTGTCATTTAGCACATTTGCTAAATAGATTGCTGTACTTAAACCAGACGGTCCTCCACCAACAATCAGAACATCAGTCGAAACTGTGTCTTTTTTATTCATCGCTGCCTCTTTCATCTAAATTTTTTTCGCCCCTCGAAGCGGATATTGTATCTAAAAAATATACAAAAATAGTTGACTTGGATCAAAAAGGCTTTTCAAAAGGTTAAGGAGGTTGTGCTATCATACATATTTTATATGGTCGCGTAGCTCAGTTGGTAGAGCACTACCTTGACATGGTAGTGGTCGTTGGTTCAAGTCCAATCGTGGCCACCACGAATGTTTGTTAAGTATGCAAAACAGCATTAAGAAGTGCAATTTTTTCATCAAATAGTGCATCTGCATAAGACAATTCTATCTCACTTAACTCTCTTTTTTCATATACAGCATCTACTTGCTTATTTAATTTTTCTAATAATATCTCATCATCTTTTGTGATATTGACATTTTTATTTTTTATAAAAAGTAAGCTTAACTTCTCTTCCAATAAAATCAACTCACCCCTCTCGTCTTCTTTAAGTTTATTCATCTGATTATAGATATTTTCAATCTCTTTTTGTGAATTTTTCATATAAATCTTATCTATCTCACACAAGATGCAATTTAACTCTTTTTGCATTAAAGAAGATAACTCTTTTGGTGATATAAAAATTGAATTTAATGTATCATTAATCTCATCCATTCTCATAAAATTTGTACTGCTTGGACTCTGTGTTACAATTGATAAAGTATTTGACATAATAACTCCTAAAAATTTAATATATTTAATACTTAGCAATTGTTGTGCCAACTTTATTGGTTTAACAAACACTTAACAAATCATCTGTATAATTGTCTTATTTCAAGGAATTACATGTTTATAAAAATAACTCTTACTCTATTTTTAATACTAAGCTCTTTAACAGCAAACAGTAAAAAAGGTGAAAAAATATACTCCATCTTATGTGATAAAAAAGCGATAGAGCTTTTAAACTATACATCTAAGGAAGAGTTAGCAAATCTCATAAAAACTAAAAACCTATGTTCAAATATAGACGAGAAAAAACTTCAAAATGTAGTAGAATTTTTAACACAAAAAGAGATAAAAACAGTCAAAATACCAAAAGATGCAAAGTGTCAAATTTGTGGAATGTTCGTAGCCAAATACCCAAAATGGGTCGCAACAATAAAAGATAAAAATGGCAAAATCTACTATTTTGATGGTGTCAAAGATATGATGAAGTACTATTTTAAATCAAAAAAACCAGATGTAAGAATATTGGTAAATAACTACTACACCACAAAACCAATAGATGCAACAAAAGCTTGGTATGTAGT
>JAMOMC010000108.1 GCA_027068765.1 Campylobacterales bacterium
TTTGATATCAAAGATGAGATAGCGAAGATAAAGACATTTTATAGTTATCTTGAAGAGTTGTTTGCACCAGTTGAAAATAAAAATGACCAAGAAAGTTTTGAGGTGTTTTTAGCAGATGAGCAGATGCGAAAACTCTTTTATGACTATTTATCTCAGTATGCAAGGGCATTGAAGCTTTCACTCTCATCGGATAAGTTTGATGAGATATTTAATGAAAAAGAGATTTTAGAGTTCAAGCAGAAGATGAAGTTTTATAGTGAACTAAGAAAAGCTATAAAGATACGATACCATGAGCTGGTGGACTTTGGAAAGTATGAGAAACAGATGCAAAAACTACTAGATACTTTCATCTCAGCTGATGAGGTCAATCAATTTACAAAATTGGTCAATATCTTTGATGATAGTTTTGAAGCAGAGATTGAGAGACTCATAGGGGAAAATGCTAGAGCCGATGCAATCCTTAGTGCTTGTACCGCTACCATAACAGAAAAAAAAGAGTCAAACCCAGCTTACTATGAAAAGCTCTCTTTAAGAATCAAAGAAATTATAGAAAAGTACAAAGATAAAAGACTCACCCAAGAGCAGAAGCTTCAACATGCTAAAGATATAAGAGAGTTGCTTTTGGCACAAAAAACAGATGAAGATGAAAACTATCCAGAATCTATAAGAAACAACATATATACAAAAGCTTTTTATGACAACTTGCAAGATATACTTTCAGATAAAGAGATGTTGGGTGATACAGTTTTAAAGATAGATGCTATCTTCAAAGAGGTATCAAAAAAGCCTGACTGGAAAAACAATAGTGATGTTAAAAATCTTATCGATGGTAAGCTAGATGAACTGTTTTGGGGTTTGGAAGATAGACATAACTTGAAGTTTGATGATATAGATGCACTTTTAGTGCTTATAAGAAGCATAGGGATAAATAACTACTAATGCAAGTACAAATCATAAAAAAAGATATTAAAAATATCAATATCAAAGTCAAGCCAAACTGTGAAGTAATCCTTACGGCTCCCATTCAAACAACCAAAGAACATATTGATATGGTTTTGAAAAAAAGAGAAAGATGGATAGAGAAGAAGATAGTATATTTTAAAGAACATCAACAATATACCCAAAAAGAGTATGTAAGTGGCGAAAATTTTGTCTATCTAGGTAGAAACTATAGGTTAAAAGTGATAGAAAGTGATGCAGAAGAAGCTAAATTACAAAAAGGATATCTGTATTTATATGTGAAAGATAGAGATGATTTCACACGAAAAGAGAAACTTATAAAAAAATGGTATCTTGAAAAAGCCAAATATCATTTTAAAAAAGCATTACAAAAGTATCAACCTATCGTTGCCAAAGAGATAAAAAGTGTTAAAATCAGAGAGATGAAAACAAGATGGGGAAGTTGTAATGCTTCAAAATCTTATATCAACCTCAATAGTATTTTGATTCAAAAACCTACAAGGTGCATTGAGTATGTGGTCTTTCATGAGTTAGCCCATCTTATACACCCAAACCATAGCAGACAGTTTTATAACTATATGTCTATACATATGCCTGATTGGAAGCTATGCAAAGAGAGGTTAGAGTTAACCCTTTGATAAATACCTATTAATCAATAAACTCTACAACCTCTTCAAAATCTAATCTTAACTGAGTAGATTGCTCATTTAGCCTATAACCAAAAGGGAGCAATAAAGAGACTTGGTATTTGTCCGCATCTATACC
>JAMOMC010000109.1 GCA_027068765.1 Campylobacterales bacterium
TCTGTTCTAGTTTTGTCATCCACGATTGAGTCAAAACTTCTAAATAGAAGAAGTGTTGTATTGTCAATATCTTTCACAGTGTTAAATATATCTTGAATATCCAAATCAATTATCTCTTTGTCAACCATGATTACTTTGTAATTTTCGTTTTTTATCTTTTCTAAAAAGTCATTTGTGTTTTGTGCAATATTTACTTTTTTGTAGAGTTGACTTAATACTTTTTCAAATATTTTAGACTCAACTATAGATTTTTTGTAAACAAGGATATTTTCTCTTTCATTTTGTTTTTGTAACTCTTCTTCACTTAAACTTGCCTCTTTTTGGATTAACTCCTCTTTGGCTATAGTCTCTTTTGGATCTTCACTTTTGATTATTGGAGTTGTTGTTTCTTTTTTATCTTTTTTTGTTTTTGGATTATAGACATTGTATTTTACGGCAATCTCTTTTACTAACTCTTCTTTTGTAGGTTTAGGAAGATAATCATCCAAGCCATCATTTAGAAACTTTTCACGATCACCTTTTAGTGCATTTGCGGTAAGGGCAATGATAGGAATATGTGCTATTTTCTCATCTTTTTCATACTCTAAAATCTCTTTAGTTGCAGAGACTCCATCCATTACAGGCATAGCAATATCCATGAATATAAGATCAAATTCTTTATTTTTTCTTGCATCTACGGCTTCTTGTCCATTTGCAACTGTTGTGACATTGAAGTTAAGGTTTTCTAGTATTTTTCTAATTAGTTTTTGATTTATCTCATTATCTTCAGCTACAAGTATATTATATTTTTCTTCTCTAGTACTCTGATAATCACTATCTGCATCCTTTGCTATAAAGTCAGTTTTTTGCTCAATTGTTTCAAGAGAATTTTTAAGTTTGTTTATACTTAATGGCTCAAATGTTGAAAATAGACCTTCATCTATCAAGTTTTTGGTTAAGCGATCTTTGGTTTTTAAGATATTTAAAATAGGGATATTAAGACCTTTTAAAAGTTCATAATCTTCATCACTTAAAAGCTCTTTTTGGATTATGATAAGGTTAATATCTTTTAATGTGTCTGTATTTTGAAGTTTATCTATTGTGATTACTTTTGATTTTGAACTTAGATATTTCATTGAGTTAGATAAGGATTCTGTTAATTTATTATCTTCATTTGTGATAATTAGTGGATTAAAATGTTTAAATTTATTTCTATAAATTGTCTTAAGTGGTTTTCCTTTTTTAAGTTCTAATGTGAAGTAAAAATGACTACCAAAATCTTTTTTACTTTTAACTTCTAGTTTTCCACCCATAATTGAGATATAATTTGATGAAATCGTAAGACCTAGACCAGTTCCTCCAAATTTTCTTGTGATTGTGGAGTCAGCTTGTGAAAATGCATTAAATATCTCTTGTAAATCCTTTGCATCTATTCCTATTCCATTATCACTTACTTCAAAGTATATTTTTTCAATATCATTATTTGCGGTAGTTTGTTTTTTTATAACAACATAAATTTCTCCACCTTGTGGTGTAAACTTCACAGCATTTGAGATAAGATTTAGTAAAACTTCTTTGATTTTATTGGAATCTCCAAGTAGATAGTGATCAAAGTCCGAGTCCATAAACAGAGATAGATTGATGTTTTTGCTTGCAGCTTTTGCCATGTATATGTTAACAGTATTTTCAAACTCTTCTAAAGGTGAAAATAAAATCTCATCAATCTCTATCTTTTGGCTCTCTATTTTAGATAAATCTAAGATGTTATTTATGATTTCCAAAAGATTATCTGTACTTTTTTGGATAATATCAACATACTCTTTTTCTTCATTTCCTAATTTACTATTTTTTAAAAGATCTGTAAATCCTATGATACCGTTTATTGGGGTTCTTATCTCATGTGACATGTTTGCTAAAAATATACTTTTTGCGGCATTTGCTCGTTCTGCTTTTTTCTTTTCAATGGCTATCTTATCTACACTATTTTCAACAATTGCATAAGTTTTTGTGATACCTGTTGTACTTCCTAAATCTATTGTATCTTCGATAAGACCATAATTTAGAATTTTATTTAAAAGTCTTTCCAATCCACTTGTGTCGTGTAAAAAACGATATAATTTTTTATAGATATAGAACATATATATTGAAAATAGTAATAAAAGACCAAGTGCAATCATCTCATAAAGATAGCTCTTTTTTTGAGACTTTAACTCTTCTAACATTTTATTATAGATGCTATTTGATATTTTATTTATGTAAACAAGTTTATTTGTCTCATGTGTGTACCAGTCATTTGCTTTTATGTTCTCTATCTCTTTAGGAGATTGAAGAAGTATATGTTTTATCTTATCGCTCTGTTTTACAGCTTTTAAGAAGTTTGTGTTACTTAAGATATTCGCAATATCACCATTTGTCTCAGGAATTAGAGTTTGAAATGTTGATTTAATTATATTGTTTTTAAATGTATCTAATAGAACTTGCCTATTTATATTCTCTTTTTTGTTTAAGATATTTATAACTATGTCTCTCTCATTTGCAATTGATTTCATAAGTGAGATAGATTTTATAAAGTTGTCAGATAGGTTATCTACTTTATAATTTATAGACTTAGATAAGAAGTTTTGTACTTTTGCTAATATGTTTGTATTTATATCATCATAGTATGCAAACATAGCAGAAAAGTTTAATTTTTCATTGTCAAATTGTTCTCTTTGTTCTTGAATTTTTTTGATACTTTCAAAAATTTTATAGCCGTGTTTGTCATTGTTGTTTGAGCTATTGAAATTTAGTACACTATTTATAGCTGTATTTGATTTGATTCTTTGCTCATTTAGCATCTCTTTGATTTTTGAGTTTTTATTGATTAAATAAAGAGAGCTTAGACCTCTTTCATTTGATAAATTTATGGATAGGGTTTTTAATGCCTTAATGCTATTTATCTGATTTTCTAAATCTTCAACTTTTTTATATTTTGTATATGAGTTTAGTAAAAAGTACCCAGAGATTAGTGCCAAAAGTACAATTGGCACAACTGTTATTAACCTCAAATTCCATTTAATCTTCATTTTCTATCTTTCTCTTCTTTGCTTGTTAAATTATGCAACAGTTTTTGTTAAGTTTTTTTCTAAAAATTCGACTCTTTCTCTAAGAGTATTGATGTGATTTATAACATTTTCACTATTTTTATCAAGAGTCTCTTCTCTTATCGTGTTTGCAATATCAATTATAGCATCAAGATTTAAAATTTCAGCAGAGCTTTTGATTTTAACTAATGGATAGTTGATTTTATCGAGATTATCAGTTTTTATAAATTCTTCCATAACTGCAATACTCTCATTTGTATCAGATATAAAATCAGACATCAATTCAAATTCATCATCAGCACTTAATCCAAGAGAACTAAGAGGATTAAATTTTTCTACATCATTCTTGTTATCTTTTTTTAGCTCATTTAAAAAATTTGGTATAACTTCATCTTGCTTTGTTGAAACTGTATTACTCTCTTTGTTATCGCTGTTAAATAAATTATTTAAAGTATTTGTAAAAGATTTATCTTCACTTATGATTTCACTAATTTCTTCTTTTTTTTGTATATCTGGCATAGTGAGTTTAAACTCTTCACTTTTTGGCTGTGCATCTATCTCTTTTATATCTTTTTTGATTTGTTTAATTATCTCTTTTTTATTTTTTAAACCATCTTGGTTTTCATCTTGTTTCTCTTTCTCTTCATCAGTATTAGTTAGAAAATTAAGCTCTAAATCTGGAGTTTGTATAGGCTCTTTTTCAATATCTTGTTTTGGCTCATCTATTTTTAAAAAATTAAGCTCTAAGTTTTCCTTTTCCTTTTCTATCTTCTCTTCATCTACTTTTGGTGCTAAATCAAGTTTTGTTTCATTTGTATATTCTTCATCTATCAAAAACGATAAAGGCTCTTTTGCTTTTTTAAAACTAAAATTAGAGTCGTTACTTTGTTCTTGTTTAATTTCTAAATTCTCCTCTTTAAATACATCTTCATCTGAAATATTAAACTCTAAAGCATTGTTTTTTTCACTTTTTTCTTTATCATCATTTAGAAGACTAAATACTTTTGGCTCTTTAGATGATTCTTGCTCATCTTGCATAGATGGCTCTTTTTCTTCTTGGTTGTTACTTTTAAGAAAATCAAGCATAGGTTCACTATTTGATATATTTTTTGGAAAATCAAATTTAAAATCTTCTTTAACTTCATCACTTTT
>JAMOMC010000110.1 GCA_027068765.1 Campylobacterales bacterium
TCTTCTTCTAAGGGTAAATCGTCGTTTAAGAAATTGAGTTTAAAGTCTTCATTTTTGCTTTTTGTTTCTTTTATTTCTGGTTTTATATCATTTTTTGATATTAGCTCATTATCTGTTATATCTAAAATGAAACCTTCATTATTGGAATTTTTTTGAGCTATTTTATTCTCTTGAACTAGACTTGAAAATTCATTTATCTCTTTAACAGATTCTTTTTCAGCTTTTTGCTCTTTTTTAACAAGTCCTCCTAAGCTAAATCCACCTATTGATTTTCGAATGTTTGATGTATCTTTTGGTGTTCCTGAAATTTCGTTAAAATTATCACTAATGACTTTCACACTATATAGTTTTTTTGAATTTTCAATCTCTTTTGCTAAAAACAGCTCTTTTATAGATACAGATATCTCTGTCTCTTGTCCATTTTTTAAAGTTACGATAGCTTTTTTATTTGCCGAACCACTATAAAGTACAAAATCAATCCAGGCAAAGTTATCAAACTTGTAGATATATCCTTCTTTATTTACAAAAAGATTTGCAAAGTCATTGTGCTGAGATAAAAATTCACCGATATCTTCATAACCTAAAAAGCCTAATGTATCAGAACTCATGCCCAAAAAATTGTATTTATCATCATATAGTATCACGATTTATTCCTCTTTATATTAAATATTTTTAATACTTCTAGCAATTTTTGTGCCAACAACCCTTTCAATCTCTTCAAAAGTTGCTAAATTTATATTGTCAAAAGTTTCAAAATATTGCAAAAGTTTTCTAACAGTTGCTTCGCCAACTCCACTTTTACTCAAAAGTGAAATCTCTTTATCAGCCTTTAGTTTCTGTTTTTTGAAAAATGAGATAGCAAATCTATGTGACTCATCCCTGATATTTTGGATAAAATGGAGCCTTTTATCTGAGGTACTTAACCTAAATTCACCATCTTTTGTATAGATGATATCTTTAGCCTTACCTTTAGCTCTCATAGCTTTTGCATCTCTTTTTTCTTTCGCAATTGCAACTATATCGACAAAAACCCCACTTTGTTTAACTATTTTCATAGCTAATTTTAAAAGAGTTTCTCCTCCATCAATAACCAAAAGGTCAGGTGGTGGATTTTTATCAAAACTTTCAACTCTTCTAAGCAGTAGTTCTCTCATCTGTGCATACTCGTCTTTTGCCTCTAAATTATAGTGTCTATACCCCCTTTTTATAAATTTTTCATTCCATTTTATAACAGCTCCAACGCTAGCTTGTCCCATCATGTGGGAGTTGTCATAACCCTCTATATCGTATGGAGTTTTATCAAGTGAAAAGAGCTCTTTTAACTCACTTAAAATTTTAGTTGAGTTTTTATCTCTTTGTAATCTTAAAATCTCACCTGCATTTTTATAGGCTAGATTAGTTAGTTTTTTAAGTTCTCCTATCTTTGGAATATTTATAAGAGTCTTTTTATTGAATTTTTTTTGCAGGATCTCTTGTATAGTCTCTCTCTCTTTAAAATCCTCAAAGATTAGAATATTTTTAGGAACATATGGCAAAGTATGATTATAATATTCTAAAAGAAGCACTTTGTAAAGCTCGTTTAAGTCAAATCCATTGTCAGATTTAAAGTGTGAAAATGTGCTAGAAGTTACCTTTCCATCACGGATAAATATTCGCACACCAACAGCCCTAATCTCATCAATGCCAACTGCAAAAATATCAAAATCTTCTAACTTAGCCAAATCAATAGATGAGAGTATATTTGATTTTTCAATCTTTTGTATGCTATCACGAATTTTTAAAGCCTCTTCATATAGAAGTTTTTCGCTATATATTTGCATCTTGACTTTTAAAACTTTTATCAATTTTTTACTGTTTTTTATAGAATCTATTGCATCTGTTACAATTTTTTTATAAGTTATAGAGTCAATTTTCCCCTCACAAGGAGCTAGGCACTTTTCTATCTCGTAAAAGAGACAAGCTTTTTTACTCTTTAAACAACCCTTTTTTTGAACAAGTGGAAAGATATCATAGATAGATTTCAAGATATCATTTGCAGAGCTTGAAAATGGACCAAAGTATTTTATATTTTTGCCCTTTATAACTTTTCTTGTTATCTCAAATCTAGGAAATTCTTCATTTAAATCTATAAATATATATGGATAAGTTTTATCATCTCGAAGTAAAATATTGTATTTTGGTTTGAGCTGTTTTATGAGAGAGTTTTCTAAGATTAAAGCATCGTGCTCACTATCAACTATGATATATTCTAACACTTTTGTTTGGGTTATCATTTTGTGGATTCTAGCTTCTAATTTTGCTGAGGGTTCAAAATCTGGTTTAAATTTAAAATAACTTGTAACTCTTTTTTTTAGATTTTTTGCTTTTCCTATATATAATAGTCGTCTGTTTTCATCAAAATATTGATAAACTCCAGCTTCATTTGGTAGGTTTAAAATTTTCTCTTGAAGTTTCATTGGTTAATTGTATCAAATTTAATTGATGTTGATGTACAAATGTGATAGTATACACATCAAATTTTTTTTAAGGTTATGGTTTGAGAGCATTAATAAGTGTGAGTGATAAGAGTGGAGTTGTAGAGTTTGCAAAAGAGCTAAAGAGTTTGGGGTTTGAGATAATTTCAACAGGCGGCACTTTTAAACTTTTGGAAAAAGAGGGAGTTTTAGCTTTAGAGATTAGTGAAGTTACAAATTTTCCTGAGATGTTTGATGGAAGAGTGAAGACTTTAAACCCTTATATCCATGGTGGAATTTTGCATAGAAGAGATTTAAAAGAGCATATCAAAACAGCAGACAAACACAATATAAAAGCGATTGATTTAGTTTGTGTAAATTTATATCCATTTAAAGAGACTATCGATAAAACAGATAATTTTGATGAGATTATAGAAAATATTGATATTGGTGGACCTGCGATGGTGAGAAGTGCTGCGAAAAATTTTAGAGATGTTTTGATAGTTACTGATGTTTTTGATTATGATAAAGTTTTAGATAGCTTAAGAGAAAAAAATGATACACCAGAGTTTAGAAGAGATTTGATGATAAAAGCATATGAACACACAGCATCTTATGACTCAATGATTGCAAATTATATGAATGGTAGATTTAATGGTGGTTTTGGTGAAAAGCAGTTTATCGTTGGAGAGAAAGTTTTTGACACAAGATATGGAGAAAACCCTCATCAAAAAGGGGCTTTGTATCAGTTTGAAAACTTTTTTACTAAAAATTTTAGAGCTTTAAAAGGTGAAGCTAGTTTTAACAACATGACAGATATAAACGGTGCTATCAAAATCGCAGCCTCATTTGGAAAAGATAAGGCAGTTTGTATCGTAAAACATGCTAACCCTTGTGGATTTGCGATAAAAGATACTCTTTATGAGAGTTATGAAGAGGCTTTAAAGTGTGATAAAATTTCTGCATTTGGTGGAGTTGTTGCGATAAATGGAGAGCTAGATGAGAAGTTGGCAAAAAAGATAAATGAGATTTTTACTGAAGTTATAATTGCTAGTTCTGTTAGCAATGAGGCTTTGAGAGTTTTTGAGAGTAAAAAGAGAATTAAAATATTTACACAAGATAGCGATTATCTAAAATTAGCCGAAGATGCTTACGATTTTAAACATATAGATGGTGGATTTGTTTATCAAAATAGTGATAAAGTTGAAGAGAATGAGGTTAAAAATTCAAAAAAAGTAAGTATACTAGATGCAAGTGAAAAAGAGAAAAAAGATCTTGAAATTGCATATAAAGTCGCTTCACTTACAAAGTCAAATTGTGTTGTTTATGTTAAAGATGGTGCAATGGTTGCGATTGGCATGGGTATGACAAGCCGTGTAGATGCAGCCGAGTGTGCTTTGAAAAAAGCAAAACAGAGCGG
>JAMOMC010000111.1 GCA_027068765.1 Campylobacterales bacterium
TTTATAAAAAATAATCCATCTTTAAGAGTTTCTCAGCTGGAAAAAAAGTTAAATATCCCTGCCAAAACGATAGAGCGATGGATAAAGCAACTCAAAGATCAAGAAAGAATAGAGTATATAGGTAGTAAGAAAACTGGAGGGTATTTTGCAAAGTGATGTTAAAAAAAATCTCTATATTGTAGCTGGTGCTAATGGTAGCGGCAAGACGAGTTTTGCTAAAAGTTATGCCAAATTAAATAAGCTATATTTTATCAATGCTGATGAAATCGCAAAAAGATATGATCCAAATGATTTACAAAAATATAAGGTAAAAGCAGGCAGAGAGTTTTTTAAAGAACTAAAGGAATATTTATACGATAAAAATGAATCTTTTATCATAGAAACGACACTTTCAGGAAAGTATTTAGTAGGTGTAATCAAAAAAGCAAAAGAACAAAAGTTTAGAGTGGTTTTAATATATCTGTTTCTTGATAGTTATGAAGAAAATATATTTAGAGTTAAACATAGAGTTTTAAATGGCGGACATGATGTTCCTAAAGAAGATATCATCAGAAGATATCATCGGAGTAAAGTACTTTTTTGGAATCTATACAAAGAGAAGGTAGATGATTGGATACTTTTTTTCAACGGAGATGATAGTTATGAACTTGTAGCTGAAAATGATGATATAATTAACGAAGTATTATTTGAACTATTTAAAAAGGACATAAAATGAGTGAGCTATCGAAAGAGATACTAAAAGTAGCATCAAAAGCGATAAGAGAGGTACAGAGAAAAAGCTTTAAAAAAGGTATAGCAAATGTTTATAGTAAAAACCAAAAGATATATTTTCAACTTCCAGATGGAACGATAACGCAAGAGATACCCAAAGAGTACAAAGAGATAAATGACAAATAATTTAAAATTAGATAGTGATATAGCTATAAGTGTTAAAAACCTTACAAAAGTATATCATCTTTATGATAAACCTCAAGACCGCTTAAAAGAGGCTCTAAATCCTTTTAAAAAATCTTATCATCATGATTTTTATGCCCTTAATGATGTGAGTTTTGAGATTAAAAAAGGGGAGACAGTAGGAATTATTGGTAAAAATGGAGCTGGGAAGTCTACACTTTTGAAAATTATTACAGGTGTTTTGACTTCAACAAGTGGAGAAGTACAAGCAAATGGGAAAATTGCATCTTTGTTAGAGCTTGGTGCAGGGTTTAATCCTGAGATGACAGGCATTGAGAATATATACCTAAATGGTACTATCATGGGATTTACCAAAGAAGAAATGGATAAAAAGGTAGATGCAATACTAGAATTTGCAGATATTGGAGAGTTCGTCTATCAGCCTGTGAAGATGTATAGTAGTGGGATGTTTGCGAGACTGGCGTTTTCGGTGGCGATAAATGTAGAACCTGATATTTTGATAGTGGATGAAGTTTTGAGTGTAGGGGATATTCGGTTTCAACAAAAATCTATTAGAAAAATGGAAGAATTTAGCCAAAGCGGAAAAACAATTTTATTTGTTACTCATGATATGGGAACAGTTAATAGTTTTTGTTCAAATGTAATTTGGATAGATAAGGCTAAATTGCATAGCATGGGTAATTCTGAAACTATTGTTAAGAAATATATTACTTTTATGTCTTATGGTGAAGAAGTAGGTTTAAATCAGAAAGAAGATAAAAGAAGTAAGAATATAAATAATGAAATAGATGTTATGTGGGAGAGTACAAAGGGGTGTGAAAGTTTTGGAGAAGGTGGAGTTGAAATCTTAGAAACAACAATTATTGATAAACAAAAGAGAATATTCTTTAAAGGAAATGATGAAATTATCTTTGCAATTAAATTGTATGTTATTAGAGATATTAAAGATCCAATAGTAGGTTTTTTATTAAGAGATCGTTATGGAAATGCGGTAACAGGTGCCAATAATATTGTTTATGCAACTGATTCCAAATTAGAGAGTTTTAAGGGTGATAGTTTTCAAATAATAAAATTTAAAATGAAATTACCAGGCTTAGCAAATGGTGTATATCTTTTTTCGCCTGCTATTGCTGAAGGTAAATTAAATAACCATACTCAGCTACACTGGGTTGATGATGCTAAAATAATTGAGATATCGAATAATAATGAAGTCGCAAATATGGGATGGAATATTCATTTAGAAGATGTAACAATAGAATCAATGGTTATAAAGGACTAAGGGGTGGAGTTTACAGGAGAAAGATTTATCATAAGTAAGAGTATGCAAAATGAAGAGATATATATAGAACACACAATTAGGTATCAAAGTATTATAAATTTAATAAAAGATAAGATTGTGTTAGATGCCGCAACTGGTGATGGATATGGAGCCAATATAATGTCGTCTTTTGCTCTAGAAGTTTATGGAGTTGATATATCTAGTGAAACGATTGAGCATGCAAAAAAACATTATAAGAATAAAAATCTTGAATATGTTGAAGCATCCATTGCAAAATTACCTTTTCCTGATGCCTTCTTTGATGTTGTTGTCTCTTTTGAAACCATTGAACATGTTGATGAAGAATTGCAAAAAGTTTTTTTGAAAGAGATAAAAAGAGTTTTAAAAAATGATGGCTTATTAATCATATCGACACCTGATAAAAAATATTATTCAGATTTATATGATTATCATAATGAGTATCATGTCAAAGAGTTTTATGAAAAAGAATGGAATGAATTTATATCTAGATACTTTAAGTACACTAAGACATTTTATCAAAGACATGAGGTGGTAAATCTTATTACACATGAACAAACGGCTAGTATCCAAAATATTAGTAAAAATTTAGAGTATGGAAAATATTTGATTTCTCTTTGTTCAAATCAGGAGGTTTCTACATTAGAAATATCATCTTATCGAATAGATAATGGTTTATATGATTCAAATATTAGTAGAGTATTTGAATTGCAAAAACAGCTTAATGAACAAAACAGTTGGGCATTACAGTTAAAAGAAGAAAATAAGATTTATATTGACAGGTTAAAAAGAACACAAGAAAAAGAACTTCAGCTTCAACAAAAAGAACTTTATCTTCAAGAAAAAGA
>JAMOMC010000112.1 GCA_027068765.1 Campylobacterales bacterium
AAAAAGAACTTTATCTTCAAGAAAAAGAGCAACAAAATATAGCTTTAGAAAACAAAGTTGCTACTTTGGTTGAGATGGTAGAGTCTATGCGTATTAAAAATCGTGTTAAGAGAGTTATAAAAAAGATACTCCCTTTAAATAATCACCAAGCTAAAGAGGTCGCTAAAAAAACTATAAAATTATTAGCAGGTGAGAAAAATTATACAAAATTAAAAAATATCTATAGCCAAAAACAGATGAATATAAGCACTCATATGAAATTAGCAAGAGAGATAAATTTTGAATTAGATAGGGTGCTATATGTTTTTCCTGTGATAGATTGGAATTTTCGTATCCAAAGACCACAGCATATCGCTTCACAATTTAGAAATGATGGATATAAAGTTATCTACTTTAGTACAACTTTTCATATCTCTAAAAATCCAGGGTATTTTTTGAGTGAGATTGAAGAAGGTATTTTAAATGTAACACTTTTTTTGGATGAAAATAAAAATATTTATAAAGATGCTTTAAATCAAAAGAGTATTGATTTTTTATTATTAAGTATGCTAAAACTAGAAAAAGAGTTGTTTATAAATAGAAGAATTTCAATTATAGACCATCCATTTTGGTTTGATATAGCATATAAGCTTAGTGGTGCATTTACCATTTATGATTGTATGGATTATCATGCAGGCTTTGGCGATGATTCAAAGTATTTAATTGAGCTTGAAAATGTGGCTATGGCAAAAAGTGATTTATTAATTTTATCTTCGCAAGATTTATATGAGCGATTTTCTAAAAAAAATAAAAATGCTATATTGGTTAGAAATGGATGTGAATTTAGTTACTTTAATACTAAAACTCAATTAGTGCATAATAATACAAAAAAACAAATAGGCTATTATGGTGCGATATCAAGTTGGTTTGATGCTGATTTGGTAATAGAGTTGGCAAAATATTATTCAGATTATGATTTTATACTTATTGGTGCAATGCATGGATGTGATAATGTCCAAGGTTTAAAAGCAATGGATAATATTACTTTGGTTGGGGAGATACCGTATCTTGAATTGACAAAATATTTGTATAGTTTTGATGTTTGTATTATGCCTTTTAAAGTTAATGAGCTTACATATGCAACGAACCCTGTTAAAGTATATGAGTATTTAGCTTCTGGAAAGCCTGTTGTTAGTACCTTATTGCCTGAAGTAGTGATGATGGGTAATGTTGTATATACTGCTAAAGATTTAAAAGAGTTTATCAAAAAAATTAAAGATGCTATAGAAAATGATTCAAAAATCAAACAACAAGCAAGAATTAACTTCTCAAAATCAAATGATTGGCAAAGCCGCTATAAAATGATCGCTCAAAAAATAGATGAAGTGAAAATAAACTTGCCTAAAGTATCGATAGTGATTGTAACTTACAATAATCTTGATTTTACTAAAAATTGTTTAGAAAGTATGGAGCGATTTAATAACTATGAAAACTGTGAAGTCATCATAGTTGATAACTTATCTAGTGATGGTACTAGGGAGTATTTAACAAAATATGAACAGAGTAGAGACAATATAAAAGTAATTTTACATGATGAAAATTCAGGATTTGCAGGTGGTAATAATATTGGTATAAAAGCTTCAAGTGGTGATTATGTTATTTTGTTAAATAATGACACTTATGTTACACCAAATTGGATTGTAAATTTGTTAAAATATTTTAATGATGACAAAATAGCAATGGTTGGACCTAGAACAAATAATATTGGAAATGAATCAAAAATAGATATCAAATATGATAGTTTAGATGAGATGATTGTAAAGTCATATGATATATATTATAAAAATGTTTTAAAGCAGTATGAAATGAAGGTATTGGCATTTTTTTGTGTTGCAATCAAGAGAGAAGTTATTGATGAAATTGGTCTTTTGGATGAGATATATACTATTGGTATGTTTGAAGATGATGATTATTGTAAAAAAATAAAAAGTGCTGGATATAGATTGGTTTGTGCGGATGATGTTTTTATTCATCATCATTTGGGTGCCTCTTTTGATAAAGATCCAGAGTGGAAAGAGAAGCTTTTTAAGAAGAATAAGGCTATTTTTGAGAGCCGGTATGGTGAGTGGATACCGCATAAATATAGAATGGAAAATTAAATGATTCGTTATACATATTTTAAATTATTTTTTATCGTACTTTTTTCAATAAATGTACTTATGTATACATATACAACTGCGGGATCTTTTGTAAGATCAGATGGCTGGAGATTTATTGATATATACTTAATACCATGGTTTGAAAATAAATTTGAATTTTTTATGTTATGGTTTGATCATCACCCTCAGCCATTAACTGCATTAGCATTTATAGTTAATGCAGAGGTTTTTTCATTAAATATGACATATGAGGCTTTGTTTGGAGTATTTTTTCAAGTTTTGATGTCGATAATATTGTTAAAAATCTATATTAAAAGTATTGAAAAACAAAATTTATTTACAACCTTTTTATTTATTGTGCTTTTAAGTATTTTGTTTAGTTTAAATAGTAGTGTTAAATATGATTGGTCATTAGTGGCACTTTCTAATATTGCATTGTTTTTATTTTTTGTATTACTTTATCTGTTTGATAAATCAGAGAAATGGAATATATCAGCTTTTATTGGTTTCTTTTTAGCAACGCTTTTTTTATCTCTTATTTATATTGATATTTCAAAAATTGTAATTGCTACTTTATTGGTTATTGGTTTTTTAGCTTTAGTAATTAATAAAAAATTGAATTCAAGTTATATGAGGATTATATTATTATTGTTTATTATTCTTGTTCTTCAAAAACTTTTTTTAAGTTTTATTGGATTTCAAACAGAATATAAAGAGAGTTTATTGATAGGTCTATATGATATATTTTATAACGATTTTGTAGGTTTCTTAAAAAGCTTTTCAATTGGAATAGCAAATGGAGTATTAAATTATAATTTTTTAAAAGAGCTAGGGTTTAACGATAAAAGTATTGAATTACTAGCATTTGGTATTATGTTATTGTATATTTTTACTGTATATCAATTTTTTAATAAAAAATATTGGAGATATACATGGGCTCCATTGTCCTTAATTACTTTTTCTGTTTTGTTTTGTATAGCGGTTATAGTTTATAGATATCCGCCTGGGGATTTTTCTCCTTATATGGTCGCTTCGCCAAGAAATACTAAATTTTTTGAATTAGGTGGTATTGGTGTAGTATGGATTATAGGAATGTATATATATTTTGAATCAAAAAATTCTATTAAGTATTTTTATATGGCTATTTTATTGATTTTGCTCTCTTTGCAAGTTTATTATGTTCAAAAACAGTGGATTTTTGGTTTATATTTAAATAAGATAAATTCTCAACAGGTAAAATTGATTCAAAATTATGAAGAAAATTTGAGTAAACGACCAGCAGATTGGATTATTGGAGGAGGGGGGTTTTCTGTGGAAGATATTAATTTTTTAAAAAGTATGAAGTTGAATGTTTTTGCAGATAAATACAGAGAATGATATATATATTCAAAAAATTAGGAACAAAATGTGAGAAATAAAGTTTTAATTTCAATAATTATCCCCGTATACGGTTGTTGTAAAAGTTTAAGATTATTATATGAAAGATTAGAAAAAACTCTATCAACTATAACTGAAAATTTTGAAATCATCATGATAAATGATGCTAGTCCAGATAACTCATGGAGTGTAATTCAAGAGTTATCTAAAAAAGATAAAAGGGTTAAGGGAATTAATTTTTCAAGAAACTTTGGACAACATTATGCTATTACAGCTGGTATAGATTATGCACAAGGTGACTGGGTTGTTGTTATGGATTGTGATTTGCAAGATCAGCCAGAGGAGATTATTAAACTATATAACAAAGCCCAAGAGGGTTATGATGTAGTGTTAGCACAGAGAATAGAAAGGGAAGATAGTTTTTTTAAAAAAATTGGTTCAAAGATTTTTTATAAGGTTTTAAGTTATTTAACTGGCACAGAACAAGATGCATCTATAGCTAATTTTGGTATTTATCATAAGAAAGTTATTAATGCTGTAAAAGACATGAATGATTATCTTAAATATTTTCCTGTTATGGTTAGATGGGTTGGCTTTAAGTTGGCTGTGATGCCTGTTAAACATTCTAAACGCTATGAAGGTGAATCATCTTATTCTTTGTTTAAACTCCTTTCGTTATCGATTGATGTCATGTTGTCTTTTTCAGACAAACCATTAAAAATAGTTGTTAAATTAGGTTTTTTCATTTCTTTGACTTCACTATTAATTTCAGTAATTCTTTTTATGTTGGCTTTGTTAAATTACTATACAGTACCAGGCTGGGCTAGTACTATGATAACTTTATGGTTGCTTAGTGGCTTAATAATGATGATACAAGGTATTGTAGGTATATATGTTGGAAAAACATTTGATCAAACAAAAAATAGACCTACATATATAATTAAAGAGATAATATGAAAATAATTTTGTATTTAATGAATGAAAAAGGTAAAAAAACTCTAGAAGCAGTTATTGAAAAGTATTCAAATAGACTAATATTACATGTTGTAGGGAGTAAAGATAAAAGTGTTAAAGATGACTATTACAATGATATACAAGAATTATGCATAAAAAATCATATAAAGTTTTTTGATCGAAAAAATATTTCTGAAAATTATCAAAAGAAAAAGAATATATATAAAATTGTTGTAGGATGGCGTTGGATAATTGATGATAGTCATAATTTAATAATTTTACATGACTCACTTTTACCGAAATATAGAGGGTTTGCACCTCTTGTGAATGCCTTAATTAATAAGGAAAAGAAAGTAGGTGTAACTGCTATTTTTGCTGATAAAAAGTTTGATTGTGGAGATATTCTTTCTCAAAAGGAAATAAAAATTAATTATCCTATTACAATACAAAAAGTAATAGAAAAAATATCAATTTTATATGTGCAGATAGTATTAGAATTATTGGAACTTATTGAAAATAATACTTTAATCGTTAAATCACAAAATGAAAAAAAAGCTACATATAGTATATGGCGAGACAGTAATGATTATTGTATTAATTGGGATCAGAAATCTTCTAAAATTGAGCGTTTTATAAATGCTGTAGGATATCCATATTTAGGAGCATCTTCAGTAATGGAAAATAAATTAGTAAGGGTATTAAAAGTTAGTCAATATCCTGATGTAAAATTGGAAATACGAGATATTGGAAAGGTATTATTTATAGATCGTGGACATCCGATAGTTGTATGTAAAAAAGGTTTGCTAAAAATAGAAGAGCTTATTGATAATGATGGAAATGATTTATTGCCATTAAAAAAATTTAGAGTAAGGTTCCAATAATGGGTTATTTTTATATCTTCGGAACTATATTTTTTACAGTATATGGACAGATAGTTTTAAAGTGGAGAATCTCAGGAGTTGGTGAACTGCCTGTACTTGCTAGTGATAAGATTATGTTTTTAGCAAAGTTGTTATTTGATCCATGGATTTTTAGTGGGTTTCTCTCTGCATTTATAGCATCATTTTTTTGGATGGCTGCAATGACAAAGTTTGATTTGAGTTTTGCTTATCCGTTTATGAGTGGTGCATTTGTATTGGTATTTTTACTATCAGTATTTATATTTCATGAGCCTGTTACTTGGCAGAAGATAGTTGGTTTGTTGTTAATTGTCGCAGGGATAGTAGTTACAAGTAGGAGTATGTAAAATGATACCATTTAATAAACCACCTCTAACTGGGAATGAACAGCAGTATGTTTTGCAAGCTATGCAAAGTAGTAAGATATCTGGTGATGGGCAATTTACACAAAAATGCCATCAATGGTTTGAAAAAGAATTAGGATGTAAAAAAGCATTATTAACCACATCATGTACACATGCTCTTGAGATGGCGGCTATTTTGATTGATATACAAGAGGGTGATGAAGTGATTATGCCTAGTTATACTTTTGTATCTACTGCAAATGCTTTTGTTCTTCGTGGTGCAAAAATAGTATTTGTAGATATACGACCAGATACGATGAATATAGATGAAACATTAATAGAGCAATCTGTTACAGATAAAACAAAAGCTATAGTCCCCGTACATTATGCAGGTGTAAGTTGTGAGATGGATCTTATAATGGATATTGCAAATAGGCATAATTTATTTGTCATTGAGGATGCAGCACAAGGAATGATGTCAACTTACAAAGGAAAACCACTTGGCACAATTGGTCATTTAGGCACTTTTAGTTTTCATGAAACTAAAAACTATACAAGTGGTGGAGAAGGCGGTCTTTTAATCATTAATGATGAAAGGTTTATAGATAGAGCTGAAATCATAAGAGAAAAAGGGACAAATCGAAGTCTATTTTTTAGAGGCATGGTAGATAAGTATTCTTGGGTAGATATTGGAAGTAGTTATTTGCCAAATGAGTTAAGTGCTGCTTATCTTTGGGGGCAGCTGGAAAAGGCTGATGAGATAAATCAGGATAGATTAGAAACTTGGCAATATTATTATGAAAATTTAAAAGATTTAGAAGATAAAGGTTTTATTGTTCTTCCAAGTACTCCAAATGAATGTGTACATAATGCTCATATGTTTTATATTAAAGTTAAGGATTTAAAAGAGAGAACTGATATTTTAAAGTTTTTGGTTGATAATGGTGTTTTGGCAGTATTTCATTATGTTCCTTTACATAGCAGTGAAGCTGGTTTGAAATTTGGGGAGCTTAGTAATAATAAATATACAACAAAAGAGAGTGAACGATTGATTAGATTGCCTATTTGGCATAAAATAACTCAAAAAGAGTGTCAGAATGTAATTGATGTTCTTCTTAAATTTTATGTTATTTAAGTAATAGATTTGAATACAATATTAAAACGCTTTATTTCCAATCCCAAAGAGTTTATACAAAGAATATCACTAAAATATGCTTATAAAATTGTTCCGAATTTCTTAAACTTTAGAGCTTTAAGAGGTTTTTATACATCAAAATACTATAAAAATTTTTATCAAAAGTTTGATGATTATTGCTTTGTTGTGCCTTTGGGGATACCTTATAATTATATGAAACAGCGACCACAGCATATAGCAACACATATGAGTAATTACTTTCCCACTTTTTATTTTACAGGTGCACTGTTTGTAAATGATGATAATATAAAGGGTATTGATGAAATCAAAGATAATTTTTTTCTTATCAATGATGGAATAAATGGAAATTCAATATTTGATCTGAAAAAGAAGATTATATATACATATTGGCCAATTGATCACTATTTTTACATCAAAGATGATGAAGAGTCATTTTTGATATATGATTGTTTAGATGAGATAGACATAACCCCTAGATTCAATAGTGATACCATAGATAAACATGCATTTATGCTAAAGCGGGCAGATTTGATTTTGGCTTCATCTGATAAGCTTTATGAAAAAATACCAGATATATATAAGCAAAAGTCACTGCTCATAACTAATGGTGTTAATGTTGAACACTTTAATATAAATCATAATGAATTATATATAGAAAATAAAGAGTATACAGTTGGTTTTTATGGTGCTTTAGAGAAGTGGATAGATATTGATTTGATTGAAAAGATTGCAAAAGGAGATAATTTAAAAGTTAAATTGATTGGACCTATTGTTGATCCAGAGTTTAATAGATTAAAACAAAATCCACATATAGAGATGTTAGGTCATCAACCCTATGAAAAGTTGCCAACTCTTACACATGATGTAGATATCTTTATATTGCCGTTTAAAGTTAATGAATTAACAAAAAGTGTCTCACCCGTAAAGTTGTATGAATATTTTGCATCTGGTAAACCTGTTGTTTCTACCTCATTGCCAGAGTGTATGAAATATGATACTGTCTTTGTTATGGATAAAGATAATTGTGTTATAAAAATTGAAGAGGCAATAAGATGCTTAGGAGATAAAGAGTACATAGAAAAGTCTAAAAATTATGCAAAAGAGAATAGCTGGGATATAAAAGTTAAAGCAATTGTTGATAAAATCATGTAATTATCAGAAATATTGCCATCAATATTCTTAGAAGAATGAAATTTATTAATTTCGTAACAAGCTATTTATATGATATATTGTAAATCTGTTTTTGAGTGCTTAAATATTTCAAAACTTTAGTTCTTACAAGTGTTAAAATGGCAGATATATATCCAAATGCTAAAGCAGAAGATTCAAATTAATCTACTACTATTTTCTCATAATTACTAAAAATTTCATTTTTCTCATTAAAAAACTCCAAAATCATTTTCACATATCTATCATGAGGGTTTTTTTCACCTGAAATTTCAAAACTTTTTTTGATGTTTAAACCGTGAGTATTAAAAACCGTAGTAAAAGGAACAGGAAAATCAGTACCAAAAAGAAGCTTATTATGTATCTGTTTTTGCTCACTCAAATGTTTTAAAACTTTAGCTCTTGTGGGTGTAAGAAGAGCAGATATATCTGCATATAAGTTATCATAATTCTCTAGCATCTTCAAAAGTTGAAAATACTCATGGTTGAAATTTTTAGGATTTTTTGAAAGTGCTTTAAAGATTTTTAAACTCTCATAACTTAGAGCCATATGAGCACAGATTGTGTTCACCCCAACTTCAAGGGGATGAGAGAGCATCTCTATACTTTCACACTCTTTGTATGAGTGAACTGAACTCTCACTTCCGATATGAACAATTAATGGCAGACTTTTTTCTTTTAGTTTTTCAAAGTAGGGTAAAAATCTCTTCTCTCTTGTGTCAACTCCCCAGTAATTTTGTAAAAACTTAGCTCCCTTAAAACCTAAATCGTGGTATTTGTCTATCAAATCTAATGCATCTGGGCGATTTGGATTGATTGAGAAAAAAGGGATTATTATATCTTGGTTTTTAAGATATAACTCTAATAAGTCATCGTTTGTGGCACAGACGGTTATATCTTTGTGGAGAGTATTACCTTTTTTATCTACCCTTGCATCTACTCCAAAAATTACAGATTTTTTGATATATCTTGACTCTCTTATATTTTTTACTAATCCTTGTGTGTATGCTAGATATGGATTTTTTATAAGCTCTTTTGCACTTATTCCAAGCTTAGATGCAAAAAAGATGATAGCTAAACGATCGTAAATTCTATCAAATTTTACATCTTTATTTAGAAGATGAGCATGTACATCAACCGTCTGCACTACTAAGCTTTGTTGCTATTTTTTTAGCCTCTTTTAAATCCGTCTTACCGCTTCCAAGTTTTGGCATCTTGTCAAGTAGATAGTACTTACTAGGGATCATAAGTGGATTTAATTTAGAATTTTTTATCAGCTTTTTTAACTCATCTTCATCTATCTCTCCATTATAAAGGAGTACCACTTTTTCACCCTTTTTTGCATCTGGAGCATTTGCTGCAACTATATCAATATCATCAGGAAGTATATCTCGTATAGCCTCTTCAACAGCACCCAAAGAGATCATCTCTCCTGCAATTTTAGCAAACCTTGAGTATCTATCAACTATGGTTAAAAAGCCGTCATTATCAACTCTTCCCTTATCTCCTGTGATATACCAGCGAATGCCATCTTTTTCTATAATTACTTCTTTAGTTTTTTTCTCATCTTTTAAATAACCTTTCATAATTTGCATCCCACCACAAATTATCATACCCTCTTCACCAACAGGTAACTCTTCATAACTCTCAGGATCAACTATCTTGCAAGTGGATCCTGGAAAAGGCATTCCAACTGTTCCTACTTTTTGTCCGATTTGAAGGTTCCAATATTTTGTATTTAATGCATCTGGTATGTTTGCACTTATTCCTGGTGTGGCTTCAGTAGCTCCGTAAGCTTCATAGATTTGGAGTCCAAATTTTTGTTTAAATCCTTCTCTTACATCTTTAGATACTTTTTCAGCCCCTCCGACTACAAAACGGATACTTTCAAACATATGAGGGATTAGTTTTCTATTTTTAGTGTAAATTCTAAAAAATGTAGATGTTCCAAAAAGAAGAGTTCCTCTAAATTTAGCTGTTAATTTTCCAACACCCTCTGCATCTGTTGGATCTGGTTGACAGATAAAAGGTACACCTTCTATAAGTGGTGCAAGAGTAGAGACGGTTAATCCAAATACATGAAAAGTTGGAAGTGTAGCCATGATGACATCATCATCTTTTAAATTTAATACATTGCAAAACTGTTTTACATTTCCCATAAAGTTTTTATGAGTTAACTCTATTCCTTTAGGCATTCCTTCACTTCCACTACTAAAGAGTATGGCAGCTACATCGTTTATATCACTCTTTTTAATCCACATCTTCTCTAATAAAAAAGCAGGCAAAAGTTTCATCAAAGCCCAATTTTTTAGAACATCTATCTTTTTAATATCTTGTTTGATATCTTCAACAAATACAACTTTAGCACTATCTAAAGCTTCATCTATATCTATTCCTTTGGCTTTTAGTTTTACTAAAAATTGTTTAGATGTGTAGATAGTTTTAATCTCTGCCATATTTATAGCATGGATTAATGATTGGTTGTTTGATGTGTAGTTTAGGTTTACTACTGTTTTTCCAAGCATTAAAGTTGCCAAATTTATGATAGCGGCTCCAGCTGAGGTTGGCATTATGATTCCTACATTTTGCTCATCTTTTGAGTTTTGTTCAATTTTTTGTGAAAAGACTCTTACAACAGCTGCTAGTTTGTGATTGCTTAACTTCGTTCCTGTTGCATCTGCAACACTTAGTTTTTCTCCTTTTCTTTTTGCCATTTTAAGCCAAGCATTTGGAAGAGGTTTTAGAGTATCTATATATATGCTCCAAGCCTCTATCTGAAGCTCAAACATCACTTTTTTAAGCTCTATGGCTGTTGTGGAGCTTGGAAGAGCTTTTCCAAAAGTTACAGATACATCTCTTATCTGACTTTTTACATTATCTTTTTGTTTTTTGTGAGCAAATGAAAATCTACTTCCCCAAAGACCGTGAATATAAAAAGGAATGATAGGGATATCACTATCTTTTAAAGCAAACTCAAACCCTTTAGCAAAAGCTCCTAAATGTCCATTTCTGCTTATTGCACCCTCAGGAAATATAGCTACAATTTTACCCTCATCAAGTTTAGATCTTATATCTCTAAATGCTTCACGAGAAGCTTTTGAAGATATAGGAATTAGTCCAAAAAATTTAAATATAGGTTTTAAATACCACTTCTCATAAAAGCTTCTCTCTATCACGAAGCTAATTCGTCTAGGGCTAGCTATTGATACTATCATCCAGTCAATCCAACTAACATGATTTCCAAGAAGAAGAGCTGGACCATCTTTTGGGAAGTTTTTTAAACCATAAGTTGAAAACTTGTATCTAAAATTTGCAGCTAATTTAAAGATAAGACGAAGCAGAAATTGAGGCAAAGTTATAAAAGCATAAATAGCACCAAGTATCATAACATAAACTAAAAGTGTAAAGATGCTAGAAGTAGAAACTTCAAAAATAGCTCCAAGCATAGTTAAAATTAAAAATATAAGCATTAAAAACATCTGAACAAAATTGCTTGTAGCCATTATACGACCAAGTTCATGTTCTTTTGCTCTATACTGGATTAAAGAGTTTAAGACAACTATCAAAAAACCACCAAATAGACCATAAGTAAAAAACTCAAATCCAAGCAGATAAAGAGATGAACTATTTGTTATAAATAAGATAGAAAGAGCTGCACCTGCAACACCGATAGGTAGTAGACCAGTTTCGATATAGTTTTTTGAAAGTTTCATTGTCAAAATTGAACCAACTGCTATACCAACTCCAGCCATTGCCATTATGCTTTGTGCTATTATTGTATTGTGTTCATCCGCAACATCTTTTAAATGTACACCAAAGATAGCCAAGATGACTTGTGTAACTGCATAAAAGATGGCAAGACCAAGAATACTCTCTAAAATAACTCTATTTGAAAAAGCTAGTGATAAATTCTCTTTTAGATAACCAAATCTTAAATACTTTTTTCTCTCAAATACAAGAGTTTTATCACCTTCAACAGTTGATGGGATAATCTTTGTAAAGTGAACCTGTAAAGCAGCAAGTGCGATAAAAACCAGAGTAATTGGCCAGATATTTTCTAAAATCTCTCCACTTGCTAACTCTTTTGTATCGATAAACCACTCAAAAGCAAATGAGAATAAAACAGAACTAAGCAGAAGTGCGACTATAGTTACAGATTGCACTATCGCATTTCCTTCAGTTAATCTATCTTTGCCAAATAACTCTTTTATAAGACCATATTTTGCAGGAGAAAATATAGCACTTTGAAAGGCTAAAATAAATGTCAAAAATAGTGCAATTTCAAATAATCCAAAAAAGTAGGAGATGGAGATAAATATAGTTATAACAAGTGCTAGTTTTGAGGATTGTTGTAAAATCCAATTTTTTCTATATCTATCACTTAAAAATCCAGCAGGTGTAAAAAACATCACAAATGGTAAAAGTATTAAGCCATTTACAAGGGCTGTTAACATTATTTGGGTTGAACCATCGTAGATTTTGAAAACTGTGTTTTGAAGTAAAATTTTATCTCCAAGATCAACAATTGTGTTTAGAAAAATAACTATAATGTACGGGAAAAGACCCCTTATATCTAGTAGTTTGTCGTTCATCTATTCTCCTTTGTATTTTTGATAACTCTTTTTTTATGCTCTTTTAAAGTCGCTTTATTTAAAATATAAGGTTTATAAGTTAATATAATATCAAAAAGTAGTTTATGAAGAAGATTTTTATCATTATTTGAGTTTTTTTCTAATAGTTTAGCTCCCATTTCGTACTCTAACTTAGCTAACTTTTTTGCAACTTTTGCATAAGTTTCAAAAACTTCTGCATCTATATTAAAGTTTTTAGCTCTTAGTTTGATATCTTCTATCTCTTCTTCTTTGTTTTTTCCATTTAGTGCTATTAGATAATTTATAACTCTTTTACTATCATTTTTAAAGTCGATTTTATTGTCATTGATGATAGATTTTATCTCTACAATTGTATAGTTTAAATGCTCTTGGAGGTATTTTATAAAGTTTATAATCTCTACAGAGTTTTCATCATAAAGATGCACATTTGGTTTTGGTTTTTTTGGGTGGGGTAAAAGTCCCTCTTTTATGTAAAAGAGGATTGTTGATTTTGAAGTGTTGCTTAGTTTTGTAAGCTCTGCCATTTTTATACTCACGATAAATCCTTTTCAAATAGTTAGAGGAAGTTTAGCATGAAAAAGCAAAAGTGTCAAGTGATACTTTGCACTTTGTAAAAAATTATATATCTACAATTACAAGACCTTCCCATCCATCAGCTACATAAGCTTTATTTTCCTCGTTTGAGAGTGTAATGTTTTCTGCAAAACTTTTTGTATCTAAAGTGTTTAAAAGTTTTGGATGCCTAATTTTTGATATATCAACAACTCTTATGCCAGACTCGTAATCTGAAATATAAGCATATTTACCACTCTTTGAGAGGGTGATATTTGTTGTTTTACTTTTCGTCTTAAGTGAAGAGATAATCTTTGGTGAGTAGATATTGTTCAAATCTATTATCTGTACACCCTCTTTGTCATCAGCGATAAAAGCATATTTAGCATCTTTTGAGATTGTAACACCTTGGGCATAACCTGGAGTATCGATTTTTGAGATTGTGTGTGGGTAGCTTATGTTTTGTATATTTATAATTTGAAGTCCAAAGGCTCCAGTTGCTATAAAAGCATATCTGTTATCATTAGAGATAGTTATAGCTTCTGCATAACCATCTGTTTTTAATGTTTTTAATATAATTGGATTTTTTTTATCTATTAAATTTACAAGCATTATGCCAGCATCATCATTTGCCATAAACAAGATATTTCCACTTTTTGATAATGAGATGCTTTTTACTTCACTTGAAGTTTTTAAAGAGCCGATAATCTTTGCATCTTTTGGAGTTTTTATATCAACAACTTGTAAACCAAAATCTTTATCTGCTATAAAAATGTACTTCTCATCACTAGATATTGCAAGATTTAGTGCAGAGCCTGGAGTATCTACACTATGGATTATTTTACCACTTTTTAAATCTGCAATTTGCAAACCAGAACGAGAATCAGCTATATAAGCAAAGTTACCATTTTTTGAGACAATAACATCTTTTGCATATACAGAAGTGTTAATGGTAGAAGAGATAGTTGGCTCTAATAATATAGATACATCAGCAAATGTAAGCTCTTTCTTTGTAGAAGTTTTTTTCTCTTTAATTAAAATATCACTTATGAGTTTATAGGCATTTTTTATATCTGTTTCTTGATTAATATTTTTTTGATGAGTAGCTTTATAGTCATCAGCTGTAAGAGTAAATGTTGTTAATAAAAGTGTAGCAATTAGTGGTAAAATCTGTTTCATTCTTTAATCCTTTCACTCATAATCGGATATAAGCAAGATCTCTTTATATATTTGCAATAAAAAATTCACAAAAGCTAAAATCTTCAATTTTAAATTTTAATTTAGTTACCAAAGGGTACACTTATCAAAAAAATTAAAAAGGTCGGGGATGGGCATAAGAGATTTTACACTAACACAGGAGAATTTACTAAAACATAAAGAGATGGTTTTAGATACTATAAGTGAAAATAAAAAAGAGATACAGAGGTTATTAAAATTTGAAAATTTAACATATAAAAATTTCTTAACTCCATATCAAAAGTTATCACTTGAATTGGAGTTTTATTTTACTCCAATTTCACACTTAAATTATGTGAATAACTCAGATAAAACACAAGAGGTTTATAATGAGCTTCTTCCTGCTTTAACAGAGTATAGTACAGAGATTAGCCAAAATGAAGATATTTATAAAGCTTTTAAGCAGATACAAAAACAAGAGTCAAAAACTTTAAATAGTGAGCAAAATAAAGTTTTAAAAGATGCAATACAGTCTTTTGAATTAAGTGGAGTAGGGCTAGAGAAAACTAAAAAAGAGAGATTAGCCAAAATAAATCTAGAACTAAGTGATGCTACAACAAATTTTGCTCAAAATCTCTTAAAAGCGACAGATGCATATGAGATGATAGTTGAAGATTTTCAAGATGTAAAACAGATTCCAAAATCAGACTTAGAATCTGCAAAAGTTGAAATCGATGGGAAAGAAGTTTATAAGTTTACTCTACAACAACCTTCATTTATAGCCTTTATGACTTATAGTAAAAATAGAGAGTTAAAAGAGAGATTATATAAAGCATATACAACAAGAGCACCAGAAAATTCACAGTTGATTGAAAATATTTTAGCTCTAAGAGATGAAGAGGCAAAGATTTTAGGATTTGAAAACTTTGCTGAGCTTAGCCTTGCTCCTAAAATGGCACAAAAAGCAGCAGATGTGATAGAGTTTTTAGAAGATCTTGCAAAAAGTAGTAAAGTGCAAGCACAAAGAGAGTTTAAAACTCTCCTAGAATTTGCAAACTCCATAGGATTTGAAGGAGAGTTAGAGTCTTGGGATGTGGCATATTATAGTGAAAAGTTAAAGATAGCATCTTTAGATGTGGCTGATGAGGCTTATATGGCATATTTTGAAAAAGAGAGATCTATAAAAGGGTTATTTGATTTTACATACAAACTTTTAGGAATTAAATTTAAATTAGCCAACACTCCAACTTGGCATAAAAGTGCATCTGCATATGATCTTTTTAAAGATGATGAGAAGATAGCTAGAATTTACATAGATTTAGAAGCTAGAAAAGGAAAGAGGGGAGGAGCTTGGATGAATGACTGGGTAACTCACCATATAGATAAAGATGAGAAGAAAGTACTTCCTGTTGCTTATATAGTTGCAAATTTTGCTCCAAGTGTTGGAGATAACCCTTCACTTTTAAGACCATCAGATGTTGTTACACTTTTTCATGAAATGGGTCATGCACTTCATCATATGTTAAGTCTTGTAAATGAGCCGTATGTAAGTGGTATAAATGGAGTTGAGTGGGATGCGGTTGAGTTTCCAAGTCAGTTTCTGGAAAACTTTGCTTATGAGAGTGAGGTTTTAAAGGATTTTGCTTTTCACTATGAGAATGGTGAAGTTTTGAGTGATGAGATGATAGAGAAGTTAAAAATCTCTAAAAACTTTGAATCCGCCCTTGGCATGATGCGACAAATTGAGTTTGCTCTTTTTGATATGAGAGTTCATATGGGAAAAAAATCTGCTTTAGATGTTCAAAATATATTGGATGATGTAAGAGAGAATTATGCTGTTATAAAACCACCAAAGTACAATAAATTTCAATGGGGGTTTGCTCATATATTTGCAGGTGGTTATAGTGCTGGATATTATAGTTATAAATGGGCTGAGGTTTTGAGTGCGGATGCATTTTTTCAGTTTATTGATGAGGGTATATTTAGCCAGAGAATTTCAAAAAGATATTATGATGAGATTTTAGCAAAAGGTGGAAGCAGGAGTGCTATGGATAGTTTTATAGCTTTTAGTGGTAAAAAACCTGATAGTCAAGCACTCCTTAGACTTAACGGGATTAAAAGTTAATATAGGAGTAGTTTTATCCTATATTAATTATTTTGTGCTAGAATCGCTTTGTGTGATTAAAAAAAATGAGGAGATAAAAATGCCAAAGATTAATAGATATGTAGATATAGATACTGTAGAGAGAGAGTCAAAAAAAGATTATATAGATAGACATTCACCGTTTATTCACTGTGAAGATAGTGCAAAAGCGGGTGAGATGTTTCAAGTAACTGTAAAAATGGGAAATGAGTATGCTCATCCTGATGATTTTGATCATTTTATTGCAAATATGTCACTTTTTAATGGTGAAGCACTGCTTGCAAGAGCTGATTTTTTACCTGGAGCTTTAGGAAATATTAAAGCACATGCAACTGTTACATTTCACATCGTTCCAACTGGAAGTAAGTTAAATCTTGTAGCTCAATCATACTGTACAAAACATGGTGTTTGGGAATCAACTCCTGTTGAAGTAAAAGTAACACAATAAGTTTTATTTTGCAATATTAGGGTTTTATAGCCCTTTATTGCAACTTTCAAATGAATTTCAAATCTTCTTGCTATTGCTAATTTTTTATATTTATTAGATCGTAAAAAGTAAAATATTAACATTAAAGCAAATAATACTTTACTTTTCTTTCTCAAAAGGTTATAATATTATCTAAAAACAGTATCTTTGTTTTTGGATAAAGGTTTTATATTTGAAAAAATTATCTTTAATGTTGGTTTTTATCTCACAAACTCTTTTTGCAAATATCTATCATTTGAAAGTTTTAAGTGATAAAGTTCCAGACTTATCAAATATCGAAACTTTTGGTTCAAACATTGGTGACAATTGGGAGAGTAACAACGAAAAAGCTATAATTTTGAGTTACTGGATTGACCAGCTTACGACATATTCTTCACCTTTATACTACTCAAGACAGTGGAATGATCCTATCGCTTTTTTAAACAATACTGAGTTTGGAATGTGTAGTGATTTGACTCTTTTGATGAATGCAATGGGGGAGGGTGCTTTTGGATTTACAGGTCGTCGTCATGAGCTTTCGTTTTTAAATGTACCAATTGATCATACTGTGCCTGAGATAGAGTATGATGGAGCTTTGCATTTTTTTGATCCGTCTTTTGGATTTGCTTATGGACATTATGACAATGGAGTTGTTACATCTTTGAAAGACTATGCCTTAAATCCATACTACTCAAGAAACAATACCCCAACAGCTTTAACAAGAGATAGTGATGGAGCTTCTTTTATCAAGGCTTGGCTTAGTATAGATCTGTTTGGTTGGTCGATTGATAGGTTTAGACATGATGAGTATTCGCCAGAGCTTACTTGGCAAGAGAAGAGAACTGAGGGTTATTATGGTGTTCATAGATTTGATATTAGTATAGAAGATTATGAGTATTATACTAGGTATTGGAGTCATCTTGATGGCTTGGCAGGTTTTAGTTCAAAAGACTTTTTTTGGCCAAATTATAACTATAATGATGTAAATGATTATACCTTAAATGACAATGACAAATATAAAGCTCACCATAGAGGAAATGGGCTTTGGGTCTATGAGCCTGATTTAAAAGATGCTCTATCTTTTGAAACAAGTGAAAAAATTACTCTTACAAATGATATGATTTATCCTACACAATTAGATGTAGAAGGCTTGGTTGTTTTTAAAGTTGATTCGGCAAACTTTGTAACTGGTGTTTTAATCGAAGCAGATATAAAGCGAGAAAACCCTGAAGATAGTATTATCATAGAAGCAAGCAGTAGTGGTGGAAATTTTTGGTTTCCTGTATGGGAAAATAAGGCTTTGGGAGATATAAATATAAAAGAGAATATCTCAGATATGATAAAAGGAACACTAAAAAGCCAAGATTTAAGGCATGTTACTGATTTTTTAGTTCGAGTTAGATTAAATACAAAATCAAATCTAACAGCCGCTACTTTAAAATCTATGAAAATATCAACTGTAACAATGCTTGGAAAATCTTCACTTCCAAAACTGATGTTAGGAGAGAACGAAATAACAGTAGCAAAAGCAAATAACCACTCTTCATATCAGACAAAAACATTTAATCCTGTTTTAACAAAATTAGAAAATGGTATAAATGATGAAATTTATTGGAGTGATATTGAGGCTTGGAAGCTTTATGTGAAAGATTATAAAAACTTAGAAGCATATGAAAATTATGGAAATTTATATACTGTTTTGGAGAAAAATCATTGGGAAAAAGGCTTTGTTACTTATGAGTTAGATGCACCAAGAGCTATCAAAAAAGCTAGGCTTGGAGGTTTATTTGTAGTAAAAGATAACCAAAAAGATATGTTTAAAATCAAATATCGAGTGCATAATGGTAGCTGGAGTGAGTGGAGTGAGGTTGCAACTTATGATTTCTCTACAAGAAACAATAGAGATAAAAGAGAGAACCAATCCCACTTAGAAGCTTGGGATATTGAAGAGGAAAATGTTAAAAAAATAGAGTTTAAAGTAGAGGTTTTTAATTATGCTCATATCGAAGCACTTCACATGGAGATTGATTATGAGGCTAAAGAAGTACCTTTTAAACCTCTATATATAACATATAATTGGAGTGAGTATTATGAGAATGAAGATGGGCATTTACCTCAAAATGAAGATGCAGGAATAACTAGAACATTTTCACAAAAAGTTGGTGAGTTACCATATAAATTTTCGATAAATATAGGTGGGGATATTCAGCCTCGTATGAATTGGATAAGCATGCATCTTGAAGGAAATAAAGATCCAAAAAATTATGCTCCTATTGGTTACTTAGATGGTATTGATAAGGGAAATAGAGATTTTATACCCATGATAAATTATGACATAGGAGATATTATCTCAATCAACAAATCAATTTTACTAAATCACTCTCCTTGGCATGGTGCAAAAAATCAGTTAGTTGATGGGAGAATTATTGCAGGCTCTAAAAGTAGTAGAGGAAATGCTGGTGGTGGAAAAGTTGAGATACAAAATGATGAGGATGATATTGTAAAGTTTAGTAAAGGGGTTGGAGTAGTTGAGCTTGTGATAGATTTAGGTGAAGTTAAAAGTGTTGGTGGTGTTAGAGTTGACTCTTATAAAGATAGTTGGGATGCATATTTTCCTGAGTCTATTATCGTTGAGAGTGCTGTTAGTGATGATTTTATCTATAGATCAAGAGATGCATACAAAAGCGCAAAATATGCTCACAATCTATACCCTGTAGCTTGGTCACTTCCTAGAGATGCAACTTCAAGATACTTAGGTCGTTTTCCAAACTATGGACTATTATCAAATTATACTTTTATACCTTTTGATGAGAGAGTAGATGCAAGATATATCAAAATTAAAATCAAAGAGCAAAACCACTATGGAAGTGCAAAAGGCATCACACTCTCAGAAGTTCATGTTTATGATAAATTAATAGCAAATCATTGGTTACCAAGATTAAAACATGCAAAACAAATAGTAGTAGAACCAAGTGTAGAAACTATAGAGTTAGAGGCAGAAGATGGAGTATTGTCATCACCAATGTATGTAAAAAATAGTGCTACTGCATTTAATGGTAAATATATCACAAATGACAATGGAAGTGGTAGTGCTTTATATACATTTACACTTCAATCAGCTGGTATTTATAAAATATGGGGAAGATTTATAGCACCTAATGGTGCATCTGATTCGTTTTTTGTAAAGATGGATGAAGATGTGGAAGATATTTGGGATATGCATCCAAATGGGAGTAGTTGGAGATACAATATAGTTAACGGTAGAGAGTATGGTGGAGAAAAAAGTTATAACTTAACAAAAGGAGAGCACACTTTGCTAATTAGAGCAAGAGAGGGTGGAGCTAAGCTTGATAAGATTATTATCACAAATGATGATGAGTTTACCCCTTCAAATCCACCACTTGTTGATGAAGTTTTAGAGATAGAAGCAGAAGATGCGATACTTTTATCTCCTATGTCCATAAGAGATGATACGACAGCTTCGGGTTCAAAATATATAACAAAAGATTATGGTGAGGGGAGTGCAAAATTTATTTTTAATATTGCTGAAGCTGGAGATTATAAGCTAAAAGCAAGATATATAGCACCTAATGGTATATCTGATTCGTTTTTTGTAAAGATGGATAACTCTACAGAAGATATTTGGGATATACATCCAAACACAGATAGTTGGAAAAGTACAAATGTAGCAGGACGAGAAAATGGAGGTGAATTTATCTATAACTTGACAGAAGGTGAACATGTTTTCACCATAAGAGGACGAGAAAATGGGAGTAGACTTGATAAGTTGACACTTATACCAAATTAATTATTTGCAGGAGTTGGAGATGTTTTGTTTGTCTCATTTACATCTTTTGAAACTCTTGTTTTCATCGGTTTGAAAAACTCATAAACTAAAGGCTCTTTATCTTTAAACTTTATATGGATTAAGATATTGTCTCTATCTTTTGATTGGTAGATTTTAAATCTTTCACAATCCTCTTTTACCTGAGTGATATGATAAAAATTTACATTGTCAGATGTCATTTTTGTAAAAGGTTTGACGGATTCAACTCTTAAAAGAGTGTTTTTTTCATAACTCACAAGCCAAGATACATAAGGATGTTCAATATCATAAATTGAGTTTGATGTCAGAAGATTTATCGTGGAGTTTTTTGATCCTGTAATCTCCAGCTCACTTGCCAAGAAGATATCATCATAAAGTAAATCTAATAACTTCTGCTTATTTTGTTCCTCTTGGCTTTTTTGGTTAAAAAGTATATTTGTTTTTTGTAAATTGCCAATTGCAGAATATAAAAAATTTACAATTAATCCAAGCAAAAATATTGATACGAGTAGTTCAATTAAAGAGAAAGCTTTTTTCATCATTTACCTTAGATGCATCTTATAGATAAAAGTGGAGTTTTGTTTATCTCCAACAAGTATTTTGTCAAAAACTATTTTAAAATTCATACTTTGATTAGAATCATCATCTTTATTTTCACTTGATCCCAAAGGCTCAAATGTTGTAAACTCTTGATGATCATAGTATACTTTTTTCTCTTTTAGATATTTTCTAAAATCATCATCTTTTATATCATAATCATCTCTAATAAATTCATAAAGATTTTTTTCTGAGTTGTGAAAAGCTTGGTCATTGTGCATAAGAGCAAGAGAGTAAAGAGTTGTAAACTCCCCTTTTTTGGTTAAATATGAGAAGTTATTTTTGCTATTTGTACTAATTTCAAAAAGCATTACAGCCACAGTAGATAGTATGATAACAGACACCAAAACTTCTATAAGTGTAAATGCTTTTTTATTCATCTACTACTCTAATCTTTGTAAACTCTTCAGACCTTTGCATCTCTAAAGCATCATTTAGTTTTGAAGTGATATAAGTTTTTTTAAAGTATGGAAAAAAAGCATAATATTTTTTTCCACTTTTTACAACATAAGAGGATGAAGAGCTATTTGGAAATATTGTATATTTAAAACATACTTTATGAAGTTTTTCATCTATTAAAGTAGGAGAAAACTCTATCTCTCTCTCACTAGAGTGAATATCGTTTTTGTAAACTTTTATATCTTTAAAAATATCAATACTAATATCTATATTCATCTCCTCTTGTAATTCATCATTTATTAAAAGTGCAGATTTTTGGCATCTATCATATACATAAAATTCAATTTTTTTCCCTTTTGTCCAGTGAGGCAAGAGAGCATCTTTTATATGTTCAAGTGTGATGACTTTAACACTTTTTTTTGGATCAAATGTCCCTAAAACTAGAGAGTAAATAACACCAATGATTAAAACAACTATCATGATTTCAAAAAGTGTAAATGCAGATCTTCTCAATTTTTTTACTCTTATAATTCAATATTTTAATCTATTATAGCTAAACGAAATTTATGTTACAATAGACAAAAGGATAGAGATGTCAAAAAAGAGAATACTGCTTTTAGAGGATGATCCAACATTAAATGAGACGGTTGTTGAGTATTTTGAGGATTTGGGTTATTTGATTGATGGGATTGAAGATGGATTAGATGCACTTGATAAGATTTATGAAAATAGTTATGATATTTTGCTTTTGGATGTGAAAGTACCTCAGATGAGTGGATTTGATTTACTAAAAGAGCTTAGAAAGCGTGATATTGCAACTCCTGCTATTTTTATAACTTCTTTGAACTCTATCGATGATTTGAGTGAGGGGTATGAGAGTGGATGTGATGATTATATTAGAAAACCTTTTGCTTTAAAAGAGCTTTTGGTTCGAGTTGAGAGTATATTGAAAAGAGATTTTTACCACAATGGTAGTGAAAAAATTGAAATTTCAAAAAATATATATTATGATATAAGTTCAAATATGCTCTACATTGATGAGAAAATTGAAACGTTAAATAACAAAGAGGCAAAACTTTTAAAACTATTTTTACAAAATATAGGGCAGATACTCTCCCATGAGAGGATTTATGATGCATTGTGGGATTATGATGAGACATACTCTGAGGCAAGTTTGAGAACTTATATAAAAAATTTACGAAAGATATTGGGGAAAGAGAAGATTGTTAGTATCAAAAAACAGGGGTATAAATTTATTAAAGAGTGAGAGAAAAACACTTATCTCTTTTTTGTTTTTATACTCATTTTTATCACTTTTGATTTTGTTGTTTTTGGCATTTATCTACTATAATTTTCAAAAAGAGAGTATGCTTCAAGAACAAAATTCTAGATTAAAACAGCACTCTTTTGAGTTAATCCCAAAGCTTCAACACTTACATGAAAATTTTGATAAAATACGATTTTATCCACGATTTTCATACTTTAACTCAGCTATTTATGATAGTAGCGGGAGAGTAATATTTTCAACTCTAAAAGAAAATAAGACAAATTTAAATAGCTCAATTTATAAGATAAAAGATAAGATACATTATGTAAGACTGCTTGAGAGTTATTATCTTGGGGCTATGTATATAGTTGTTGAAATTGATGATGATGAGGTATGGCTTAGTTTTGTAAAAATGAAAGTTATAGCTTATGGGGTTATGTTATTTTTTATTTTATTAATAGCTGGCTATTTTCTATTAAAGATATTTTTAAAACCTATGCGAGATAGTATATATCTTCTAAATCGTTTTATTAAAGATACAACACATGAGTTAAACACCCCAATATCTGCAATTTTAACAAATATAGAGATGATTGATGAGAGTAAGCTTGATAAAAAAGATGCAAAAAAGATAAAAAGAATTGATATAGCTTCAAGAACCATCTCAAATTTATACAATGATCTAACTTATGTTGCATTAGGAAATCAGATACAATCAAAAGATGAAGATATTGATTTATCAATTTTAATAGATGAGAGAGTAGAGTATTTTAAAGTCTTATCAAATGCTAGAGAACTTGAAGTTGTTTTGGATTTAGATAGAAACATAATGCTTTTTATAGATAGATATAAAATAACAAGACTACTTGATAATCTAATCTCAAATGCAATAAAATACAATAAAAAGGGGAGTTTTATAAAAATTACTTTAAAAGATAGATATTTATGCATAGAAGATGGGGGTGTTGGTATTAAAAAAGAGAAGATTAAATTTATGTTTGATAGATATTCTAGATTTAATGAGAGTGAGGGTGGATTTGGTTTGGGGTTAAATATAGTAAAAGAGATTGCAAACGAGTATAAACTTCTTCTAAAAGTAGAGTCAAAATTAAAAATTGGAACACAAGTGAGTGTGATATGGTAAAAAAAGTGATTTTTTTTATGTTTATATTTAATACTTTAGTTTTTGCTAAAACCTTGGAAAGGAATGAGCAAAATATTTATGAACAAAACTGCCTGCCTTGCCATAGTCCACTCTCTATTGGGATTGATAAATTTTTCTTTCAGTATCTTGTAAAATATAGTAGTGAGTTATCTGTTAAATCTGCATTAACCTATTTTCTTAAAAATCCAGATGAGTTAACTTCAGCACTCTCTAGTGACCAACTAAGACGCTTTGGTGTAAAATCAAAAACAAATTTAAGTGATGAAGAGTTAGATGAAGCTATTGATATATATTGGGAAAAATACAAAGTTTTTGGGAAAATAGAGTAGTTATATAAATTGTTACACAATTTTCACGATTGTTTCACGATTATCTTTTACAATACAGGGGTAAGAAAAATTTTAAAGTGAGGAAGTAAGAATGAAAAAAATAGTATTAGCATGTATGGCAGTGGGTGCAATGAGTTTTTTAGCAGCAGATGCTGCACTTTATAAGAAGTGTTCAGGTTGTCATGGAGTAAATGGTGAGAAAAAAGCACTAGGTAAAGGTAAAGTTATCACAGGTATGGCAGCGGCTGATGTTGTAACAGCACTTAATGGTTATAAAGATGGTTCATACGGTGGGGCTATGAAAGGTATTATGAAAGGACCATTGGCAGGTCTTAGTGATGATGATATCAAAGCTTTAGGTACTTATATAGAAGGTCTTAAGTAATATTTTATTACTTAAAGTTACATTAAAATTAAAAAAACAAGGAAAAAATTATGAAAAAAATAGCATTAACAATGATGGCAGTAGGCGCGATGAGTTTTTTAGCAGCAGATGCAGCACTTTATAAAAAATGTGCAGGTTGTCATGGAGCAAATGGTGAGAAAAAAGCATTAGGTAAAGGTAAAGTTATCACAGGTATGGCAGCAGCTGATGTTGTAACAGCACTTAATGGTTATAAAGATGGTTCATACGGTGGAGCTATGAAAGGTCTTATGAAAGGTCAAGTAACAGGTCTTAGTGATGATGACATTAAAGCTTTAGGTACTTATATCGAAGGTCTTAAATAATTTTTATATCTACATTAACTCCATCTTTTTGATGGAGTTAAACTCTCTTTAAATTTCTGAAAAATCCTCTTTTATCTGTAATAAAAATATTTATAATTTATTTTGTATTGATATTTATTGAAAATATAATTATCGTATTATAAACTTTTATTATAGTTGTGCTATTATGAAAATAATTGCTTCATTAGTTTTACTTATATTGATGAAGTGATAAAATTTTAAAGTTAAGGAGATTTAACTAATGAGAAAAGTTATATTAACATGTATGGCAGTAGGTGCGATGAGTTTTTTAGCGGCAGATGCCGCACTTTATAAGAAGTGTGCAGGTTGCCATGGAGCAAATGGTGAAAAAGCGGCTTTAGGTAAATCAAAAGTTATTACAGGTATGGCGGCAGCTGATGTTGTAACAGCACTTAATGGTTATAAAGATGGTTCATTTGGTGGAGCTATGAAAGGTCTTATGAAAGGTCAAGTAACAGGTTTAAGTGATGATGACATCAAAGCTTTAGGTACTTATATCGAAGGTCTTAAGTAGACTCTATTTTAACTTAACTCCATCTTCTTGATGGAGTTAAACTCTCTTTTTTTTAAACTCCAAAAAACTTTGTTATAATGTCCCTTACATATATCATATAGGGGGAAATATGTCTGATATTCAAAAAGCGATAGGCTTAGATAGCTATGTGCAGATAAAAAAATATATAAAAGATGGTGGAGATTTTAATCAAATTATAGAAAACGAAGATAATGAAAATGATGAGTGTTTGATGTTTTATGCTATTCATAAAAAATGCTCTTTTGATACATTAAAATTTATGGTTGAAAATGGTTTTGATATAGATTTTACTGATAGAGATGGTGTTAGTATTTTTGATGAAGCGATAGTTTTAGGAGATATGGATTTTATAAAGTATCTTTTGATTGAGAAGAAGATAGATGCAAATCATACTAAAAGAAAAAGTGGACTAACTCCAATAATTCAAGCAGCATGTTATGGAAATATTAATCTTATAAAACTTTTAGTTTCACATGGGGCGGATGTAAATATCAAAGATGCTTTTAATTTAAGTGCAGCTGATTATGCAAGAAAACTACAAAGAAAAAAAATGCAAAAATTTCTTGAAGAAGAGTTATAATAACTTATTGCTTTTGTTTAATATTGCATATGTTATTATTTTGGAACTATACTATATATTTTAAAAGGATTGGTTATGGAGGTAAATTTTGCTGTTGAAGGTTTAAAGTTTATGTTTTTGGGCATGACGACTGTTTTTACATTTTTGTTTTTACTTGTTGTTATTCTTAAAATACAAGAGAAGATATTTAAAAAATATTTTCCTCAAAAAGAGGTAAAAACTCCACCTGTTGTTCCTGCAGTTAGCTCAAACAAGCAAGATGATAGTCAAACTATTGCCGCAATTAGTGCCGCAATTACTGAATTTAAAAAGAAATAAGGTAAAAAATGGCAAAAAAATTAATTGATATAATGGATACTACTTTTAGAGATGGATTTCAATCTGTTTTTGGAGGAAGAGTTTTGATGGAGGACTTTCTTCCAGCTTTACAAGCTGCAAAGCATGCTGGTATTAGTCATTTTGAATTTGGTGGAGGAGCTAGATTTCAGAGTCTTTTTTTCTATTTAAATGAGAATGCTTTTGATATGATGGATAAGTTTCGTGAAATTGTAGGGGCTGAGGCAAATTTACAAACTTTAGCAAGAGGTGTTAATACAATTTTATTAGATACAGCAAGTAGTGATTTAATAGACTTACATGCAAAGATGTTTAAAAAACACGGTACAACAACAATTAGAAATTTTGATGCATTAAATGATGTAGAAAACTTAAAATTTAGTGGAGAGTGCATCACAAAATATGGTTTAAATCACGAAGTTGTAATAACTATGATGGATCTTCCTCCTGGCTGTAAAGGTGCTCATGATGTGGCATTTTATGAGAAGACTTTGAGAGAGATTTTAGATGCAGAAATTCCTTATGATAGTGTCTGTTTTAAAGATGCAAGTGGAACTTCTAGCCCTCATAAAGTTTTTGAGACTATCTCAATGGCAAAAAGATTACTACCTGAAAATGTTCATGTAAGACTTCATACTCACGAAACAGCAGGAGTTAGTGTGTCTTGTTATTTGGCTGCATTAGAGGCTGGAGTTGATGGAATTGACCTTGCTGCTAGTCCAGTTAGTGGAGGGACTTCTCAACCTGACATCTTAACTCTTTTACATGCCACAAAAGGGACAAAATTTGACCTTGGTGGATTAGAGACTTCAAAGATCTTAGAGTATGAAGATGTTTTAAAAGATTGTTTAAAAGATTATTTTATGCCACCAGAGGCTATTCAAGTTTCTCCATTAATTCCATTTTCTCCAATGCCAGGAGGGGCATTAACTGCAAATACTCAAATGATGAGAGACAATAGAATACTTCATAAATTTCCAGAAGTTATAAAAGCTATGCAAGAGGTTGTAGAAAAAGGTGGGTATGGGACATCAGTTACACCTGTTTCACAATTTTATTTCCAACAAGCTTTTAACAATGTCATGTTTGGACCTTGGAAGAAGATAGCTGATGGTTATGGAAAGATGGTTTTAGGATATTTTGGTAAAACTCCAACTGCACCAGATAGTGAGATAGTAGAGTTAGCAAGTAAACAATTAAAGTTAGAGCCAACAGCAAAAAGTGCAAGAGATATTGCTGATAGTGATGAGAAAAAATCACTAAAATATTTTGAAAAAATGTTAGTTGAAAATGATTTAGAAGTGAATGATGAAAATATTTTTATAGTAGCATCATGTGATGTAAAAGGTATCTCATTTTTAAAAGGTGAAGCGGTAGTAAATGTTAGAAAAAATGATACTTCAAATAGCACACAAAGTGATGGAGTAGTAGCAAATATATCAAAAGGGAGTGGTGAAATGGCAGGAAAATATACAGTAGTTGTAAATGGTACAACTTACAATGTAGATGTAGCAGATGGACACGATGGAGTAGCAAATGTAACAAATGTTGCACCAGCGACACCTGTAGCAATAGCTGCGAGTTCTGGAGGAAAGGGGAGTATTGAAATTCTCTCTCAAACTCCTGGAAATGTCTGGAAAGTAGTTGCAAACATTGGAGATACTTTAAAAGAAGGTGATCCTATTATGATTTTAGAGGCTATGAAGATGGAGATAGATATACCAGCTCCACAAGATGGAGTTTTAAAAAGTATAGATGTTAACACAAATGATGTTGTTTCTGATGGTCAACTTCTAGCAACTATGGAGTAATTTAAAGATGAAAAAATTTCTTTTATCTTTTGCACTAGTTTTTGCAATATTTTTCCCAACTCTCTCAAGTGCAGGTACTGCTGCTGAGTTTGATGAAAATGCTGTACAGAGCGAGTATGAATCAAAATCAGTAGGTGAACTTTTTGGAAGTTTTTATAACTCAACAGGATTAAATGCACTAATTAGTCCAGAAGATGGCGTGAAAACTGCTAGTGGCGAGGATATGTCCATTTTTGAGCAGGGCTTGGGTCGTTTGATTATGTTTGCTATATGTCTTACGCTTCTCTATCTTGCGGTTGCGAAAAATTTTGAACCACTTCTTTTAATTCCTATAGGTTTTGGTGGACTTTTGGCAAATATTCCTATCGCAAATTTAGGAGCAGATGATGGAATGCTTGGTATTATCTATAACATGGGTATTGCAAATGAATTTTTTCCTCTTCTTATCTTCATGGGAGTTGGAGCGATGACCGATTTTGGTCCACTTCTTTCAAATCCTAAAACTGCAATTTTGGGGGGAGCGGCTCAATTTGGAATTTTTGGCTCTTTAGTTGCAGCAGCTAGTTTATCTCAACTTGGAATTTTTGATTTTACACTTCAGCAGAGCTCTGCTATTAGTATTATAGGTGGTGCTGATGGACCTACATCGATTTTTATAGCCAGTGAATTAGCTCCTGAGCTTTTAGGTGCAATTGCCGTTGCTGCTTATTCGTATATGGCACTTGTTCCTGTTATTCAGCCTCCAATTATGAGAGCACTTACAACTGAAGCTGAGAGAAAAATCAGAATGGTTACATTAAGACAAGTATCTAAAATGGAGAAGATGATTTTTCCACTTATTGTACTTTCACTTACTATATTGGTTTTGCCAGATGCTGCTCCTTTAATTGGAGCTTTTTGTTTTGGAAACTTCTGTAAAGAGGTAGGTGTTGTAGAGAGATTAAGTGATACTATGCAAAATGCTCTTATAAATATAGTAACTATATTTTTAGGTCTTGGTGTTGGATCAAAACTTGCATCTGATCAATTTTTAGCAGCTGAGACTTTAGGAATTATGATTATCGGTTTGGCGGCTTTTGCTGTTGGTACTGCTTCTGGAGTCTTAATGGCAAAAGTTATGAATAAATATAGCAAAGATCCTATCAACCCTCTTATTGGGGCGGCTGGAGTCTCTGCTGTTCCTATGTCTGCAAGAGTTGTTAGTAAAGTAGGACAAGAGTACAATAAATCAAATGTATTACTTATGCATGCGATGGGTCCAAATGTAGCGGGTGTTATTGGTTCGGCTGTTGCTGCTGGTGTACTTATATCTATATTTAAGTAGATTTTATGGTTAAGGTAAATATAATATTGTATTAAAATATTAAGGAAAAGAAAACTATGGTCACGGCTGAGGATTTAAAGAGTTTAGGGTTAGCTAATGTGGAGGATGTTTTTTATAATTCAACTTATGAAGAGCTAAGAGAGCGTGAGCAAGAAGAGGGTTTAAAATTCTCTAGTAGCGGTGCTGCGATGGTAGATACTGGTATCTTCACAGGTAGAAGTCCTAAAGATAAATTCTTTGTAAAACAAGATCCCTCAAGCAAATATATAGCTTGGGGAGATATAAATTTTGAAACTTCAAAAGATGTTTTTGACTCTCTTTTTGAAAAAGTAAAAATGCAACTTTCAAATAAAAAAATATATATTCAAGACCTTTTTTGTGGTGCTAGTGAAAATAGTAAAAAAAAGGTACGATTTGTAACTGAAATTGCTTGGCAAGCTCATTTTGTAAAAAATATGTTCATAAGACCAAAAGTTGAAGAGTTAGATGGTTTTACTCCTGACTTTGTTGTATATAATGCTTGTAAAGTTGTAAATGATGATTTTAAAAAAGATGGTTTAAACTCTGAAGTTTTTGTGATTTTTAATATTGAAGAGAATATCGCAATCATAGGTGGTACTTGGTATGGAGGAGAGATGAAAAAGGGAATCTTCTCTATGATGAACTACTGGTTGCCATTAGAGGGTAAACTTCCTATGCACTGTTCTGCAAATGTTGGAAAAGATGGAGATACAGCTTTATTCTTTGGACTCTCTGGAACAGGAAAAACTACACTATCAGCTGATCCAAAACGAAGTCTCATTGGTGATGATGAGCATGGTTGGGATGATGATGGTGTTTTTAATTTTGAGGGTGGTTGTTATGCCAAATGTATAGGCTTAAATGCCGAGAGTGAACCTGAAATTTTTGGAGCTATAAAAGATAATGCACTTTTAGAAAATGTTGTAGCAAATGCAAATGGTGTTGTTGATTTTAATGATGCTAGTAAGACTGAAAATACAAGAGTCTCATACCCAATTGATCATATTGAAAATCATGAGGCTTCTTTGCAAGCTGGACACCCTAAAAATATAATCTTTTTGAGTGCAGATGCTTTTGGTGTACTTCCTCCTGTTAGCAAGCTTACAAAAGAGCAGGCGATGTACTATTTTTTAAGTGGATATACCGCAAAAGTTGCAGGAACAGAGAGAGGTGTTACTGAGCCAACTGCTACTTTTTCTGCTTGTTTTGGAGAGGCATTTTTACCACAACATCCAACAGTATATGCAAAACTTCTTGGTGAAAAGATAGAGAAGCACAATGTAAATGTCTATCTTGTAAATACTGGCTGGAGTGGTGGTGCATATGGTGTTGGGAAAAGAATGAGTTTAAAAACTACAAGAGCTTGTATAGATGCTATTATGGATGGTTCAATTTTAAAGAGTAAATTTGGAACAACAGTTAGATTTGGATTACATTTTCCTGAAACTTTACCTGGAGTTTGTGAGACTATACTAAATCCAAAACATGCTTGGGAGAGTAGAGAATCATATCTTAAAACAAGAGATTATTTAGCAAAGCTTTATATTGAGAATTTTAAAAAATACCTTAAAGATGATGCGGAGTTTGATTATTCTAAAGCTGGACCACAAATGTAAATATATGAAAAATATTCTTATTTTAGGTGGAGGATTTGCTGGTGTTGAAGCAGCAATTTACTTGAGAAAAAAGGGTTTTGAAGTTACGATTATCTCAAATCGTGACTTTTTATATATATATCCAACTTCTATCTGGATACCTGTTGGTACCTCCTCTTTTGAAAATAACTGCATCTCTTTAGAGAGCTTAAAAAAAGTACATGGATTTAATTTAATTATTGATGAAGTTGAAGTTATAAAAACTAAAGAGAGAAAAATTTATTGTAAAAATAAAACTTATGAATTTGAGTATTTAGTTATCGCAATTGGCAGTGGGAAAGTGAGTCATGAGGGTATTTCTAATACTTTAACAATTTGTGGGGAGCCAAAAGAATCAATAAAATTAAAAAATAAGATAGATAAGCTGATAGTAAAAGGTAATGGAAAAATCTCTATTGGTTTTGGAGCAAATCCAAAAGATGCAAGCAATGTTAGAGGTGGCCCTGCATTTGAGCTTCTTTTTAATCTCCATAATAAACTTCAAAAGCTTGGAATTAGAGATAATTTTGAGTTGACATTTTTTGCCCCGATGAGTGAACCAGGAGCAAGAATGGGAAAAAATGCATTAAAACTTATGGATAAACTTTATAAAAAGCTAGATATAAAACAGCAAATTGGAAAGAAAATTTTGAGATTTGAAGAGAGTGGAATTTTATTTGAAGATAATATATTTATTGAGAGTGATTTGACTATGTTTATTGCAGCTGGTGATGGTCATAATGTTTTTAAAAACTCAAATCTTTCATTAAATGATGCAGGCTTGATTAATATAAATGACTTTTGTGAAGTGCTTGGAGAAGAGAAAGTTTATGCTATTGGTGATAGTGTATCATTAAAAGGACCTAATTGGAGAGCAAAACAGGGGCATTTAGCAGAAGTGATGGCTAAAAATGTTGCTTTTAATATAGATGCAAAAAGTGATAGTGATAAAAAAAGTTACACTAAGCATCTTAATATTTTATGTGTGATGGATAGTGGAAATGGAGCTATGTTTGTATATAGAAGTGAAAAAAGAGCTCTATTGATACCTCTTCCTATCATTGGGCACTGGCTTAAAAAAGGTTGGGGATGGTACTACAAAAATTCCAAACTAAATAAGATACCTAGAATCCCTGGGATGTAACAATCCATTAACAACTTTTTGTTATAATCTCTATACTTAAGGGGATTATATGGCAAAACTTGCGACTGGTAGAGTTACAGTAAAAAGCTCTAAGCTTTTAGATGAGTTTAATGCATCGTTAATGTTCGATAAAAAATTGTATGCTGAAGATATTAAAGGTTCTTTAGCTCATGCTTGTATGCTTAAAAAACAAGGAATTTTAACAGATGATGAGTTAAAACAGATAGAAGATGGTTTAGTGCAAGTAAAAAGTGAGATTGAGAGTGAAAAATTTCTCTTTGATATATCTGATGAAGATATTCACATGGCGATTGAAAAACGCTTAACTGAGATTATTGGAGATGCAGGTAAAAAACTCCATACCGCAAGAAGTAGAAATGATCAAGTAGCTTTAGATTTTCGTTTATATGTTCAAAAAAGTGGTAAAAACTTAGAGAGTTTAACTATAAATCTTATGAAAACTCTCTTAAATATTGCAAAAAAACACGACAAAACAATGCTTCCTGGCATGACACATCTCCAACATGCTCAACCTATAAATTTTGCCTATCATATGTTAGCATATGTAGCAATGTTTCAAAGAGATGTGCAGAGGTTTAGTGATAGTTATAAAAGAAACAACCTCTCTCCTTTGGGGTGTGCGGCACTTGCTGGAACTCCATATGATATAGATAGAGAATTTACAGCCAAAAAGCTTGGATTTGATGGAGTTAGTATCAATTGTCTTGATACAGTTAGTGATAGAGATTTTGCATTGGAGATACTTTTTAATATTGCAACTTTATTAACTCACATATCAAGATTGGCAGAAGAGCTTGTTATCTGGTCTAGTTGTGAGTTTTCTTTTGTGGCTCTTAGTGATGAGTATTCGACAAGCTCTTCTATAATGCCACAAAAGAAAAACCCTGATGTACCTGAGCTTTTACGAGGGAAAACTGGACGAGTTTATGGAAATTTAATCTCCCTTTTAACAGTTTTAAAAGGTTTGCCTTTAGCTTATAATAAAGATATGCAAGAGGATAAAGAGGGTGTTTTTGATAGTGTAGAGACTGCTGATATTTCGCTTCGTATTTTAAATGAAGCTATGTTGACACTAAGTGTAAATGAGAAAAAGATGCAAGATGCTTGTAAAATTGGGCATCTTAGTGCTACTGATTTAGCTGATTATCTTGTGAACAAGTGTGATATACCATTTCGAGATGCTTATAAGATTACGGGTTCTATCGTAGTTTTAGCTGAGAAATTGGGTGTTGATTTAAGTGAAATTGCACTAGAAAATCTAAAAATGGTTGATAGTAGGATAGATGAAGATGTGTTAGAGTATTTAAACTTAAGAAACTCTATGAATGCAAGAGATTCTCAAGGCGGAACTTCAACTAAAGAGACAAAAAGACAGATAGAGTATTTTGAAAAATGGGTGAAAAATTATGAAAAATAGATTTTACTATATTTTGATAATAGCTATTTTGATGAGTGGGTGCAAAGGTGTAGATCTCATAAAAGATAAAGAGAATATAGAAGTTGATATTGATTTGGATACAGATGTATCTCAAGGATTAGAGGCTCACAATAGTATTAGAGATAGGTTTTTTGATAAAGCATTAAGTTGGAGTGCTAAGCTACAAAAAGATGCACAAGATTATGCAAATAAGTTAGCAAATAGTGGAAAATTTGAACACGATCCTAAAAACATAGATAAGAACTATGGGGAAAACCTTTATGCAAGTGTTAGTGGTAAGAGTAAAATCCCTACATTTAAAGATGCAGTTGAAAATTGGGCTGTTGAAGAGAGGTATTATAACTATAGTGATAATAGTTGTAGTGTAGATGCAGGTAATACAGATAAAGTTAATCTTACAACATATAATACTTGTGGACACTACACACAGATAATTTGGAAAAGTACCTCTTATTTAGGTTGTGCTAAAGCCAAGTATAAAACAGGTGAGTTAAAAGATGGATATATCATCGTTTGCAAATATAGCTCACCTGGAAATATAGTTTTTAATGGTACAGCACTAAAGCCATATTAGAGAGATTTATGAGTCTCTTTTGGGCTAAAGTGAGGCCAGCTAAGTTTAGTTCCACCTAAAAGATGAAAATGAAGATGTGGTACTTCTTGTCCACCATCTTCTCCATTGTTTAAAATCAATCTATATCCGCTTAAATTTAAACCCATTTTTGAAGCTACTTCTTGAATAAATGGAGTTATATTAGCCATAAGCTCACTAGATGCATCTTGAAATTTCTCAACATGAGCTTTAGGAATAATCAAAAGGTGAATTGGTGCTCTAGGATTTACATCATGAAAACATAAAAATTCTTCACTCTCTAATATCTTATTTGATGGAATTTCTCCATCTACAATTTTACAAAATATACACATTTTTAACTCCTTTTTTATGATTTTATTGTAAATGAGCTTTGTTTTGATATATTTTAGGGATTAAACTTCTATATGTAGAAAATTGTGCTGCATACTTGGCTTGTTGTTGGCGTTGAGATTTGACTATATCAAAATTAAGATCTTTTACAATCTCAACAATATCAAGATTGGGCTCAATCTCTAATTCAGATGCAACTTCATATACCATCATACGGATATTATCACTTGAAAAACCCTCTGTGTATTTGACAAGTTCTTGTCTTTTTTTATATTTTTTTATATCTATACCTTTGCTTTGAAACATTAACTCGATAAATGAGCTTCTCTCATCTTTGTTAAGGTCAAAAATTGGTAATTTTATCTCAATTCGACGTTGAAAGTCTACTGGAAACATTTGTGGTCTTGATGTATTAAAAATCCAAAATACTCTCCCTCTATCGCTATTATCTGCCATCCAATCAAGAAATATTGCTGTTAGTTCTTGATCTGTTTGATGTGCCTGTTTTGCTTGTGGATCTGGAAAAAGTTTATCAGCTTCGGATTTAAAGATGGCGATTTTGTTAAAAGATTTAGCTACCATTTTAATTTTTTCTAAAATTACAGCAGTCTCTCCATACCATTTTGATTTAATAGTTTGAAGTTTCATAATGGGAATTCCAGCTTCATATAAAAAAGCTTCTGTTTGAAAATCTTTACCAGTACCAGTTGCTCCAATATAAGCTATAGCTCTCCAAGGATTTTTACTATTCATTCTTTTTATTAAAGTGCGGGCTTTAGCTTTTAAATCTTCATATCCTATCACTTGTTCAAATCCATAAGTAGGATGTAGTACCTTCACATGGCTTCCAAGGCTTTTTTCAATAATCTTAGCTACCTCATTTTTTATATGTGCTGTAATTCTTTTAGGCTCTTGTTTTAAAATAGATTGAAGTGTTACAAGTGTTATGCCAGCACTAAGTGCTGCAATCTCTTTTATCTGTTCATCTTTAATACCTTTATCATAAATAGCATTTTCATAAGATATAAAAGCAACTCTTGTCTCTTCATCTGGCAGTGGTACTTCTATTTGATATAGTCCCATTATCGCTCTAACACCTTGTGAAATTGCTAAAAAGCTCTCTGATAATAGTATTACAGAGTCACTAGAGTTTGTAAACTCTCCGCTACCTAGCATCTCTCTTGCTAAAGATAAAATAAGTCTTTCATCATTACTCATATGCTCAACTGGTTTATTTGGAAAAACAATATCAGCATCATCAATTAAAACTACTAAGTTTTTTAACTCTGTATCTTTATATTTTTTTCGCATTTCTCTATATGAGGAGAGTAGAACTTTTATCATATGAAGTCCAGATAAAATATCATATTTTGTATGTGCATAGTCCAATGAAAAAGCTTTTTGGTGAATCTCTTTTAGAGTAGGGTCAATTGAATAAAACTCATCTAAATCTCTTTTATCTGTATATTTTATACCAACAGAGGGGCTAAAGTAGAGAAGATGATTATTTTTTTGTAGTTTTTCAATGAGAATCTCTTCAATCTGTTTTACATTTTGTCTATTTTTCTCTTTATATATTGCAATATCATTAATATTTCCAGTTACTGCAAATAGATTTGTAGCCACACTTTTATATGCATAGGCGATCTCATTATATAGTTTCATTTACATTCTCCAAGTTGTTTTGTTGTCGTGCATCTGGGTGTTCGAGTGAGAAATTTTTCTCATCTTGTCTAAATTTAGGGTTAAAACACTCATGTTTTACTCTCTCAATCCATTTTATTGTAAAAGGTGATTTGATTCTCTCATTCATTGAAATATTTTGACCATTTAGAGGGTGTGCAGAGTCAAATGCAATTTTAGCTCCACTTTGATTACCATCATAGTGAGGAGTTAATGCTAATAATCTTGTTGCCAATGCAGGAACATCTCCATCTAAATCATGTGTGACAAATATAATAGTTAAGTTATTTTTCTCTTTAAGTTCTATTAAGTTTTTTCGCATAGCCATTTTAGTCTCTGGGTCAAGTGCAGAGAAAGCTTCATCCATTAATAATACAGAAGGCTTTAGTGCTAAAGCCGAAGCAATTGCAACTCTTTGTTTTTGTCCACCTGAGAGTTGATGAGGATATTTAAGTGCATGTTCATCCATCTCAACAAGCTTTAAATTTTGTATAGCTATTTTTTCAAGACTTTTCATAAAAGGTGTTTTGATTTTAAATAATTTTAATATATCATACATAAGATTTTTCATAAAACTGCACTGGTCAAGATATAACCCTTGGGTAACATTTCCAACTGCTGTATAGTTTGGAAAAAGTGAATAGTTTTGTGCTATAAATCCCATATGGCGATTTGGGCCTCTCACTTTTTGATTTTTGACATTTATGATACCACGACTTGGAAGCTCTTCTCCCAATATTTGACGAAGTAGTGTTGATTTGCCTGCTCCTGATGGACCAACAAAACAGACTATCTCTCCTTGTCGAATACTTAAATTTACCGATTTTAAAACATGATGTTTTCCATATGAAACATCTAGATTATCTATTTGAATAAGGTAATTATCATTTTTCATTATTTACTTCCTAAATACCACGGGTATCGTTTTTTTATAATAAACTCTATTGAGAAGAAAATTGTCATAGCAATAATGGTAATTAATATAATGTATGGAAATATAATATCATTTGCTGAAAATCGTTTTAAAATAAAAATACGAGTACCTAAACCATATTGAGCACCAAGTGTCTCTCCATAAAGTAATGCAAACCATACAAGAGGCAGGTTTATCTTTAATGATTGTAAAATGCTTGGCATTATTATGTATAAGTTTTCTCGTCCTATTTCCCACTCACTTGCACCTTTTGTAAATAGTAGAGTGTTTAGATTTCGAGGTATTTTTTTTATCTGATTTACAATATCTTTAACTAGTACAAAAAACAGTGCTAAAAAGATAAAAAGTATACTAAGCTCATATCCAGGGTCTGCTATTAAAAATAGTATAGGCACAATAGCGGCAGGAGGTACGGAACTAAAAACATTAACTATCGGCATTAAACTTGCATTGATAAACGGAAAAGTTCCTGCTAACACTCCTATACAAAGTGCAAAGATAAAAGCTAAAGAGATTCCTGCAAATAGTGAGCCCATAGAGGCTTTAATATCTTCTACAAATTGATTTGTGCCACTTCGTTTATCGATTTTAATTACAAAAGTTGACATTGAGTCATACATTTTTGATATGCTAGGAAGTACCTTATCTCTAGGATTTTCTAAAAGACGCTCTTTTGAGAAGTGGTCATATATAAAAAATGCCATTAAAAATGGTAAAAAACCCAACACTAACCGCCCCCAAAGAGGTACTTTGGCACGGTTTCCAAACTTAAATCGCATTTTTTAAACCTTATTTAATATCAAAATAGATTGTTGCAGGAACTTTTGTATCTCCGCCATTTTTATCATCTAATTTATAACTTATACTATCAGCTAAAAATTCATTCTCTACTGCTAAATTGTATGTATCTTTTTGTAGTGTTGGTAGAGAATTTTTAAAAAACTCTAGTTCTTGTTTTGGAGAGAAAATCTTTGCACCATTTAACATAGTTTTAGCTTCTCCTACTGAAGAACCCATATCATCGGCGATTGCTAACATAAAATTGTTATACTCTTTACCTCTTTTTGAGTGAATAACACTCGCTGTCTTATCCCAACAAGCCCTTAAAAAAGCTGCTTTTTTATCAAAATTTTCAACATTTTTACCCAAAACAATCATATCGATGATAAGACCTGGAAAATCTGCACTTGAGGCGATTGTCTTTTTTGATTTGGTCTGCTGAAGAAGATACTCAAGAGCAGGATTCCAAGTGACTATATTGTCAATTTTACCAGCATCATAAGCTGAACGAAGGTTTGAGTCTAAATCCATATGTCTTATCTTAAAATCTTTATAAGGATCAAAACCTGCCTTTTTAGCTGCTTTTATCCAAAGTTGCTCTGAAATTGACTTTGTAATCATCCATATTTCTTTGCCTTTTAAATCACTAATTGTCTCTGCTTTTCTTGAGATAACACCATCATTTCCATTACTAAAATCTTGTAAAACTACAGATACACTTGGACGAGAACTAATGGCAGTCATTTGATCTAAATTTGTAACAGTAACCGCATCAGCTTTTGTGGATTTGAAGTAATCCAATGATTGTAAATAATCAGGATAATAGACAATTTTTAATTTACAATTGTGCTCTTTTTCAACACTTTTATATAGACCTGAATTTTGAGATGCATTTATTGCATTCCAATTTACATATGCTGATGTTGTGAGAGTTACATCACAATCAGATGCAAATAATTGCATAGATGCAAAAGCTAAAATATATATTTTTTTCATTTTTTTTCCTTTAATTAATTAAATATTTCGTTCTGTTTTTACTGCTATTTTACTTCCACTACCAGCCTCTTTGGCTTTTTTGGAAGCTGCTCTTTTGGCTAAAATTTCTTGTAATTTTGCACTACTTTGTGCTGCTTGACCTTTTGCTTTATATCTTTGCATTCTTTTATCTGTATCTGCACCAGAAGCTCTTGAGAGTGTTTTTGCTGTAGCTCTTTTTTTGTTAATAGACTCACGAATAGCATCAACACCTGAACGGTCAATAGATTTTTTAAGACCCATCTCCTCTTTGGCAAGATTTGCCTCAAGTGTTGCAAGTGCCAAGTCTGATACAGACTCCTCTTCTTCTCTTTTTAAATCTGTAATTTCATCTTTGATTTTATTTAGCATCATCTGCTTATCTTCGAGATTGTTTTCCATTTCAGCAATCTCATTAATAAGACTCTCTTGCTCTTTATCAATCTCCTCTTGTCTAGAATCTAAGCGATTAAAATCCTCTACAGCTTGCATGTCATCTGGACTGTTTTGCACAATTGTGATAATTCCTTCAAGTGAGTGTTGAAGCTCTATTTCCTCTTTATTAAGTTTTTCTAAGAGTTGCTCTTTTTGTGCTTTAATATTTTCAATACCAGCTACACCACTAACAACTTGCTCAAATTGTTCAACTAATTGATCACGAAGTTCTGAGTATCCAGCTCTAACTCCATCCTCACTTCCTGTATATACTCCATCTGCAACACGATTTGCTTTGTATTGTCCTAATGTAATAATTGCCATAAAAATACGACCAATTGCACTTAATAATTTACCCATTGTTATTTACCCCTTTTTTTTGATATTTTTTATAAATGTTATGCATTTCATCTTCTTTACCATAAGATAATGCATGTAGCTTAGTTTGAACAGTTTTTGCTGCTTGTATTGCATCTTGAAGCTCTGAGATATTGAAAATATCCTCCTTTAAATTAGTTTTTGAAGTTACTGTGGCTAAGTTTGTAATAGCCAGCATGTATGAGTGTAAGATACTTTGAAAACTTTTAGTTAGTTTTTGTAGATTATTTTCATTATGTTCATACGATTTTATAATAGCTTCTATTTTAACCTCACTGATATTTATAGAGTTTTGAATTACTAAAATATCGGCAATTTCAGCAAGTAATTTAGTACCTGTTTCAAATGCTTGTTCTGCTTTTGTTTTGAAACTTGCTCTTATATGTTTTGAGATGACTCTTTGTTTAGATAGGGCACTATTAAATGCTAAAAATTGTTCTTGTAAATCTAGTTTCATTTTTTGATAAGTTGGATAATATGATAGATCAATCATCTCATAATGTTGTATTAGTTTTAACTTACGCTCTTTCTCTTGCTCTTTTAGATATTTTAAAGCTCCCTCTTTGGCAATATCTTCAACTTTATAAAACCAGTGCCACCAATAAGAGGTACCAACCATTCCAATAAGTGCCGCCAAATTAAAAAATTGTAAACTTATGGGCCAATTAGCACTCATCATAGAGATTGAAGAGATTGATGGTAATAAAATACCTGCTAATGTAAGGGAGTTATTTTTAAATCTATTCCAGATATATTTTTGAGTATATCTTTGACTATTATCTTGTGTAATCAAAATCCCCTCCTAATAGTCAATAAAGAGAAGTTCTACTTTATTGTTTTTATTAAGATATTGGTAGTAATTCTCCCCTTTTTTATGTGGTTTAATCCCTTTTGAACCAAGCCCTAAAGGGTGTAGTCTATTTTTATCAATTGACCAATATTTTGTTAAATAATCATAAACCATTTGAGCTTTTTTTTCTGTTCGTTTAACAAGTTTTTGCTCACTAACTCCTCTAGCTTTACCTGATCGTCCAACGATTGCGATATAATAATCAAAATTATTAATGCTATTTTGTGCAAAATCATCTAAAGTGTTTTTGGCATCACTATTTAGGCGACCATCTCTTAAAAAGGTGATTTTCAGATCATCTCGTGTAAATTTTGGATCTTTTATGAGTTTTTCCCAAGTTTTGTTAGAGATGCTAATATAACTCTTATCTTCTTTGTGAGGTTTAGAGATACTGCCAGCTGGATATGAGTTAAATACTTTACTTAAAATTCCTGTATATACAATGTTTCTTGAATCACTATTTTTTATAGGATTATCTTCGATAATAGTCATTTTTTTTAATTTTATAGCAATTGCATCTATATAGTCTAATATCTTTTCAGATGAGTTAGAGTTTGTCTTAAAGAGATTAAAAGCATTGTCATTAAGTGTATAAAGTTTGACTGTTTTTAGTGAAGAGGATATATCAACTTTGTTTAAATCACCACCTTGTTTAATCTCAATTTCACTAACAAGAGAGGGTATATCTTGGTTAAAATACTCTACACTCTCATAATAAGTCTTTAAAAAAGTTTGAAGCTCATTTTTATGATTTGCTAAAAAAGATTGATTTAGTACAATTACATCTATAATTTTTCCAAGTTTTAACTCAGCTGAGTCCATAAGAACAACAAAACCTCTCTCTTTTGCTTTAGTTATATAAGGCTCCCACAAGCCTACAACATCATATCTACCAGAGAGTAGACCATCGTATGTTATCTGTATATCAGGATTTGCATCTATCCCTCTTTTGTTTAGAAGTAGTGGTACATTTGCATCAATTGCCATTGAACCGAGCATAAATTGGCTTGTATAAGCGGCTTTAATTTTTTTCATTCCTTTAAGTGCATCGATGTTTGGAAACTTTTTTGGATTAGCTACAACTGCATCTGAACCCCTTGATTCAGAGATAGCCGCAATAATAAGAGGTATTTTCTCATCTTTTTTTTGCATTAAAGAGAGCTGTTGGATATAGTCATGAATTGGCATTACTGCCATATCAATTTTGCCCTCTATCAGTTTTGCAAATCTTTGTGAGTAGTCTGCATTATCATTATCTAATGTTATTGATATGCCAAGAGCTTCAAGATCTCTTCTAAATCGTTTTGATTCAAGAATAGAGTAGCCTATATATTTGTCATATCCTATTTTAATATCTAAATCACTACTGTTTTTTCTCATAAGATTATTGGTTTTTACTTTTGTTACTACATCATCAAAACTTTCTTTAGCACCGCTATATTTCCATATTGCAAGGCTTATTGCAAAGATTAGTGTGAGAAAACCGATAAGTCCAAGAATAGATCTAATTTTACTATTTTTCATCAAAAATCTTGTAGTAAAAATTCATTATCTAGGCTAATTTCAGAGTTTATAGCTTTTTTCATAGCCTCAACAAGTTGTTCCACTGATGAAGCTTCTGTAAAATTAGTCACTGATTTTAAAGTATGACTTCCAATATCAATACCTATTGTTTTTATCTCAATACCCTCATCAATCGCTTTGTCAACAGCTTTTAACATCTCATTTTGTTTATTAGCCGCACCATCTGTGGCGATTACAATAGTATATGTACCATATCCAGCTTGAATGCTTTTTTGTTTTTGCATCTTATTTACCATTTTATTTATAGCTTTAGCTATGGGTGTGGATCCTTTTGCTCTCATTGTTGAGATTATTTTGGTTATCTGTTTGAGACTTTTTTCATCAACTGCTTGAAGAGGAAATTTATAACCATGGTTTAAGCCATAAAAGCCAAGATTATAGTTATTTGGCAGATGAGATACAAATTTTATAGTAGACTCTTTTGCACGAGATAGTCTTGATTTTTTATTTTTTGCTTTAACTCTCATAGAGCCACTATCATCAAAAATTATAATGATATTTTTACGAAGCAATAAATCATCACTTGCGAAAGAGTTACTTGAAAAAAGTAGTAGTGTTAGTATAAGTGCTATTTTTTTTATCATGTTAAAAATCTTGTATTTCATTAAATTCAGAAATTTCAGCATTATAATTTGTAATTACAAACTCTACACGGATATTTTTTAAAAACTGTTTTTTATTGAGAGGTTTTTTATAAACAGGATTATCTCCTCCTTCTCCAAGCACAATTAATCTTGCTGCATCTAGGTTGTAGTTTCTTTTTTGTGCATATTTGATAATGGCAGATTTGACAGCATTTGCTCTCTCTTTTGAGGTTTGTTTGGCGGCATTTTGTACACTATTTCTCTCTGTTTTAATTCGTTGTATACTCATAGTTTGAAGATTATTATTAACCCCTGTTACTTTTTTCAAATATCTTTCAACTTTCATAAGTTTAGCTGTTTTATGGCTTTTTTTAAACTCTACTGCTTTATTCCAAGCTCTTTGTAGTTGAGGGTCAACATTTCCTATTATTTTGATAACCGCACCACCATATGTTGCAGCGAGTCTTATCGTCTCTTCAAATTCACCTTTATAGGCTGTTTCGCTAAAAGTGCTCTGGTTTGGTTTAAAAAGTATACTTTTTTTAAAGATGTCTTGTCCTTGTCCTTTTAAATCTAGTGATTGTATTTTATGTATGACACTAGCTTTTGCTTTTTTATCAAGCTCTGTTATTTTTGCTTTTTTGTCGATTTTTACATCCCAGTTGTATTTGTCAATTGATAAGTTTTTTGAAGAGATATATCCAGCTTTTGAGTATGCTGAAATGATTTGTGAAGTTTTACGATCAAAGTTCATTAAGTTTGAACTGTTGTACAAAAAATTATTTGATCTTTTTTTATTGTGAAAACGAGTCTCATCTCTCATTGCAATAAAATCATCAACTCCTTGTTTGCCTTCTCCAAAAAGAATTTTTGCTGAAGATTTTATTAGCTTGTCATTTTTGATATTTTCTCTTGATGCAAAATAGCCATCTCTAATTTTTTTAAGTCTATCTCTATTTTTGTTTGCCCAATCTTCTCGTACATAAATAACATCTTTTATAGCATCACTCATTACTTTTGTAGAAGTTAATAGATGCAAGTTATCTAAAGCATACTCACCACTAACTAATGTGGCTGCACTTGGAGAGATTACAAAAGCGATATCGATACTTTTATCTTCAGCAATTGCTGACTCTGGAGAGTTTTCTCCAAATAGATTCTCTGTATATTTGATAGTAACATCATCAATACTAAGTTTAAGTGAATCTAAAAGTTGAATTAACCATCCCATGTGTGGACCGCCCCACTGAATAGCGATTACTGGTTTTTTACCCTTTTTAACCATGGTTTTTAGATAGTTTAAGTTTTTAATCTTTTTTTTGGAGACTATCACATCTGCACCTAAAGAGTCAGAGAGTGAATGAAATAAGATCATATCAACTCCAGCTTTTTTTAGTGCATCTACAATCATCACACCAGAGCCGACTGTTTGACGAATAAATGGTGTCTTACCATCAATAACATCATCTATTTGCTTGATTGGGTCATCAACAAGCTTAATTCCATTTGGAAAAAGTTTCTCATTATCGATAGAGAGCATAACATCCGCCCAAGTAATTACAGGCATATGGTAAGAGCTTGAGACTTTTTTTGCCTTTTTCTGTTTGATATGTTTACTAAATGGAGTAGGAGTTATATAGCTTGAAGCATTTAATATGCCAAGAGATAAGAAGCTTAAAATAAAAAGTCGTAACATTATCAATATCCTTAAAGGTGTAAATTTAAAATCTTCTGCTAATATCGACAAATAAGTAAAATTGTTTAGTTTTAGAGGCACTTTTAATCTACTTTTATATACAATTTGCAAAAAAATTATAGGTCTATTTTGGAAAAATTACAAGAGTTAATCAAATCTGCTGATACTTTAAAAGCATTAGAAGAGGTTAGAATTGAGATATTTGGTAAAAAGGGTGTTTTGGCTTTAGAATTTGCTAAGATGAAGAGTGTGCCAAATGAAGAGAAAAAAGCATTTGCACAAAATCTAAACATTCAAAAAGCGAAACTTACAGATATTTATGAGACAAAGAGGTTAGTTTTAGAGTCTTTTGCACTTAGGCAGATGATGAGAGAAGATGGTGTTGATGTCACTTTGTTTAACGGCATAAATGAGAGTGGAGCTTTGCATCCTGTAAATGAGACTATGAATAAAATTATCGACTATTTTGTGAGTATGAACTTCTCTTTAGAAGAGGGTAGTTTTATAGAGGATGATTTTCATAATTTTGAAGCATTAAATCTCCCAAAACACCACCCAGCTAGAGATATGCAAGATACATTTTATCTAAATGATGATTTAGTTTTAAGAACTCATACCTCACCTGTTCAAATTAGAACTATGATGAGAGAAGATGTAAAACCTCCAATTCGCATGATAAGTCCAGGGTCTGTTTTTAGAAGGGATTTTGATGTTACTCATACTCCTATGTTTCATCAGATTGAGGGTTTGGTAGTTGATAAAGCAGGAGAGATATCGTTTGCTAATCTTAAGTTTATTTTAGAGGATTTTCTTCGTTATATGTTTGGAGATGTTAAGGTTCGGTTTCGTCCTAGTTTTTTTCCTTTCACTGAACCTAGTGCTGAGGTGGATATATCTTGTGTCTTTTGTGATGGCTTGGGGTGTCGTATCTGCTCTAAAACAGGATGGCTTGAAGTGTTAGGTTCTGGAATGGTTGATCCAAATGTTTTTAAAGCCGTAGGTGAAGGATATGAAGATGTTAGCGGGTATGCTTTTGGACTTGGTGTTGAGAGGTTTGCAATGTTGATTCATAAAATTCCAGATCTAAGATCTCTTTTTGAGGGAGATATAAGATTGTTGGAGCAGTTTAGATGATAGTTACAAAACAGTGGTTAAATGAGTGGGTTGATTTAAGTGGAGTTTCGACACAAAAAATATGTGAAGCTCTTAATGCAATTGGTTTAGAGGTGGATTCACTTGATGAGGTTAGAGTTCCAAAAGGCGTAAAAGTTGCTTTAGTAAAATCTTGTAAAAAGCATCCAGATGCAGATAAATTAAATATTTGTCAAGTTGATTTAGGAGATGAGATAACACAGATAGTTTGTGGTGCCAAAAATGTTAGAGAGAATCAATTTGTAGCAGTAGCAACTATTGGTACAGTTTTAAAAGATGACTTTATAATCAAAGAGGCAGTTTTAAGAGGAGTAGAGTCAAATGGCATGATTTGTTCATCAACTGAGATAGGCTTGCCAAAAATGGATGATGGCATCTTGGTTTTAGATAAGAGTATTGGTGAGCTTACATTGGGAAGAGAATTAAGTGAATTTTCTTTGTTAAATGATGATGTTATCGATATAGAGTTAACTGCAAATAGAGGAGATTGTCTTAGTATTAGGGGAGTTGGACGAGATTTAAGTGCTGTTTTAGAGTCTGAGATGAGAGGTGTAAAATGTGAGTTTGATGAAGATTTGAGAGGTATTGCTCAGGTTTTGTCACTTGAAGTTTCTAAAGATGTACAAAGTAGTATAGAGCATAGATGTTTTGAGTTAAAGTCTTTGGATTTGCCACTTTTATATGCTTTTAGGTTAGCTTGCATAGGAAGTGAAAATAGTGATAATTTATCAGCTTATCTCTCATATGCAACTCACTCTACTGGTGTGCTTTTAAGAGCTTACGATATGAAAAAGCTAAAAAAAGATGATGAAGCTTTGCATCTTAGTTTGAGAAAAAATGATTTAGGTTTTGATACTATTTTTTGTGATGATAAATCTCTTAGTGTTGTTGGTATCTCTCAAAATAGTGAGTTTAAGATAGAAAAAGAGGCAGATACAATCATAGAAGCTAGTTTTATAGACCCTGAGCTTATATCTAAGAAAAAGAGCGAGAGTAAGATAGAAGTAGATGAACTTTTTTATAAATCTTCAAGAGGAAGTGAGTGTGAGCTTAGTTTTGGTATGAATTATCTTTGCTCTTTGGTTTTTTCAAAAGGTGTGACAATTTACTCTGGTTCAAATGTACACAAAAATGATATTTTGGAGAAGATAGTTCAAATTGAACATACATACATTAACAGCTTTATAGGTCAAGATATAGAAAAAAGAGAAGTTGTTAGGATATTGGAGCATCTTGGGTTTGGTGTTAGAGAGTTTGATGACTCTTTTATAGTTACAATAGCCCCTTTTAGATATGATGTAAATCATTCTCAAGATATTATTGAGGAGTTAGTTAGGATAATTGGAATTGACAACATCAAATCAAAAGCTCTAAACTTTAGTGAAACAAGAGTGATAAACAGTTTTTATAAAGCATATAAAAAGAGAACTCATTTTAGACAAAAATCAGCCTCTCTTGGCTTTTTTGAGACAATTCACTACTTTTTTGATAACAAAAGCTTGATGCAAAAGTACGATGTTGATACTGTAAAAAGTGAGTTAGATATAACAAATCCTATAACAAATGAGTTAAATACCCTCCGTACAACTCTGATTTTAAATCTAATAAACTCGACTAGTAGAAATATCAGCTTTGGTAAAAAAAGTGTTAAACTTTTTGAAGTTGGAAAAGTTGTAGATAAAAATAGAGATGAAAAGAACAAGATAGCATTTATCTTTAGTGGAGAGACTCAGTCTGCTAGTGTGTCAAATCATGGAAAACCAAAAACAGTAGATTTTTTTGAATTTGCTAAACAAATTTCTATGGTTGTTGGAGAGTTTCAACTTGAAAAAAGTGAAAGTGAATGTAAGGTTTTAAGTCCATATGAAAGTGCAAGAGTTTTAATAGATGGAGCCAAAGTAGGATTTATGGCAAGAGTTCATATAGAGTTAGAACAAGAGTTTAACTTGCCAAAAACTTATATCTGTGAGCTTGATTTTGATATGTTGAAATATGAGTTAATTATTGCATCTTCATACTCAAAGTTTCCATCTTTATCTCGTGATTTGTCACTTATAATTCCAAAAGAGATTAAGTTTAGCACAATAAGGGAGCATTTAAATACTATATTGCCAAAAGAGGTTGTAAGTTTTGCTCCTATAGATGTTTATGAGAGTAAAGAGTTAGAAGATGATAGGAGTGTGACTGTAAAGTTTCATCTTCAATCTGAAAAACAGACACTTCAGGATGAGCAGATTGTAACTATAATGGAGAATATACTCTCTAGTTTAAAAGATAAATTTGGGATAGGTATGAGATGAATTTTTTAGAAGTAAAAAAGAGTGGTGAGTTTGAAGTGGAGATTGATTCAATCGCAAGTGATAAATCTATATCTCATAGGTGTGCAATTTTTTCACTTCTCTCAAATAAACCATCTAAGATAACAAACTTTCTTCAAGCAGAAGATACTTTAAATACTCTTCATATAGTTAAGCAGCTTGGGGCTTGTGTAAAAATAGATAAAAATGTTACGATTATCACACCTCCTAAAACCATAAAAGAGCCTTCAGAAATTTTAGATTGTGGAAATTCAGGAACAGCTATACGACTTTTTATGGGGTTTTTGGCTTCACATGATGGCTTTTTTGTCCTTTATGGAGATAGATATCTTGCATCTCGTCCAATGAGAAGGGTGGCAGATCCTCTAAGAAAAATTGGGGCAAATATCGATGGAAGAGTAAAAGGAAATTTAGCACCAATCTCAGTAAGAGGTGCAAAATTAAAAGGGTTTGATTATGAGAGTCCAGTCGCATCTGCTCAGGTAAAAAGTGCGATGATATTAGCTGCTTTAAATGCTTCTTCACCATCTTTTTATAAAGAGCCGTATTTGAGTAGAGACCATAGTGAGAAAATGTTAAGGGGCATGGGGGCTGATGTTAGTGATGATAATGGAAAGATTAAAATATCTCCAAATAAAAAACCACTTAAACCTTTAACTATCACAGTTCCATCAGATCCATCAAGTGGATTTTTCTTTGCAGTTGCTGCTGCAATTGTGCCAAATTCTAAAGTCATACTTAAAAATATTTCGTTAAACAAGACACGAATAGAAGCTTATGAAGTTTTAAAAAAAATGGGAGCTAAAGTTACATATGTGCAAAGAGAGAGTGAGTATGAGGTTATTGGAGATATAGAAGTATCTCACTCAGAACTAAAGGCTGTTAAGGTTGAGAAAAACATTGCTTGGCTTATAGATGAACTCCCAGCCCTCTCAATCGCTTTTGCATGTGCCAAGGGTGAAAGTGTGGTTAAAAATGCTAGTGAACTTCGTGTTAAAGAGTGTGATAGAATAAGTGTAGTTGTGGATAATTTAGAGAAGTGTGGTATTAAAACTACTGAGTTTGAAGATGGATATACTGTTTTTGGTGGTAGCTTGAAAAGTGGGGTGATTGATAGTTGTGGTGATCATAGAGTTGCTATGAGTTTTGCGATTGCGGGGCTTAAGTGTGGTATGAGGGTTGAAGATATTGATTGTATAAAGACATCTTTTCCAAATTTTGTAGAGATATTAAAGGATTTTAGTGAGGTCCAAGTTGGAGATTAGACTAGCTAAAAATTATGGTTTTTGTTTTGGAGTTGAGAGGGCTATTGATATTGCAGAAAACTCCAAAGATGCTACAACTATTGGACCATTAATTCACAATAATGAAGAGATAAATCGTCTTAAAGAGAATTTTAATGTAGTTACATCAAATAATATAAGTGAGTTAAATGGAGCAAAAAAAGCGATAATTAGAACACACGGTATCACAAAAGATGATTTTGAAGAGTTAAAAAAAACAGATATTGAGCTTATAGATGCAACTTGCCCTTTTGTGACAAAACCACAAGAGATTGTCAAAGAGATGAGTGATTATGGTTATAAAGTAGTTATTTTTGGAGATGCAAATCATCCTGAGGTAAAAGGTGTAAAGAGTTATGCTACAAATAGTCCTGTTGTTGTTATGAGTGTTGATGAGTTAAAAAATCTTAATATCAAACAAAAAGTTGCTGTTATTTCTCAGACAACTAGAAAAATTAGTGAGTTTCAAAAAATTATAAATTTTCTTGTGACAGAAGTAAAAGAAGTTAGAGTATTTAACACTATCTGTAATGCAACATTTGACAATCAAGAGGCTGCAAAAGAGTTATCATATGATTCAGATGTCATAATAGTAATTGGAGGTAAAAACTCTTCAAATACGAAACAACTTTTAAGTATTGTATCGGAAAATTGTAATGATAGTTATCTTATTGAGAATGAGTTAGAGCTTAGATTAGAGTGGTTTAAAAACAAAAAAAAGTGTGGAATTACAGCGGGAGCATCTACTCCTAATTGGATTATTGAAAAAATTGTTGAAACTATAAGAAATTTTTCAGTAACATGAGCAAATTTTAAAAGCAAAAAGGATTGTGATGTTAAATGAGGTGGGCACTAAAGTACATAGTAAAAGTGCTATTGAAGCGATGGATTTAGGAGATGAAGGAGATTTTGCGTCGATGTTTGAGGCGTCGCTCAAAAAAGAGAAGAGCGGCAGTTTAGTTGAGGGTGTTATCGTAGCTATAAAAGATGAAGATGAGAGTATTTTAATTGATGTTGGTAAAAAGCAAGAGGGAGTTTTGCGAAAATCTGAGATTTTAGACGAAAATGGTGAACTTATTTTTGGTATCGGTGATAAAATTACGGTAGTAATTACAGGTTATAGAAATGAAAGACCAGGCTTGTCATATAAAAAGGCAATAAAAAGTAAAAAAGTTGAAGAGTTTATCTCAAGCTATAGTGAAGATGTTGAGGTAATTATTGATGGTGTAATTGTTGGTAAAAATAAAGGTGGTTACATAGTTGAAGCTGATGATGTAGAGTTCTTTTTACCAAAATCACAAGCATATTTTAAAGATTCAAACACAATCGTTGGAAAAAAAGTAAAAGCAAAGGTTATTAAAGTTGATAAAGATGCTAAATCTATTGTAATTTCTAGAAAAGTTTTGATAGAGCTTGATCGTGAAAAAAGACAAGAGATTATAGATGTACTTTTAGAAAAAAATGAGATTACAAGAGGCGTTATTAAAAAGATAACTTCTTATGGAATGTTTGTAGATGTTGGTGGTGTTGATGGTTTAGTCCACTATAGTGAGATAAGCTATAAAGGTCCAGTTAATCCATCAAATGTTTATGAAGAGGGTGAAGAGATAGAGGTTAAAGCTATAAAATATGACCAAGAAAAAAGACATCTTTCTCTCTCTATTAAGGCTACAATCGAAGATCCTTGGGATGATTTAGCAGAGCAGTTAGAAGTTGGAGATGCTGTAAAGGTATTGGTTAGCAATATTGAGCCTTATGGTGCATTTGTAGATTTAGGAAATGATGTAGAGGGGTTTTTACATGTATCTGAAGTCTCTTGGGATAAAAATATCAAACATCCAAAAGATTATTTAGAAGTTGATCAAGAGATTGATGTTGAAATTGTTGAGATGGATTTTGAGAAGAAAAAACTTAGAGTTTCACTTAAAAATATTCTTCCAAAGCCATTTGAAGGTTTTACAAAGACGCATAAGTCAGGGGATAATGTTAAAGGTGTCATCACAACAATTACGAACTTTGGTGCTTTTGTTAAGATAGGAAGTGTTGAGGGATTGCTTCATAATGAAGATGCATCTTGGGATAGGTCTCAAAAATGTAGAGATCTTTTCAAAGAGGGTGATGAGGTTGAAGTAAAAATTATCAAGATTGATTATGATAAAGAGAATATATCTCTTAGTAAAAAAGATCTTGAAGAGAGTCCTATTGATGTTTTTGCAAAAACTCATAAAACGGGTGATATTGTTATGGCTAAAGTTAGAGATAAAAAAGAGTTTGGTGTTTTCGTAGAGTTAGAAGATGGTGTAGATGCACTTATAAGACACGAAGATTTAGGAGAGAAGAGTGCAGATGAGTTAGAGGTTGGTGAAGAGCTTGAAGCTGCAATCTCTTTTATAGATACTGATAAAAATAGAATTAGACTCAATGTTAAAAAAGTAGCTCGCCTAAAAGAGAAAGCTCAGTTAGAAGAGTACAATAATGACGAGAGATCAACTTTAGGTGATGTTTTAAAAGATCAGTTAAATAAATAATTAAGAGGGTTTTGTGAAAAAGAGGTATCTCTATCTAGTTTTTACAAGTTTAAGTATTCTTGTTGTTCTTTTGATTGCTGTTATATTTAAGCTTTCAAAGACAACAAATGCACAAGAGGAAACACTTCTTTTCAAAACACAAGAGTCTGAAAAATTACAAACCTTGGTTAAGGCACAAAATTATAAAGATAGCTGGGTTGGAAAAATATCAAAAGAGACAAATCAAAAAACATATCAGTATAGTGAAGAAAAATTTTATATAGAGTTCAATTAGGGTAGGGGAAAAAATGAAGAAAATAATAGTATGTGATGCGATACACCAAAAAGGTTTAGATATATTGGAAGCTTGTTTAGATGTGGAGTTTATAGATGCTTCAAAAGAGTCAAAGGATAAGCTTTTAGAAATTGTTGGAGAGTATGATGTTGCGATTACTAGAAGTTCAACTGATGTTGATCAAAAGTTTATAGAAAAAGCTACAAATATAACTTCAATTGTAAGAGCTGGAGTTGGGGTTGATAATGTTGATATAGAGGGTTGCAGTAAAAAAGGAATAGTTGTTATGAATGTTCCAACTGCAAACACTATCGCTGCGGTTGAGCTTACTATGGCTCATCTGCTCTCAAGTGCAAGAAGTTTTCCAAATGCGAATAATCATCTAAAATATGATCGTATCTGGAAGAGAGAGAAGTGGTATGGTATTGAGTTAAAGGGAAAAAAATTAGGTGTTATTGGTTTTGGAAATATTGGAAGTAGAGTCTCCAAAAGAGCTTTAGCTTTTGAGATGGAAGTTATAGCATATGATCCATATATTGATTCTTCTCGTGCATTAGATAGTGGTGTGGGTTATACTTCGAATTTTGATGATATTTTAGACTGTGATTTTATAACTATTCACACACCTAAAAATAAAGAGACCATAGATATGATAAATTTTGAAGAGATTGAAAAGATGAAAGATGGTGTAAGGCTTATAAACTGTGCAAGAGGTGGCTTGTATAATGAAGATGCACTATATAATGGTTTGAAATCTGGCAAAATTGCATATGCTGGAATTGATGTTTTTACAAAAGAGCCAGCAGTTGACAATAAACTTTTAGAGCTTGATAATATTTCAGTCACTCCTCATCTTGGAGCAAATACAGTAGAATCGCAACAAAAAATAGCTATAGAGGCAGCAGAACAAGCCATAAGTGCGGCAAAAGGTATCAGCTATCCAAATGCATTAAATTTAGCTTATAAAGAGAGTGAATTGCCTCAATTTGTAAAGCCATTTTTGCTACTTGCAGGAAAGATGGGTTATTTAGCTTCACAAATTAATCTTGGACATGTTAAATCTATAAAAGTTATAGCTGAGGGTGAGATTTCTAATTATTTAGAGCCTTTGATAACTTTTGCTTTGGTTGGAAGTTTAAAAGAGTCTATGGGTGAGATGATAAATTATGTTAATGCTGATTTTGTTGCAAAAGAGAAATCTATACTTATTCAAGGTATAAAAGAGGCAAATAGAAGTGAGTATAAAAACAAGATTCAAATCGCACTTACAACTGATAAAGATTACGTTTTAATTGGTGGTACAGTTTTTGATGAGGAGATTGAAAAAATTGTTCATGTAAATAAGATAAAATTAGATTTTAAACCAAAAGGGAGAATGATATTTTTCTCAAACAGTGATAAACCTGGAGTTATTGCAAATATCTCCAAAGCTTTGACTGAACACAATATAAATATTGCAGATTTTAGATTAGGTAGAGGTGAACATGGAAATGCTTTTGCTGTTGTAGTTGTTGATGAAGCAGTTAGTAAAGATGTACTTCGTAAATTAGAGAGTATTGAAAATTGTAATAAAGTAGCATATGCTACTTTATAATTAGTAGAAGTTTCTTATTTAGCCATAGTACTACTAAACCCTTTGCCATACTCTTTTTTATTATGACATATAGGATTACAAGAGCCACCATCTGGAGTCTTTATATATCTTAACCTAAACTCAGTGCCAGAAAATTGAGTCTTCTCTTTTATAAGAGGATTTGGTTTTTTTGCACCGTGAACATCATGACAAGTTGTACAGACAATAGATCGATCTTTTACATGTATAGTGTGTAGATTTTTCTCATTTATTCTAAAATTTGTTTGGGTTGTAGTTTTTCTCTCAGTTATTTTCTCCTCTTGATGACAATTAAAACATACATAACTCTCTGGCTTGAATGGTATAATGCTTTTTGTTGGAAATGGTCCCTTTAGCATTCTATGATAATCAGATCCGTGAGGGTTATGACAACCTGCACAATCACCTTGTTTGATAGGTCCATGCCATCTTCCATTCTCTTTTAGATGCTTTTTAATATTTTGAAGTTTTTTCCCATCTTCATCTCTTATTAACACTTTATTGTGACAAGTTAAACATAAATCTCTTACTGTTTTTCCCTTTATCATTTTTGGCTTACCAGTGTAGTGAGGGTCATGGCAAGCTATACAACCACCATTTTTAAGATCTATCGCACCGTGTTTGTTTTTTACATTTTTAATCCACTCTTTTTTCTCTTTATGACAAGTTAAACATAGTGCTTTTCTCTTATCTGCTTTTAATCTCTCTTTATTTTGTCCTGCATGAGGGTCATGACAAGCAGCACAATTTTTCTTGACAGGAGGATGGACATTTTTAGTACTTTTTTTGATAAATTTTTTCTTATTTTTATGACATGATACACACAGTTTTGCTGTACTTGACTCTTTTAGCATTCTATAATTGTTGGATCCGTGAGGATTGTGACAGCCTGCACAATCACCTTGTTTGATAGGACTATGTAAAACTTTGCTTTTGTCAAAAAATCTTTTCATATTTTTTATAGTTTTTCCATCTTCATCTCTTTTTAATTTTTTATTGTGACAAGATAAACAGAGTTCTTTTGTTGTATCTGATCTTAGCATCTTGGCTCTACCAGTGTAGTGAGGGTCATGACAAAAGAAACAGCCACCATCTTTAAGATTTATCGCACCGTGTTTGTTTTTTACATTTTTAATCCACTTCTTTTTATCTGTATGGCAAGTTAGACAGAGGTCTTTTTGCTTATCAGCTTTTAATCTAAATTGTAAATCTCCAGAGTGAGGATCATGGCAACCTGTACAATCTTTTAAAACTGGAGGATGTACATTTTTTTTAATCTGTTTTACAAGTTTTCGTTTGTCTGAATGACACAATATACACGACTCAATAGGAGCAGCTCTTAAAAGTTTAGCTTTTTTTGAAGATAAGTTGTGACATAAACTACATGAACCTGCTAAGATTGGTTTATGAATATATTTTCTATCTTGTTTAACATCGTGACACTCTTTACAACTTTTTTGTTTATCCTCTTTTGTATGTTTATAAGGCTCATTAGCAGATAAAGAGATAGTAAATATAGCTTGGCAAAATAGTATAAGTATGATATTTTTCATTTTAACCTTTTCTATTAGTTTTATATTATAATATTTTATTAATGGTAATGATACTGTTAATATACTTATACTTTAGGTAATTTTTTTTACTCACTAGTTGATATAATAAATTTTAATAATGAGATAGTTGCAAATATATAATAAAAACTTATAATAAAAAGAGATTTTTTTAATAAATTACTAAGTATAACTTATGTAGAATTCTCTTCATAATTAAATATATTTTTAAATATTGGGGGTTTATGTGAAAAAAGTACTTTTTTTAATCTGTTTTTTCTTTATTGCATCTTTGTTTGCAAATGAGAGTGTAGCTTATGAAAAGCTATCTTTAAAGGATGCACAAGAGATTGTAAAAAAAGATAATCTTGAGATAAATATCGCTAAGTTTGATAAGCAAGTTGCATCTTTGGGAGAGAAAATTGCTTTAGGTTATAGCTTTGGTAAATTAGATGCACAGATGTTAGGACTTCGATCAAACGATGCTGGAAATGTGTTTGGTTTTAAGCTTCAAAGTAGAGAAGCTACTTTTGGAGATTTTGGATTTTCTGAATTTTTAAGTGGAGTTGGCGGAGCTATTGGAGCTAGTGGTGGAGATTTTGCATCTTTTGCAAATATGATGGCTGATCCTAAAATGAGTGGGGAGCTTTTAAATACAACTCCAAAAGATTTGAATTTTCCAGATGATAGAAATCATTTTGACTTTAAACTCACATATGCTCTTCCTCTATATACTGGTGGAAAACTCTCTTATTATCGTGATATCTCTAAAAAGATGGTTAAAATGGGTGAATTAGATCGTCAAAAAGTTGAAGCTTTGAAGATGTATGAGGTTAGAAAAACATATTATGATATTTCACTTTTGTATCAGTTTGAGAGTGATTTAACTAAAATCAGGGAAAATATTGAGAAGTTAAAAAAATCAACAACTCTTTTAAGAGATGAGGGATATGCTAGAAAAACAGATCTTTTAGAGGTTGAAGCAAAACTATCAAATGTCGAGAGAATGTTATTTAGTTCGCAAACAAATAGGGATTTGGCTTATGAGTTTTTAAGTTTTTTACTAAATGCAGAGGTTAAATCGATAAAAAAGCTTCCTCTTAATGTAGTTGAACATAATGTAACACTTGAAGATATTTTAGTAAAAAATAGAGATATTCAAAAGGCAAAGTTAGGGTTAGAGATACAGTCTAAAATGCTTTTAGTTTCAAAAGCATCTTTTAAACCTGAAATTGGTGCATTTGCTGAGTATGGGAGTAGTGATGATAAGTTTTTAAATGATTTTAAAGAGCATGACAGATATACAATAGGCGTTCAAGCAAAATTAAATATCTTAAATGGTGGTATAGATAGTGCCAAGATTGAGCAAGAGAAAGTAAAAAGATTAAAAGTTAAAAAGCAAATAGAGTTAGCTACAAAAGGTATAACTTTACTTTATGACAAGATAAATACGGAGATTAAAAATCTTGATAAACAGATAGATAGTATTAAAAAAGAGATAGAGCTTATGGATGAGATTTATCTATCTTATCAAGAGAGATACAAAGAAGGATTGGCATCTATAAATGATGTTGTGATTAAACAATCTTTACAAATTGAGAAACTTTTGAAATTAGTTGAACTTCAAAATAGTAGAAATGAGAAAGTTTCTCAAATATTTAAATTAGCCTATTAGGAGAGAATAATGAAGAGAATTTTAATTTTATTGGTAATGATAGCAGGATATATAAATGCTGCACAGTTTGAGTTAACAGGTACGGTAGTCTCCGATAATAGTAAAATGTTAACAAGTAGATATATGGGTTTTATAAAAGCAGTCCATGTTGCTGAGGGAGATAGAGTTACAAAAGGAGAGCTTCTTTATGAGATTGATTCAAAAGAGATTGATAGTGCAAAAGCTCAAGTTGAGCTTATGATACAGCAAGCTATTTTATCTCTTGGGATGTATCAATCTCAACATACAAATCTTCTTTTAAATCTGCAAAGAAATAGAAGACTTTATGCAAAAGATGTAGTCTCAAAATTTCAACTTGAAAATTTAGAGCTTGGTGAGAAAAATTTAAGAGATATGATAAAAGTTGCAAAAAAACAGGTGGCACAAGCAAAAGCCAGACTTAAAGAGGTTGAAAATCAATATAATTATCTAAGAGTTAGAGCGCCAAATGATGGAGTTATTGTTCAAAAAAATATAAATGAAGGAGAGATGGCAATGCCTGGAATGCCAGCTTTAGTTCTTACAGATTTGTCAACTCTTAAGATTGTCATAGAGGTCTCTGAGAAAAATTTAAAACATATTAAAATTGGAAAAGAGGTGAAAGTTTTGATACCATCAGCAGATTTTGAAGGTGTTGGAAAAATTGCATCTATTATTCCTAACTCTAATCCTATGACTCATTCGTTTAAGGTAAAAATTAGTTTTGATGCTTCGGATAAAGTGATTTATCCTGGATTTTATACAAAAGTTACATTTAACTAAAAGGGGATTTGATGCAAGAGAAAAATATCTCTAATATAAAAGTTACAGATTATGCTGGTAAATTAGCAAAAGCATTTATCTATAATCCTTTAACTCCTATACTAGCTCTGTTTTTGCTGGCTATTGGGTATCTCTCTTTGGTTATTATGCCAAGGGAGGAGGATCCTCAAATTGCGATTAGTGGTGGTACTGTTATGGTGGTACTTCCTGGTGCTACTCCAAAAGAGATAGACAATATCATAGTAAAACCGTTAGAGAGAAAACTTCGAGAGATTTCAGGGGTTGAGCATATCTATGGAGTAGCTACTGATAATGTTGGAATTATCAATGTGATGTATAAGATAGGTGAAAATAGAGAAGATTCAAATCTGAAACTTTATGATAAAGTGATGCAAAATATGGAACTTTTACCAAAAGGAGCGATGCAACCTCTTATAAAACCTTTTGATATAGATATAGATGTACCTATAGTAACTGTTGCTTTTTATCTAAAAGAGTCATCAACTCTAAAAAATGTTGAACTGTTTAAGAGTGTTAGAGATATACAACAAGATTTTAATGAGATAGAAAATGTTTCTAAAACAACTTTAAAAGGTGAACACAAAGAGCAGTACAATGTAAAAGTAGATCTCTTTAAACTCTCAGGTTATCATCTTTCTTTAGGGCAGATTATGGAGAGTTTAAAATCTTTAGCTTCAAATGTACCTGATGTTAAAAGTAAAGTTAGTGATGGAAGTATCATAGTTTTTGGTGTTAAAAATGCGATAGAGAGTGTTGAAGATGTTGGAAATGTTATAGTCGCATCTTATATGAACTCTCCAATTTATCTAAAAGATGTGGCAACGGTTGAAAAAACATATGATACTCAAAACTATAAAGGGGCAGAGATTGTCTATAAAGATGGAGAAAATTTTACTAATACAAAAGAGCAAATTACTCTCTCTATCTCAAAATTAAAAGGTACAAATGCTGTAAATGTTGCATCTTTAGTAGTTGAGAAATTAAGCCTTTATAAGAAAGATTTGAGTGAAGCTGGTATAGGTTATGTTGTGACTAGAAACTACGGAAGCAGGGCAGATGAGGCTGTAAATGAGCTTGTCCATCATCTTGTGATTACTATTTTAATAATTGCTGTTGTTTTGGTTTTGGCACTTGGATGGAGAGAGTCTTTGATAGTTACATTTACTGTTCCTGCGATTTTGGCAATTACACTTTTTATAGCATATTTGACGGATCAATCGATAAATAGAATTACACTGTTTGCATTTTTGCTAAGTCTTGGTCTGCTTGTAGATGCTGCAATCATTGTTATAGAAAATATACATAGGCACATGCATGACCATAGTGCGATAGATAGAGATAAATCTGAAATCATAATAACAGCAACAGATGAGATTGGAGCTCCAACAAATGTAGCAACTTTGGCTATTATCTTGACTATGGTTCCGATGGCTTTTGTTGGTGGTATGATGGGTGAGTTTATGAAACCTATACCTTATAATGTTCCTGTTGCTCTTTTTGCATCTTTGGTTGTGGCTTATATATTTACTCCATATCTTGCAAATAAAATGCTTAAAAAACCAAAATTACATCATCATAAACACCATTTTCAAAAAGAGGATAAAAAATCATGAAGTGGCTAGAAAATCTTATATACAATATAAATGGAAATGGATTTAAACGACTGCTTGTTATCGTTTTGACAATTATCGCTCTACTTCTTTCAATTTTAATGCTACCAACTAAAATGGTAAAAGCAAGAATGCTACCTGGGAAAAGTACAAATACTTACTCTATTTATGTAGATACACCAACAGGAAGCTCAATTGTGCAGACGAAAGCTACAACAGATTGTGTTTTGGATATTTTAAGAGGTGAAAATGAGGTTATAAATGCAGAAGTTTTTTTAGGGCAGGGTTCACCTTTGGATTATGCAGGACTTGTTAAAGGCTCAACTCTAAAACAAGGTGAAAATGTTGCAGAAATTGTAGTAAATCTAACAGATAAACACACAAGAGATGAAGCTTCATTTTTGATGGTAAAAAGACTTCGTCCTATTATACAAAGTAGATGTAAGCTTCAAGAGGAGACAAATATAAAAATGATAGAGCAACCAGCAGGTCCTCCAACTCTTGCATCTATTGTTGTTGAAGTCTATGCAGATAGTGAAAAATCTATAAGAGATATCTCTTTAAAAGTTGCAAATATCTTAAAACAGACAGATGGCTTGGTAGATGTGGATATCATGCAAGATGAAATATATACAAAATATGAATTAATTGCAGATGCACAAAAGATTAGTAAATCTGGCATCTCCATCTCTCAGTTAAACAATATACTTTATTTAGCATTTGAAGGTATGAAGATAGCTGTTAAAAACTCACAAAACTCTCCTGATCAAGTGCCGATATTTTTAGTTTTGAGTGATGAGACAAAAGAGTTAAAAGGCTCTTCAAAAAAGATGCTTGAAGCAAAATTGTCATCTTTGAGACTTATGAATAACAAAGGAATGATGGTTCCGTTTAATGAGTTAGTTAGTGTAAAGGAAGCAAAAAACTCTCCAACAATTTTCTCAAAAAATCTAAGAAAGATGGCAAATGTTTTAGCTGAAACAGATATGGTAAGTCAACTATATCCACTTTTAGATGCAAGAGAGAAGATGATAGAGGTTTTTAGTAAAGATTATGAAGTTATAAAAGTTCCTGGAATTACTACAAAAATGTTTGATCTAACTCTTGTAGATAAAAAAAGTGGTGAAGAGATACTTCTTAGTTGGGATGGAGAGATGAAAGTCTCTTTGGATACTTTTAGAGATTTAGGAGGTGCTTTTATCGCAGCTCTTGTTCTTATATTTTTACTTTTGGTGATATATTATAAAAGTTTTGCCATTAGTGGCATCATACTTGGTGGTAGTTTTTTATCTATCATAGGTGTTTTAATAGGACACTTTATTGCTAATTTATTTACAAGTGAGACTTTCTTTTTAACAGCTACTTCACTAATTGGTTTTATAGCTTTGATGGGAATAAGCTCAAGAAACTCTCTTTTGTTAATTGATTTTGCAAAATCTCTTATGAAAGATAAAGGCATGGAAAAAAGAAGAGCGATAGCAGTCGCAACGGCAACAAGAGCTACTCCTATTTTTTTAACAGCAATCGCTATCATCCTAGGTTCAGCACTTTTGGCAACTGATCCAGTGTTTGGTGGACTTGGAGTTGCTTTGATATCTGGAACTATAGCTGCTGTTGTTGTATCTTTGTTGTTTGTTCCTGTACTTATGTATAAGACTAAGGCTGTATAGAGAGAAAAGTAGAAGTATAGATTTCAAAGTAAGAGTTAACTTACTTTGAAATTACAAAAATCTACCTAGTTTTAGCATTGTGGGCAAGGAACAGGTGTCTTTTTGCAAGGTGTTGGGCAAGGAACAGGTGTCTTTTTACAAGGTGTAGCACAACTTGGAAGGACAGGTTTTGTACAACTTGCACCTTTAGTAGCAGCCTTAGCACCACAACCACTAAATCCTATAACAGCTAGAGCTAAAACTGCACTAATTAATATATTTCTCATGATTTCTCCTTTCGTATATTTTTCATAACAGCTACAAAAGTAATCTATATATAACTAATGTACCTATTAAGATAAATAAAGTTTACCAAAAGTAAAATTCAACAAAGAGTATAATGAGAATTTTAATGATTTTTATAAAACTTTAATGTTACAAAATGTAGCAATAAAGTTTTATAATTTTTTTGCTAGTTAAATTTTAAAAAGTTTTTTCGTTTTTTCATGACAAGGTGTTGCTCCACAACCTGTTTTTTCTGCACATCCCAAGATAGATATAAGTATAATTATCAAAATAGAATTTAGTATAATTTTTTTCATAATACCTCCTACTAGTTTGTTTTTATTTTATCATGATTTTTGAGTATTTTACTTTAAGAAAAGGTAAGCATTTAGTAGATTTATAGATTTTTATCTAACTCTTTTTTATCAAAACCTACCATAACTTTTCCATCAAACTCAATGACAGGTCTTTTTATCAATAAATTCTCTTTTGCCATCAAGCTTATTTTATCTGTATCACTTAAGTTTTGCTCTTTTAATTTAAGTGTTCTGTAGGTTGTGCTTCTTGCATTAAAAAGTTTTTCTAATTTACACTGTTTTAACCAAGATGTTATCTTTTTTTCATCAACAGCTTCAAGTTTAAAATCGACAAAATCATACTCTAAGTTTGCATCTTTTAGATATTTTATAGTTTTTTTTACACTATCGCAGTTTTTTATGCCGTATATTTTCATTTTTTTCCTTATATAATCAACATCGCATCCCCATATGAGTAGAAGCGATATTTGTTTTCTATAGCCTCTTCATAAAGTTTAAGACTTTTATTTATACCTACAAAACTAGCTACTAGCATAAGGAGTGTTGATTTTGGTAGGTGAAAATTTGTTAAAAGATGGTTGACTCGGATTGGTCTGTTTTGTGGATGTAAAAATAGATCAGATTCACCACTTGTTTTTTTCTCTCTTTGATAATA
>JAMOMC010000113.1 GCA_027068765.1 Campylobacterales bacterium
CTAGCATAAGGAGTGTTGATTTTGGTAGGTGAAAATTTGTTAAAAGATGGTTGACTCGGATTGGTCTGTTTTGTGGATGTAAAAATAGATCAGATTCACCACTTGTTTTTTTCTCTCTTTGATAATATTCAATAGTTCTAGTTACAGTTGTACCAACTGCCAATATAGGTTTTTTGGAGTCTATTATCTCTTTTGTAATCTCTGGTATATTGTAAAACTCTTTATGCATCTTATGATCTTTTATATTTTCATTTTTAACTGGTTTAAAAGTTCCAGCTCCAACATGTAAAGTTATAAAAGAGCTTTCATGATTTTTTTGTAATTTTTCTAAAAGCTCTTTTGTAAAATGAAGAGATGCAGTAGGTGCTGCCACGGCTCCTATGTTTTTTGCAAAAAGGCTTTGGTAATCTTTTGTGTCGTTTTGATTATCTTCTCTTTTTATATATGGGGGCAGGGGAGTGTGTCCTATCTTTTCAAGGACTATGTTTAGCTTATCAAAGTTAAGCTGTTTTTGGTTTTGATAAAACTTTACTACTCTTGTGCCATCAAAATTTATAGCTGTAACTATAGCTGAAAGATTTTCTTCAAAATATAGTAGAGTGTTTAGTTTTACTTTGCCTTTGATATAGACTAAAAAATAGTCATTTTCAAGGGGTGTATTTAGAAGTAGTTCTATCTTTCCTTCACTTTTTTTAACTCCAAAAATTCTAGCTTTTATAACTTTTGTATCATTTAAAACGATAGATGCATCTTTTGGAATATACTCTAGTAAATCTCTAAATATAACATGCTCTATCGTATCATTTTGGCGATTGTAGACTAAAAGTTTTGCACTATCTTTTGGGTTAGCTGGAGTTGAAGCTATCAGATTTTGAGGCAAAAAGTAGTCATACGAGTCTACTAAAAGAGGATCTAAGTTACTCTTGTTCGACATGTGGATTTACTTTTTTAGCTATTAGTATAGATGCACCATATAAAACTATCATAGGTCCTGCCATTAAAAATTGTGTTAAAAGATCAGGTGGTGTCAAAAGTGCTGCTATTAAAAATATCAAAATAAGGGCATATCTAAAAAAATCTTTCAATGTCTTATCAGTAACAAGACCAATAGATGCTAAGAAAAATGTTATAACAGGAAGCTCAAATGCTAAACCAAATCCAAGCAAAAGTTTTGTAAAAAAACTAACATAATCCCCTATACTAGGAAGTGCAGTAAAAAGTTGTGAGCCAAAATTTATAAGAAACTCATACCCAAAAGGGATAACTATATAGTAGCAAAATGCACAACCGATTAAAAACATTATAGTTGCACCACTCACAAATGGGACAACCATCTTTTTCTCATTTTCATAAAGACCAGGAGAGATAAATCCCCAAAGTTGCCAAAATATTACAGGAAGTGATGCTACAAACCCTGCAAAAAATGCAACTTTCAGTGCTGTAAAAAATGCTTCTGGTACTTTTGTAAATACTATCTTGCTATCTTCAGGTAATACTTCTACAAGTGGAGCAGTCATCCAATCTAAAAGAGGCTCCCAAAATGCAAACATAACAAAAAATAAAACTATAATAGTTCCTATAGAGATAGCTAGTCTCTTTCTAAGTTCTGCAATATGTGGTTTAATCTCCTCAAACATCTTTGGAGTCCTTTTTAGCTTTAGCTTTTTTCTTTGGCTTATCAAGTTTTACAGACTCTTTAATATCTTCAATATTTTCATTTAAATCATCAACTATATTTATATCGTTTTTAACGTTATCAACTGATTTTTGCAGATCTTCTTTATACTTTAGTGCCTCTTTTTTTATATCTTCTAGATGCATCTCATGCTCAATTGTATCTTTTGCTTCATTGATACTCTTTTTAAAGCTTTGGAAAAATTTAGCAATTTTAACCATTGCATCTGGTAATTTTTCAGGACCTAAAAATAGTATAGCGATGATTGCAATAACAAAAATTTCCCCAAGACTCATTCCAAACATTAAACACCTTCACAAATTTTAAATAATTGTATCAAAAATTATAAAATATAAAGAGCAATTTCGTCACTTAAAAAATACTCTGTGTTAAAAAGATAACCATTTTTTAAAAAAAGCTTTTTTGCATCTACTAGATGCATGGCATTTTCAAGCTCTTTTTCAGTTAAGATATCTTTAGAAAAACCAACCTCACTTCTGCATCCAAGTAGAACTTTTTCACTCTTTATAGACTTTGCATCTAATCTCTCTTTAGTAATTTTTGTAGGCTCTTTTATATAAGAGCTAATATCTGTTTGTGTATAAAATCTACAATCTTTTAAAAACCCAACCCCTCCACTTCCAATACCGATATAATCTTCTCCTTTCCAATATCCTAAGTTATGTTCTGATTTTTTTTTCCCAAAATTAGATATCTCATATTGAGGGAAACCTCTTTTTATAATCTCATCTGTAAAAAAATATGCTAAATTTTCATCATCATTTTGTACATTTTTGGTAGAAAAAAATGGTGTGTTCTCCTCAAGTGTCAAAGAGTAAGCACTTAGGTGATTTATAGGGAGAGAAAAAGCTAACTCCAAATCATTCATCAAAAGCTTTTTATTATCTTTTGATGTACCATAAATAAGATCAAGTGAGATGTTTTTAAATCCTACAAGATTTGCATTTTTTATAGCCTCTTTAGCCAGTTTTGATGTGTGGTTTCTTCCTAGAAATTTTAACTTTTCATCATCAAAACTCTGGATGCCAAAACTGATACGATTTACACCAAGCTCTCTTATGCCTGCTAGCCAGATTTTTGAGGCACTATTTGGGTTTGCTTCAATAGTAATTTCTGCATCTTGGCTCATAAATGGTTTTATAGTTTCAAAGAAACTTTTATACAAACTTGGCTCTATTGTTGAGGGTGTACCTCCTCCGATAAATAGAGTTTTTATAGAGTTTTTTTTGGCTTTAAATCTTTTTAATTCATAGTTTAATTGTTTTAAAATAGCTCTCATGTAAAGCTCTTTTAACTCAAACTTATCTACATATGAGTTAAAAGCACAGTAATGACATAAGCTATCACAAAAGGGAATATGTAGGTAAAGGAGTATAATTTAGCCTTTTTGTATATTTTTTTGGATATTATATCAAATTATTATAGGAGGAGAGATGGCAAAACAAAAAACATACAGACCAAATGTTGCGGCTGTTGTCTTATCTTCTAAGTATCCTGATTGTTGTGAAATTTTTATCGCAAATAGAAGTGATAAAAAAAGTAGTGTATGGCAATTTCCTCAGGGTGGAATTGATGATGGTGAGACAGTTAGAGAGGCTCTTTTTCGTGAGTTAAAAGAAGAGATAGGGACAAATGATGTTGAGATTGTGGCTGAGTATCCTAAATGGATGAGTTATGATTTTCCAAATACAGCATCAACAAAGATGTACCCATTTGATGGACAAAAACAGAGATATTTTTTGGTAAAGTTAAAGAGCGAAGCGGTTATAGATTTAAATACAAAAGATCCTGAATTTATGGAGTATAAGTATGTTTCATATGGTGAGATTTTTGAATTTATTGCACATATGAAGAAGCCTATATATAAAAAAGTATTGGAGCATTTTAATAAAAATGGATATATTTCTTAAAAACTTGGAGAATTTATGTTAATTGTGCAGAAGTTTGGTGGCACTAGTGTTGGCGATTTAGATAGAATCTCAGAGGTTGCTGATAGAGTTTGTAGGGCTAAAAAAAATGGAAATGATATCATCGTTGTAGTCTCTGCTATGAGTGGAGAGACAAATAAACTCATAGAGTATGCTGAACATTTTTCTAAAACACCCTCAGCCAAAGAGATGGACATGCTTTTAAGCTCAGGTGAGAGAGTGACAAGTGCTCTTTTGGCTTTGGCTCTTGAAGCAAGAGGGCATGATAGCATATCTATGAGTGGCAGAAAAGCTGGAATTTATACAGATGACATACATGCAAATGCCAGAATCTCAAATATCGATACTGCAAATTTGAAAAAGAGTTTAAAAGAGGGAAAGATTGTTGTTGTTGCTGGTTTTCAAGGAGTAAACTCTTTTGGTGATGTAAGTACATTAGGAAGAGGCGGAAGTGATCTTAGTGCGGTTGCAATCGCTGGGGCTATGGGTGCTGATTTGTGTGAGATTTATACAGATGTTGATGGAGTTTATACAACTGACCCTAGAGTGGAAAGACGAGCTAAAAAGATAGATAAAATTTCTTATGATGAGATGTTGGAGTTTGCTAGTCTTGGTGCAAAAGTGCTTCAAAATAGATCAGTTGAAATGGCAAAAAAATTAAATGTAAATTTAGTAACGAGAAGTAGTTTTAATGAAAATGAAGGCACATTAATCACAAAGGAAGAGAACATCATGGAAGAGCCGATTGTTAGCGGTATAGCACTAGATAAAAATCAAGCAAGAGTAACATTAAGAGATGTAAAAGATGAGCCAGGAATTGCTGCAAATGTATTTTCAACATTGGCAGAGAAAAATATCAATGTAGATATGATTATTCAAAATGTTGGTCAAGATGGTACGGCAAATCTTGGTTTTACAGTGCCTGAAAATGAGCTAGGGATTGCAAAAAAAATTATGCAAGAGTTAAATGCAGCGGCTGATTTGGAGTTTGATAGTAATGTTGTAAAAGTTTCAATTGTTGGAGTTGGTATGAGAAGTCATAGCGGAGTTGCAAGTCGAGCTTTTACAACTTTGGCAGATAATAATATAAATATCGAAATGATAAGTACTAGTGAGATTAAAATCTCTATGATTGTTGATGAGAAGTATGGTGAGTTAGCAGTTAGGTCTCTTCATGAGGCTTATAATTTACACCAAAGAGATGAGCTGTAGTTTTGAAAGATTTCTCCTCTTGGACACTGGAAAAAATCAGAGAAGAGGGTAGCTCTATGAGTTGGATGGAGGAGAGGAGGTTTGATTGGGTTCCACTGGTTGCATCTTCTATAGATAGACTTATAAATGCACAAACTTTTCTCCTTGTTACTGATAAAAAAAGAGAGTGGTTTTCTCGTTATATCTTGGGTAAATTAAATAAATATGATGGAGATAGACCACTTCTTCCCATCGTTTCACTTGGTACAGTTTTCCCCTATATTGATAATTTAAAAGATGAAGAGCAGATGAGTATTTTAGAAGATATGCTCTCTTTATCGTTTCCAGCAGGTTATACTTTTTTTTATATAGGTGAGGGTAGTGATAAAAGAGCAAAGATTGCAAAGAGAAAAAACGATAGCTTCTCTTGGCTTCTTGATGAGAAGGTTCAAAATAGTTTTTTTCTAGATGGAAGTGACGAAAATTTAGATATCAAACTAATCCAACTTATAACTCTTTTTGATAAGAGTATAGATGCTATTTTATTTTCAGAGGTAGATGTTCAAGGAGCATTATGATAAGTTCTTGTATTGTTACAGCTGATGATTTAGAGTTTGCTAAAGATGATGTGATAGGAGGAATTGATTCAAAACTTATAAAAACATTTTTTGTAGATGAGTTTAAAGTTGAAAATGCAAAAGAGGTAATTTGTGAAGCTTATATAGCTGAAGAGAGAAGTAAATATCTCATTATTTGTGCGAAAAATTTTAATATTTATGCACAAAATTCACTTTTAAAACTTCTTGAAGAGCCACCAAGAAATATCATCTTTATAATTATAGCAAAATCAAAAACCTCTCTTTTGCCAACAATTAGATCTCGCATGAGTGTCAAACATCTAAAATGTGATAAAGAGCCGTACGATTTAGGGATGAGTTTGGAAAGCTTAAATCTTAATGATATTTTTACCTTTTTAAAAAAGAGTAAAAACATATCAAAAGATGAGTTAAAAGAGATAATCTCTACACTTTTAAAAGAACTTAGTAAAACAGATATAAAATTGAGTGCAAGTGAACTTGATATGTTTGATAAGAGTATGGAGCTCTCCCAATTAAACTCACGCCCACAAAATATCTTATCATATCTGCTACTTATGATATATCAGGCAAGGGGGCGAAAAAAGTGATGAAGATTATCAAACTTGACTCAAATAGTGATAGAGATTTGATTTTAAAACTCATCGGCTCTACCAAAGAGGGAAATGTTATATTAAAAGATAAGATGAGAGTTAATCTCTTCTACTTAAAAGATATAAAAACTCCAGCTGCAAATATACTAAAACAAGATGCACTCTCAATTGGGGCAGATTTTGCAGTTCCTAAAGATACTATACTCTATAAAGAAAAAAGTGTAAATGGACTTTTAATTGCAAGTGATAAACATCTAAAAATTCTTAGTAAAAAAGAGCTATGTCAACCTTTTGGATTAAAAGAGTTTGCATTGGAGTTAAAAAGTCATATAAAAACTAAACACTTTGACAGGCAAATCATGGGAGTGTTAAATATAAATGAAGATAGTTTTTATAAAGGTAGTAGATTTGTATGTGAAGATGCTAAGTTAAAGATAGAATCTATGATAGAAGATGGTGTTGATATAGTTGATATAGGTGCTTTATCTTCTGCTCCTTTTAGTGAAAAAATATCAAAAGAGCAGGAGCTTAATCGCATAAAGCCTATTATTGATGAGATATATTCAAAAAAGCTTTATGATAAAGTTCTATTTTCTTTAGATAGTTATACTCCTTTAGTTTTGGAGTATGCACTTGATAGAGGTTTTAAAATTGTAAATGATATCACAGGGCTTGCAGATGATGATGTGGCAAAGATAGCTTCAAAATACTCTGCAAAAGTTGTCATAATGCATATGTTAGGAACTCCTAAAACTATGCAAGAAAATCCTAGTTATGAAGATGTGATTTTAGATATTGAGGAGTTTTTTAAATTAAGAGTTCAAAAAGCTGAAAGTTTTGGAGTAAATGATATTGTGTTAGATGTTGGGATTGGGTTTGGAAAAACTTTGGAGCATAATTTGAAGTTAATTAAGCATCTCTCCCATTTTAAAAAATTTTCACTCCCTATCTTAGTTGGTGCAAGTAGAAAATCTTTGATAGACAAGATAACTCCTTCAAAACCAGACCAAAGGCTAGCTGGAACTCTTGCTTTGCATCTAAAAGCATATGAAGAGGGAGCAAATATTATCCGCTGTCATGATGTTTTTGAACATATACAGGCATTTAAAGTTGTAGATGCACTAAAGGCTACTACTATATGAGAGTTGGTTTAGTTCAGCAGAGATTTTACGGTACAAAAGAATTGACAATAGAGGCTAGTTTAAAATCTATTAAAAAATTGAAAAAAGATAAAGCAGATCTTATTGTTTTACAAGAGCTTCATCAAGATAGATATTTTTGTATCAATGAGAATGTTGATAGTTTTGATTTAGCTGATGATTATGAGAGTGATCTTGTTTTTTGGTCTAAAGTTGCAAAAGAGGAAAAAATAGTCCTTGTAACATCACTTTTTGAAAAAAGAGCAGCAGGCTTGTATCATAATACGGTAGTTGTTTTTGAAAAAGATGGAGCTATTGCTGGAAAATATAGAAAGATGCATATACCTGATGATCCTGGATTTTATGAAAAGTTTTATTTTACTCCAGGAGATTTAGGATATGAGCCAATAGAGACAAGTGTTGGGAAACTTGGGGTGTTAATATGCTGGGATCAGTGGTTTCCTGAAGCTGCTAGAGTTATGAGTTTAAAAGGGGCAGATGTGTTAATTTATCCTACTGCTATTGGTTGGTTTGATGAAGATAGTGAGGAGGAAAAAAAGAGACAATTAGATGCTTGGATAACGATACAAAGATCTCATGCCATAGCAAATGGTATACCTGTGATTTCAGTAAATCGTGTTGGAAAAGAGTTAGATGATGCAAAAGTTATTGATGGTATCTCTTTTTGGGGTAACTCTTTTGTTGTAGATAGCCAAGGTGCTTTTATCTTTCGTGCTTCTGTGAGTGAAGAGGAAATGGTTGTAAATATTGATTTAAAAAAGAGTGAAGAGATTAGAAGAATATGGCCATTTTTTAGAGATAGGCGGATTGATAGCTATGAAGGGCTTTTGAAAAGATATATTGACTAAAGTGAGTTAAATTTACACAAATTATTTACTTTTTATCTTTAAATGGCATATAAGTCTATTTTTTATTACCAAAGTGCCGATTATATTTGTATCTTAAAAATAAAAGGGTACAAGTTTATGAAAAAAATATTATCTTCAATTTTAGTATGTGGAACGCTTCTTTATGCAGGGAGTTTTTCTAAAGGTTTAGAGCTACTTGGTGAGGGAAAAGAAGTAAAGGCGTATGAAACATTTTTTACAGCAGCAAAGGCTGGAAATATAGATGCACAGATGTTTTTGGGTCAGATGCACTTAGATGGAATAGGTACAGAAGTAGACCACCAAAAAGCTTTTTTTTGGTTATCTAAAGCAGCAAATTCTGATGATGTTGAAGCACAGTATCTACTTGGTTTTATGTATGAGAATGGTTTAAAAGTTAAAGTAGATATAAAAAGAGCAACACAACTATATAAAAAAGCAGCAAAAAAGGGTGATATACTCTCTCAATACTCTTTAGCGATAATCTATAAAGAGGGAAAAGGTGAAGTAAAAAAAGATATAAAAGAGGCTTTTAAGTGGTTAAATATGGTACAAAGTGCTAGAGACAAGGTTGAGTTAGTAGCTAGTAGTTAAATAGTTTTAACAAGAGCTAGATAAGTGGACTCTTATCTAGCTTAAAGAGGAGTTTTTATTAATCCATCTGTCTTCGTAAAAATGTAGGATAATCTAAATCATCACCTTCCAAGATGTATCCACCACCACTAACTTTTTTAGCTCTACTGATAGATGGCATTTCCATTTTTGGTCTTTGGACAACCTCATTTTGGTTTGTAGCTCCAAGATTATTAGCAGGAGGTGTGATAGCTTTTTCATCCTCTCGCGCAAAGCCAGTTGCAACAATAGTAATTTTTACTTGATCTTCTTCTATAGACTCATTTGTTGTTGTTCCAAAAATTACATCTGCTTCTTCATCTGCACTATCGTAGATTATATCCATTGCATTTTGTATCTGAGTTAGTGGGAAGTTTGGATGTATATTAAAATGTACAAGTACACCCATTGCACCATTTATAGATAAGTTATCAAGAAGTGGTGACTCAATAGCATTTTTAATAGCTTCAACCGCACTCTCGTCTCCATCTGACTCTCCAACACCAAGTATAGCCATACCTTTATGACTCATAATAGTTTGAATATCAGCAAAATCTACATTTATATCATTGTCTCCACTTGAAAGAACAACAGAGCTCATGCCACTTACAGCTCTACTTAGTATATTGTCAACAAGTTTGAAGCTATCTTTTACACCTAAATCTTTATCAACAATAGATAGTAGTTTATCATTTGGAATAACTACTATTGAGTCACTCTCTTTTCTAAGCTCTTCAATACCGATATCAGCAAGTCTAGCTCTTTTTCTTCCCTCAAAGCCAAAAGGTTTTGTAACTACCGAGATAGTTAAAGCTCCAATCTCTTTTGCAGCTTGCGCTACAATAGGTGCAGCACCAGTTCCAGTACCTCCACCAAAACCAGAGGCGATAAAGACCATATCGGAACCCTCAAGTGCATCTTTAATATCATTAAAGCTCTCTAGTGCAGAATTTTTTCCAATCTCTGGCTTCATTCCAGCACCAAGTCCTTTTGTCTCTCTCTCGCCTAGTTGGATTTTTTTAGTTGCATTTGAGTTACCTAAAGCTTGTGCATCTGTGTTTGCTACAATTAGCTCTATATCACTTATGCCTTCACTTATCATATGGTTTACCATGTTTCCACCGCCACCACCAACACCGATAACTTTTATTTTTGCACCCATTTTTAAATTGTTGTCCATTTCTTCTCCTCTTTTTGTTAAAATAGTTGTGTTATTCTGTTCCAAAACTTTTTGAAACCATCTTTGATACTAGGGTCTTTTTCTAAGAAAATATCGATATTTGGATCACCTTTTTTGTTAGTTACATTTGTATCGATAGTAAAACCATCATCACTTGTTTCTGCTTCATCTGGCATAGTTAAGTTATTAGAACTAGGCTCAATCACTTCATCTTTATATCTAAGCTTCTTATTTGAATCCATCTCATAAGGGGTAAATCTTCCTGCACCGTAAAAGATTAGACCTAAAGATGTAGAGTATTCAGGACCTTTTAGAGTATCAAACATTCCTTCAACTCCATACTCATTTGGTCTAGCAATTCTAACTGGCATGTTATTAAAAATTGCTGTTGTCAAATCTCTCAAACCTTCCAATCTTGTCATTCCACCTGTTAAAACTATACCTCCTCCAAGTTGATCTTTGAAGCCACTATCTTTTATCGATTGTGAGATGATGAGTAGAGTCTCTTCCACTCTTGCATAAATCACATTTGTAACAATCTCCAAAGAGACCTCATGAGAGTTTCCTTCATCTCCAATTGCAGGGAGGTCGATTATGTCATTGCTATTAAGCTTTAGTGAGCCATAATCGATTTTTACCCTTTGAGCTGCATTTATTGGTGTGTGAAGAGCCATTGAGAGGTCATTTGTGATATTGTTGCTTCCTACTCCCAAGAAGTCATTGTATCTTATAGAGTTACCAAGATGAATAGCTATATTAGAAGTTGCACCACCTAAGTCAATAACCGCGACCCCAAGCTCTTTTTCATCTTCATTTAAAACAGCTATACTTGAAGCATATGAGTTTAATACAATGTTATCTATCTCTAAAGATGCAGATTTAACTGCTTTTTTTAGATTGTTTAGGCTTGATTTTAAAACTGTAATGATATGAACTTGTACTTCAAGCCTTGCACCATTCATGCCAAGAGGATCATCTATATGAGCTTGATCATCTACTTTGAAATTGTATGGAAGTACATGAAGTTTCTCATACTCATTTGGTATATTTGCATTGTGGTCAGCCATCTGCATGACCCTGCTTATCTCAGTTATACCGATGTCACTATTTGGAACATTAACAACTCCATAACTATCAACACTTTTAGTATAAGCTCCTGACATTGAGACGATTACTTTATCAAAGTGAGTACCAGCAACTCTTTTTGCATCGTTAATTGCATGTTTTATAGAGCGAGATGCAAGTTCGATATTTGTAATAATGCCTTTTTTGACACCTTGTGATTTTGCAATTCCAGCACCTAGTATCTTAATGCCTGCATTATCTTTTTGTGCGATAATAGCACAAATTTTTGTCGATCCGATGTCTACACCCAAGATAATAGTACTCAAATCTTAATCCTTTTTCATGTAATTTTCAATTTTGTATTTGGACTCTAATCGCTCTATGAGTGCCATCTGTATAGCTTGGTTTTTAACAGATTTAACTGTTTCTTCTAGCTCTTGTTTATCTTCTTGTGTAATATCTTGTGAAAATAATCTCTGCTCAGTTATCTGATAGACAATTGATTTATCATCAAAGATATAGTACCCTTTTTCACCAGAGGTTGAAAATAGCCTCTCTAAAAACAAATTAGCTTCCTCTTGTGACAACATATCAAGTTTTTGGCTATCTTCCATTGAAATGAAGCCTATATCTTTCAGCTCTTTTGATAAGTTTGCTTCTTGAATAGTTTTTGTTTCAAGAAGTTTTGAATATCTGTTTTTAAACAACTCAAGCTTTGCATCTTCTTTTGCATTTTCAAACTTAAGTGGCTCAGGCATATTTATAGATACTAGTTTAGCTGCTATATAAGCATCTTTTAGCTCAATTGATTTTATAAAATCTCCAACTTTTGCAGTTTGAATTTTATCAAGTGGAATATCGCTACTACTATCTGTTAAAGTTAAAGTTTCATCTGCATCTATTTTTCCATTTTTAAATGCAAGATATTTTTTAAGAGCCTCTTTTTTTGCAATTTTTAATTGCAATTTGGCTTTAACTTTATCTTTTGCGTCTTCATAGCTAACTATCTTATCTTCACTATTTTTAAATAGATGCTTACTCTCTTTGTAAAATTCTCTACTAGCATTTTCATCTACATCTATACCATCAGTCGCTACTTTGACAATTTCAACTGTGTAGCTTTTATCGCTCATAAAGTTTGTTTTGTTAGAATTCCAAAACTCTTTTAACTCTTCATCGCTGATTTTTATATCATTTTCATCTATCTTGACTATCTTTACACTTAGTTTATCTTGTAGATAGATAGCGGATGTTAAAGTCTCAATCTCTAACTTTGTTGGAGGTAAATTTAATGCTTTTGTTAATTTATCTATAATAATCTCTTTTTTAACACTATCTTCAAACTCTCTTACTTTTTTGTTTACAGCTTTTAGAGTTTTAAAGTATACATCTTTACTAAATACTCCGTTTTCTTTAAAGTTATCTATGGAGTGTATTTTAGAGGCTACTTCTGAATTTAGTGCTGTAATGCCTAACTCATCTGCATAGTTTAATAAAAGAGACTCTCTTATGAGTTGGTTTAGGGCAATATCTTGAAGTTTTAACTCATCAGCTTTTTCTTGGGTTAATTTTCCATCTAAAATTTGGTTATAGTAGCTGTAGACATTGTTGTATGAGTACTGTAACTCTTTACCTGATATGACTCTCTCTCCAACTTTTGCAACTTCACCTACCTTGTTAGAGCCGAAGCTATAAGCTCCCCAACCTACAAAGCCAGCACCAACAAATGCAATTGTACTTATCCAAATAGTTGGTATTAGGTATTTTCTATGTGTTTGCATCCATGAAATCATCTTAAGCCTTCTGAGTATGTTTATGACAATTATATTCTAATAAGTTTAAACTGAAGAAATTTTTACCTAAATCTTGATTTAAGTTTAAATGCTTGCAAGTTATTTCAGTATATATTAAGTTTCAAGAGAGAGAAAAGTTTCTTCTGTTTTCATCATTTTTAGAAAAATGAAGCAGTTTTACACTATTTTCCAGTATTGCAATTTTTTTTACAAGGTCGTTTAAATCTCTACTATAAGCATAAACTCCATACCCTTTTATAATCATTATGTTTGTATCTGTTTTTTTCATATGGGTAAAAATCTCAATATATGCTCTATTGTACCAAGTTTCAAAATCCCCTAGATTATAAACCTCTTTTTCTCCAATTATCGTACTTCCAAAATAGTCTTTAGGAGTGATTTTGTTATTCATAAGAGAGTAAGCTGTTGTAAAAGGTGGCATTGTGTAGCAGATATATTTTGCTTCACTTATGTTGTTGTAGATGTGAAGATGTATATCTGAATCCAAGCTAGCTTGATTCCAGCGATAATCTTTTTTTGTATAAAGTTCAACAAAATCATTGTCATCTAAACCATCAAAAATCGAGTTTGACTTGTTAATGACAAAAACATTATCTTCAACTTTTGCAGATAATGAGCCGTGAAAAATTCCTATAAAATCTTTTCTAAACATAGATAAAGAGACATTTTTTAACTCATTTACAAGATGCTTTTCTAACACTTTTTGCCTTTTAGGTATTTAATTTTGATATTATTACATTTTTTAGTTAAAAGGATTGATTTGGATATACCTCATGTTAGTGTTTTGCCCCAAGAGATTGTAGATGCTTTTAGCACAATTGATGATGGGGTTATTATAGATTGTACAGTTGGATATGGTGGTCATAGTGAGCTTATTTTAGAAGCAAAACCAAATATCAAGATGATATGTATTGATCAAGATATTGAAGCTATAGAGTTTTCAAAAAAGAGATTTGAAAAGTATGAAGATAGAGTTTCATTTTATAAAGGTCGTTTTTCAGATGTCATATGTGAGATAGAAAATTTAGGTGAAATTAGGGGTGTTTTGGCAGATATTGGTGTCTCATCTTTGCAACTTGATAAAGAGGAGAGAGGTTTTGGATTCTCATCTTCTTCATTAGATATGCGAATGGATCAAAATCAGAGCTTAAGTGCTAAAGAGGTTGTAAATGAGTATAAAAAAGAGAATTTAGAGTATATTTTAAAAGAGTATGGAGAGGTTAGAGAGTGGAGGAGGGTTGCTAGCTTGATTGTAGAGGAAAGACCGTTTGAAAGCTCTTTTAGTTTAGCAGAGTTTTTGTCCAAACATCTATACAGTAAAAAGCTACATCCTGCAACTTTAGTTTTTCAAGCTATACGAATTGAAGTCAATGATGAACTTGGAGAATTAAAAAGATTGTTAGATTCTATAAGAAAATTAAATATTCATAAGTCAACTATAGCTATAATCTCTTTTCATTCATTAGAAGATAGAGTTGTAAAAACTACTTTTAAAGATTGGTCAAAAGATTGCATCTGTCCAAAAGGTGTGTTAAGATGTGCATGTGGAAATAATCATTCATTTGGAATGGTTGTGACTAAAAAGCCAATTATACCAACAAAAAAAGAGATTTATGAAAACCCAAGAAGCAGAAGCTCAAAACTTAGAATATTTAGAGTCAAATAGTATAAGTGCTAGAGATTCTCTTTTAGATGATTTTGCTGATGAGATAAATCGTTCAAAAGATATCTCTGTTAAAACTCTTTTTTTAACATTTATATCTATTTTTTTAGCACTTCTTGTTCTTTTACCAAAAGTTTATATTGGCAATCAAATCTACTATAATTCTAAAGATATAAATAAAATGTACCACAAATATACAGCTTTAAAAGAGGAGCAAGCTTACTTAAAAAGAGAGCTTGAGAGATTAAGGTATCAGACACTTATAGTTGATGATATAGATTAAACTCTTTTTACTTCTATTAATCTTGGATAGTTATCATAATTTGTAAGTATCTCTTTTACTCTTTCTTGCCAGTATGAACCAAAGAGTTTTCTCTCTTCATCTGTTGCAGTTTTTTGCATTGTTTTTTGTAGAAGTGGTTGCATGTTAGGATTGGCAGGTACACTTTGAGGGTTGTAAAAAACATCTACACTCTCATCTGTATCTGTTCTTGTAAATCTTGCATTTGCACTAATTTGAGCTTCAAAGTCCATCAAAGAGTGTCTTGCAAACTTACCTCCTAATCCTTTAAATCCACTTTTGTCAGTTGCCCCTGTAATGTTTGAGATAACATTTGAGATAACTCCTGCTACACCATCTTCTAAAGATTCTTTAAAAGATACTTTTATCTCTCCTCTAACTGGTAGTGTATCAGGATAGAGTGTTTGAAGGGCTTTTAAAGTCATCAGATATGCACCTCCTACAGTTGGACAACTATGTCCTGCAATTTGTACAACTTGTAGATATGAAAATGTTATCTCACCTTTTTCAAAGCTACCTAAAATTTCTGCTAATGGGTCGTAAAGCGTTATGGTTTCTACTTGGTCGTAAAATGGTGGGTAAGTCATAAATTCTCCTTGTTTTTAAAATTTTAGCATAAGTTTACTATTATGTATTATAATGCGAGTTATGAAAGCTTTTATATTATTGATTTTTATCACCATCTCTTTAGATGCAAAAGAGGTTAATTTTGTCAAATTAAAAGAGGTTGGGGAGTTTGTAAAGGAGTTGTCACTTAGTGAAAATTTGGATAAAGATGAGCTTTTGAAAGTATTTGAAGATACTAAGTTTTTACCAAAAGTTTTAGAGATTTACAATATCCCTTTTAATAGATACAAAACAGATGCATCTTGGAAAAGATATGAGAGTAAAATCATAACTTCAAAAAGAGTAAAACAGACACATAAGTTTATAAGTAAACACCTTGAAGTTCTGAAAAAAGCTGAAGATTTATACCAAGTTCCAAAAGAGTATATCGCTACTTTTATCGGTATTGAGAGCCATTTTGGGAGTAATACTGGTAAGTTTAGTGTTCTAAACTCTCTCTCCTCTTTAGCATTTTTTAAAAATAGAAAACAGAAGTTTTTTAAAAATGAGTTAAGAGAGCTTTTTATATTGGCTTCAAAAAAGAAGATAAAACCAAATAGTTTAAAAGGTTCATTTGCAGGAGCGATGGGATGTGTGCAACAACTTCCAAGTGTGCATAACAGATATGGAGTTGATTTTGATAATGATGGCAAAAAAGATATGTGGGATATGGATGACTGTATAGGAACAATAGCTAATTTTTTACATCAAAATGGTTGGGAAAATGGTAAAACAGTTGCAGTAAAAGCTAGATATGTTGGGAAAAGATATAGAGGATTTAAAACAGGATACAATCAGATATATACAATAGAATTTTTAAAAAAACAAAATATAACTCCAATAAAAAAATTCCCACAAACCCAAGCATCTCTTCTTCAACTTAGAGGTGTTTCAGAAGATGAGATTTGGCTTGGTGCAAAGAACTTTCAAATCTTAACAAAGTATAACAATAGCACAAATTATGGCATGGCTATCTATCAGCTTAGCCAAAGAGTTATGGGTTTAACTCTCTAGCCATTTTTTAAGTGGGGTAATTTCATCTAAACTTTTTGGTTTGGTTTTTAAAATATCACTCATACTTTTTACACCCATAGAGAGTAGATACTGCAAGTTGTCATCAAAAGTAGCCTCTTCAATAACAAAAATATTATCTTTATGAACTTCAAAAAGATAACCACCATTTGGTATAGGTGTTTGTGAAAGTGTTACAGTATAGTGGTCTTTGATGATACTCTCTTTTTGTGAATACATAAGTCCTATGTTGTATCCCTCACTTGCAAATCCTCTAATAGCAACTACTAAAACTTTTGTTTTACCATCTTTTGAAGAGCTAAATATACTAAAAATATCTTTGATAGTTGAGTATCCTGGAATCTTACAAAAGAGTCTTTCAAAGATGCTAGCTAACCTAGTCTCAACAAAGTTACCAATAACATAAAGAAGTGATAAAAATATTAAAATAACTGCTAAAAACCATAAAAATTCATATTTTTGAGGATCAAAACCAATAAATCCAAAAACTGAATTTACAACTGAGTGTATCTTGTCATAAATCCATATTATTATCATAATAACAGCAACCATAGGCAGAAGCCATAATAGTCCTTTTAGTATTATTTTTATAGATTTTTGTAAGAGTGTTTTGTTTTTGTCAGTCATGTTTTCTCCTGAGATAATTTATATATCATAAAGCCAAAAAAGGCTTTATGAAGTTTTTACATCATCCCTGGCATTCCGCCCATGCCACCCATATCAGGCATTGGAGGCATTGAAGGAGGTGTATCAATCTTTACATCACTTACAGTTGCTTCTGTAGTAAGAAGTAGACTTGATACTGAGATAGCATTTTGTAAAGCTACTCTAGCAACTTTTACAGGATCTATAATTCCAGCTTTGAACATATCTACATATTCACCACTAGCTGCATCAAATCCATAGTTGTCATCTTTGTGTATCTCTACATTGTTAGCTATAACACCTGGATCAAATCCTGCATTTAAAGCTATCTGTTTTAGAGGAGCTGTTAATGCTCTTTTAACGATATCTGCACCAATTGCTTGATCTCCTTCAAGAGATAGTGAAACCTTTGAACTTGCAAGTAAAAATGCAGCACCACCACCGATAACAACACCCTCTTCAACAGCAGCTTTTGTAGCAGATAAAGCATCATCTACTCTATCTTTTTTCTCTTTCATCTCAGTCTCAGTAGCAGCACCAACTTTGATAACCGCAACTCCACCACTTAGTTTTGCTAATCTCTCTTGGAGTTTTTCTTTATCATAATCACTTGATGTGTCGCTGATTTGAGTTTTTAGTTGAGCTACTCTAGCCGCTATCAACTTTTTATCTCCAGCTCCATTTACGATAGTTGTGTTATCTTTATCGATTACTATACTAGATGCTGTTCCTAAATCTTCATCAGTTACACTCTCTAATGTTCTGCCAAGCTCTTCACTGATAACTGCACCACCTGTTAAGATAGCTATATCTTCAAGCATAGCTTTTCTTCTATCTCCAAAACCAGGAGCTTTTACAGCAGCTATGTTTAAAATGCCTCTAAGTTTATTTACAACAAGTGTTGCTAATGCTTCACCCTCTATATCTTCAGCGATGATAAGAAGTGGACGACCACCTTTTTGAGCTTTCTCCAATACTGGAAGAAGATCTTTTAAGTTAGAAACTTTTTTATCAAACAGAAGAACATAAGGGTTTTCTAAAACCGCTTCCATCTTTTCAGTATCAGTAGCAAAATAAGGAGAGAGGTAACCTCTATCAAACTGCATACCTTCAACAACATCTAACTCATCTTCGATACCTTTTGCTTCTTCAACTGTGATAACACCATCTTTTCCAACTTTATCCATAGCATCTGCTATAAGATCTCCGATTTTAGTATCAGAGTTTGCAGATATAGAAGCAACTTGTGCAATCTCTTTTTTACCTTTTACATCTTTTGCTAATTTTTTAAGCTCTTTTATAATTGCTTCAGATGCTTTGTCCATACCTCTTTTTACTTCGATTGGATTTGCACCTGCTGTGATATTTCTAAGTCCCTCTTTAAAAATTGAGTGAGCTAAAACTGTAGCTGTAGTTGTACCATCACCAGCTTCATCAGCAGTGTTTGAAGCAACCTCTTTTACAAGCTGAGCTCCCATGTTTTCTAGTGTATCTTCTAGCTCAATCTCTCTTGCTACTGAAACACCATCTTTTGTGATGCTTGGAGCTCCAAAGCTCTTTTGAATAAGTACATTTCTTCCTCTTGGTCCCATTGTAACTTTGACCGCATCACTTAACTTTCTTACACCTTCGTAAAGTGCATTTCTAGCACTATCTGAAAATTGAATCTCTTTTGCCATTTTTTCCCCTTTATAATTATTTTAAAATTCCAAGTATATCGTTTGTATCCATAACTAGATGATCAACCCCACCAATAGCAATCTCCGTCCCAGAGTACTTACCAAAGACAACTGTATCACCCTCTTTAATCAAACCTTTCTCTTTCACTTTTTCACTAATGGATATAATCTTTCCATTTGATGGCTTCTCTTTTGCATTATCAGGAATGATAATCCCTGAAGCAGTTTTTGCCTCTTCTTCAACTCTTTTTACTAAAACTCGTTTCCCTAATGGTATAAAGCCCATAGTTCTCTCCTTAAATTGTTTTTAAATATATTAAATTTATTTTATAAATATATGCCTCAAAACCTATGAAGCAACGGGGAGTATACAGTTTTTTTAATAAATTTTTAGTATTTCAAGAAACGATAAGGATTAAAAAGCTAAAATCCACTTTCAAATTTGTGGCAAGGTAGCTCAGCTGGTTTAGAGCGCTGGTCTCATAAGCCGGAGGTCGTGAGTTCAAGTCTCACTCTTGTCACCACTTTTAAAGTCCACAAATTTGGCACTTCAAAACACTTTCCCTTAAAACTACAAACACAACAATTTAACATGGGTAACACCTAGGGTAACACTTATTTTTTTCTAACTAACAATAAAAAGTTTTTTAAATGGTTGTTGAAAATTGATTCTTGTGATATGATTTGGATGTATTTGAATTAATATTAGAAAAATTGAAGATAAATAGCGCTCTTTAAAGCTATTTAGAATGTAAAAACTTTGTATAAAGCTATAAAGTTTATAAAAGAAGAAATTGTATTTGAATACAATTTTAGATATTTCATATTTTGTGTATGTGAAACTGTATATTAAAAGCCAATTTTGGTGATTGGTAAAATCTCTTGTTTGAGATAAATTAAAAATGTCTGTTAATGGATATAATTATAAAATCAACTTAATCGTTGATATGTTTCTGATGTTTGCAAATGCATAAAAAATATGCAGGAAAAAGATATGCAAGATATATATAAAAAAAGATGGCTCTCTCCTTTTGAGCTTGAAAAAGAGTTTGGAATTAAAGAAGGTACTCAAGCGACATTGAGAATGAATAAGAAAATACCTTTTTCAAAGGTTGGAAGGTTTATTCGGTATGATAGGCATGAAATAGATAAATGGTTAGAAAGTCACAAGGTTTGTTAAAAATAATTGCAAACATATAATACTATGTTTGCAATCCTATTCTACGCTCTTTTTAGATAATACATAGTCATCGTTGGCCGATAATGATTAATCTCCATAGAAACCTCTTTAAGCGCTTGTTTGTAAAGTATGCCTTCCGCTATTTTTTTATGAAATAGATTTTTAGCATAAGTGTATCTTAAATCGTGGGTTTTAGTTTCATTGCCAAATACTTTTTTGAGGTGTGCTCTGTAAGTGTTTTGATGTTGTAAGTTCTCAATTTTATTTATTTTAGCTGCCAATTCATGACTTATTGGTTTTTGTTGATAATAATGATTTCCTTTGCCACGTATATTTTTGACACTACTGTCTATGATACATGTAGCTGCATTTTTTATAAGATTGTAAGCTTCTGTTACCCTCAGACCAAGTTCGACTTGTATCTCTGCTAGAACACCAGTAGTAAAATTTTTGATATATAATTCATCTTTTTTCATATCGAAATTTGAAATAGCACGATCTAATTGTACCGTATCTTTATCTCCATTTTTTAGATCTTTAACTTTTCTATTAAAAAAATTTTGATTTATTTTGATGGTAACATTAGATTTCTCAAGACCTTTTATCAGAGCTGAGAACCCTCTAATATAGTCCTCTTTAGTAGAGGTTTTTTTCATACTTTTTAGTCTTTCGTTAATGAATTTATCTATCTTAATTGTATCACTCATAATGAGATTTAACTTCTCTGTGTAACCTTCTTTTTTTGAGAAATTTACAATGTCAGTAAGGTACATATTTCGTTTCTTAGAAAGTTCGTAGCTATGTGTTTTATAATCATCTCGACCATGCCTTTTTTCGCCAATTGCATATATACGGTGGTATCCATCTATCGCCTGCTTTTCATGTGTTCCTCCTCTAAGATTTGCCATTTTTTCTCTCCTCATCTAAGTTGTTAGTTTTAATAAACCTTTCAATCGTAGATTTTGGAATTAAGATATTATGGTCGAGCTTTATTTGCTTTGATATTTTTAAATATCCATATTTCTTATTCATGTATAAGTCCACTATTTTTTCTTGATATTTAACAATGTAAATATTTCTACTATTATATTGCACCTTTTTTACTTCTGCTAATTCTTCTGCCTCTCGTTTTTTTATTTCATCTAGAATGAAAAAACATTCAAGAAAATTTTTTTGAGAAAAATTATTTCTTGCACTTAAAAACCCACTTGCTCTTTTTAAAAACTCGTTACTTCCTTTTATACTTATCCCTAAATTTATAATGCACCCTTTTTTCAAGACCAGTAAATCAGATTTTTTAATTCCACCAAATCATGATACCTTCTGTAACAGTTTTTCTCCTTTAGAATTTAAATTATTGACAGCTTGATAATAAACTT
>JAMOMC010000114.1 GCA_027068765.1 Campylobacterales bacterium
GCAAATCCAAAAATTGCACCTTATGGAAAAGCAGCCGTTCAGGCTATGCAAAATGCTGGTGTTTATGAGAGTGTAAAAGATAAGCTTGTATTTTCTGAATCTATCTCTGGAACACTCTCTTTTGTGATAATAGCTGCGGATATTGGGTTTATCGCTAAGTCTTCGCTTTATAGTTCTAAAATGTCACATTTTAAAAAAGGGATAAATTGGGTTGATGTGGATGCAAAGCTTTATACCCCCATCAATCAAGGTATAGTTGTATTGAAAAATGGTGAAGCAGATAGTGATGTTTATAAATTTTATGATTTTATTTTGAGCCAAAAGGCGAAGAAGATATTTAGAGATTTTGGGTATTTGGTACCAAAAAATAGTGAGTTTTAATGTTAGAGATACTGAAAACGATGGAGTTTGCTCCTTTTTTACTCTCTTTTAAGTTAGCAGCTTTAACGACATTGATACTCTTTTTTTTCTCTCTTCCTCTTGCTTGGTATCTATCTCAAACCAAATCAAAAATTAAGCCATTTTTAGAGGCTCTTACAGCTCTTCCTATCGTTTTGCCACCTTCTGTTTTGGGGTTTTATCTGCTTGTGGCACTCTCTCATAACTCTCCAATTGGTAGATTTTTTGAAGATACATTTGATTTGAAACTTGTTTTTAGTTTTACAGGTTTGGTGATTGCTAGCTGTTTTTACTCTCTGCCTTTTATGGTACAACCTTTGCAAAGTGGATTTGAATCTATCAACAAAAACATGCTTGAAGCATCTTATATAAGTGGCAAAAGTAAGATGCAGACAGTTTTAAAAGTAGCTTTACCAAATATAAAACCATCTATCTTGACGGCTCTTATCATCACTTTTGCACATACTGTTGGGGAGTTTGGTGTGGTTTTGATGGTTGGTGGGAGTATCCCTAATGAGACAAAAGTTGCATCTGTTGCTATTTATGAGATGGTTGAGATTATGGACTATACCTCTGCTCATATCTACTCTGCTATTATGATTATAATTAGCTTTTTGGTACTTCTTGGTGTCTATATCTTTAATCATAAACATAGTAAGAGTATTGGTGGATTTAACCCTTGATTTATATAGATGTCAACAAAAAACTTCACGGAAGTTGTGGAGATATGGAGTTAGATATAAACCTTTCGATAAAAGAGGGTGAATTTTTAGCACTTTTAGGCAAAAGTGGTAGCGGTAAAACAACACTTTTAAGAATTTTAGCAGGTCTAGAGAGTTCAAACGGCACTATAAAAATAGGAGATGAACTTTGGCAAGATGATAATTTTTCTCTAATACCACAAAAAAGAGAGATAGGTTTTGTCTTTCAAGATTATGCACTTTTCCCAAACATGAGTGTAGAAGAGAATTTACTGTTTGTAAAAAAAGATTATCCTCTTGCATCTCATCTTTTGAGCATAACAGAGTTAACAAAGCTCAAAGATAGAGCTCCAAATAGCTTGAGCGGAGGACAAAAACAGCGTGTTAGTTTATGTCGAGCACTTATGAAAAGACCTAAGTTGTTGCTCCTAGATGAGCCACTTTCAGCATTAGACTCATCAATGAGAGCAAAATTACAAGATGAGATTTTAACTCTTCATCATGAGTTTAAAACAACAACTATTTTAGTAAGCCACGATAGTAGAGAGAT
>JAMOMC010000115.1 GCA_027068765.1 Campylobacterales bacterium
TCATAAGCTTTATAAACTCGCTCAGGGGTTTTAACCAACCCCTCACGAGTAGGGTCTTCTCCGATAATACTCAGCATATTTTTAACTGAAAGTTCAAATTTTGTTTTATCATCCATCTAAAAAACCTCTCTTTAGGTGTAAATATAGCTGTTTTTTCATAAAATATTCATAAGTAATGATTGATAGCTAAAGCTACGGTGTGATAAAATATTGATACACTTAATCACTTAGCAAGAGAGGAACTTTTCATAAGCCTACATGACAAAGAGACTAAAGCACTTTTAAACAATAATAAAAAACTTCTTACTGAAACTTATTTTGATTTACAAAGATATTATGAGAAACGCTACGGAAAAGATACTGTTGTAATGATGGAAATTGGAAGTTTTTTTGAGTTTTATGAAGTCAACAATGAAAAACAGAAAATTGGAAAAGCAAAAGAGATGTCGGAGCTTTTAAACATCCAACTAACACGAAAAAACAAATCCATCCTCGAAAACTCAACACAAAATCCTCTTTTAGCAGGTGTGCCTTCTGTTTCGATTGAGAGACATTTAAACCGTATTATTGGGACTAAAAAATATACGATAGTCTTGGTAAAACAAAAAGGTGAACCACCCAATGTAAGCAGATACATAGCAAGTATCATAAGCCCTGGAACAAACTTTGAATATCTTCAAGAAGCACATGAGAACAATATATCCGCACTCTTAATTGATAAAAACTCTGAGATTTATTCTGTTGGCTACTCTGCTATTGATGTTAGTACTGGAAAAACTATGATACACGAAATCCACGGCACAAGTGAAGATAAAACTTTTGCTTTGGATGAAGTTTTTACTCTTTTGCAATCTTATCACACTTCAGAAATTGTTTTGACATTTGCAAATTTAGAGATTGACAAAGAGTGGGTTCTTAACTATCTAGAAATCGATGGCAATCATCACTATAGCTTTAACAAGTGTCGCCTTAAAGTTACTTATCAAAATGAACTTTTTAAAAGCATCTATGGCATAAAATCCTTTCTCTCTCCTATTGAGTATTTAGATATTGAGAGATACCCTTATGCTAGTGAAGCTTTGGCAATTGTTTGTGATTTTATCATAGAACATGACCCTACTCTCATAGAAAAGATGGATAGACCTAAGTTTTTGAGTGGAAATCATTTTTTGTATCTTGGAAATAATGCACTTGAACAACTTGGCATAATTTCAAGAAAACAAGGAGATAGAACACTTTTAAACCTTATAGACAAAACTTCAACAGCAATTGGGAAAAGAGTGTTAAAGGAGAGACTTCTAAATCCTATTTGTGATTTAAATATTTTAAATGAGCGGTTTGATTTGAGTGAAAAATTAACACCTTATTATAAACAGCTTGAGATTTTTTTAAAACAGATTTATGATTTAGAGAGAATTAGCCGTAAAATCAAACTTAAAAAACTGCATCCATACGAACTTAGTTATCTTTTTAACTCACTTGAATCAATTTTTGCCATACTAAAATTAGAGCAAGATGCAAAGGTTTCTTGTGAACAAAACTTAATAGATGCAAGTGAAGATTTTATCCATACACTTTTAAATACTTTTGATTTAGATATGTGTGCAAAAGTCTCTAAAAATCAAATTAGAGAGAATTTTTTTAAAACAGGTATCTATCCTGCCATCGATACACTGGAGAAAAAACAGCGTTTAGAAATCTATAAAATTGAAACTATCTGCAATCATATCAACTCCATGTTTGATAGTAAAGACTCTTCTTTTGCAACGGTAGAGTATCTTGATAGTGAGGGGTATTTTATCGCTATGACTAAAAATCGTTTCTCGCTTATTGAAGGGAAGCTTGAAAAAAGTTTTATTACAATTGAAAACAAACACCATTTTTTTAAAGATTTTTCAATCAAAAAACTTAAAAACTCAGTCAAAATATCATCCCCACTTTTTGATGAAATTTCATCTATCTACATCTCAAATCAAGTAAAAATGGTTGCACTTGTAAAAAAGAGATATGATGAGAGTTTAGAAAATATAGAAGAGCTATACTCCTTAACTCTTGAACAGATAATAAAACATATAGGAGCACTAGATGTTGCTATATCAAATGCCAAATGTGCTGCACTTTATAGGTACACAAGACCAAACCTTCAAGAAAAAAATGATAAACCATTTTTTAAAGTAACTAGTCTAAGGCACCCTATCATAGAATCAAGAGAAGAAAACGGTATCTACATACCAAATGATGTATACTTGGGATATGGCAAGGAGGATGAAGTTAGAGGAATGCTTCTGTATGGAATAAACTCTAGTGGTAAATCTTCACTGATGAAGAGTGTGGGAATTTGTGTTATTTTAGCTCAAGCTGGTTTTTTTGTACCTGCATCTTGTTTAAAATTTACAATGTTTGATAAACTCTTTACAAGAATTGTTTCAGGAGACAATCTCTATAAAGGTCTTTCAACTTTTGCCATAGAGATGCTGGAGCTTAAAAATATTTTCAATAGAACAACAAAATACTCTCTTGTACTTGGTGATGAGATATGTCATGGTACTGAAACAGAGTCGGCATTAGCGATTGTGGCTAGTGCTATATTGAAACTTCATAAAATGCAATCATTTTTTATCTTTGCTACACATCTACATCAATTGGTAAGTTTAAAAGAGTTAACTGAACTTCAAAACATACTCTTTTTACATCTTGGAGTGCAGTATGATGAACCAAATGATCGTTTAGAATACAATAGAAAACTAGAAAAAGGGAGTGGAAGTTCTCTTTATGGATTAGAGTTTGCAAAATCACTTCATCTGGATAAGTCATTTATAGATGAAGCATACAATCTTAGAAAAAAAATGAGTGGCGAATATAGCAAAGTAGAGCTTTTGAAAAAACAAAAAAGAAGCAAATACAACAAAAGCATTTTCCTCTCAAAATGTGCCTTATGCAACGAAAATGTAGAAGATATTCACCACATAAAAGCACAATCCATGTCAGATAATGATGGGAATATAGACCATTTTCACAAAAATCACAAACACAACCTCATCCCCCTGTGCAAAGCACACCACAAAAAAGTTCATGAAGGGAAAATTTTTATAAGTGGATTTGTGATGACTGAAGATGGTTTAAAACTTCATTATGATGAAAAAGAGTAAAGTTTGAAAAATATTATTCGTTTAGTTGTTCTGCTAGTTATTGTCTATCTTGGATATAATATTTATCAGCAAAATCCTCAAGCAATCTCAACTGTTACAACAAAAGAGGCTCCTTTATTAAATATCTATGATGAAAAAGAAGCAGCACTAGAGTATCTAAATAGTCTACGAAAAAACTCAGGAATGGTTCCTTTTTATACAAATGAAAAGCTAGAACAATCAGCCCAAAATCATGCAAAATATCTCATAAAAAATGATAAAATTGGTCATTTTCAAATTGAAGGAAAACCAGAATTTACTGGAATTGCTCCAGCTGGAAGAGCTTTTTTTGCAGGCTATAAAACACATATGATTATAGAAAATGTCTCAAGCAACAGCCCTAACTTTAAAGAGTCTATCGATGGATTGATGTCGGCTATCTATCACCGTTTTGGTTTTTTGGATTTTCAAGTGGATGAGATAGGCATAGGTGTTTTACAAGATGCAAAAAACCGCCAGAAAAATGCTTATGTTTACAATATGGGAATTTATGAGTTAAATGAGCTGTGTCAAGATGAGATATATGATGGTGTTGGGAGTTATGTCTATAATGTTTGCAAAGATAAAAGTATCAAGATAAAAGAGTCTGATTTTAAAAATGCCCTTGACTCAAATAGACTTCACAACAAAAAGATAGCTATCTACCCATACGATGGACAAACGGATGTCCCACCAGCTTTTTTTGATGAGATACCAGACCCTCTTCCTGAGTATGAAGTGAGTGGTTTTCCTCTTAGTATCAGTTTTAATGAGTACTATTTTAAAAAAGTCAAAGTTTTAAGTTTTAAACTTTTTGACACAAACAACAAAGAGATAAAAGAAACAAAATTTTACAATCACATAATCGATCCAAATTCAAAGTTTAAAAGATTTGAGTTTGCTCTATTTCCATTAAAAAGATTAGAGTGGGATGCTAGATATAGAACTGTTGTTGAGTATATAGTTGATGGAGAAAAAAAGAGCAAAGAGTGGTATTTTCATACTAAAAAGTTTAAATATCCTCTTTATGTTGTTAATGAAAAAAATCGTAATTTTGAAGTAGAAATAAACAAGAGTTATATATTTTATTTTGAACCAACTTCTAAAAGTGATATTTTGGGGGATTTGCAATACCCATTAAGTTTAGATATTAGTTTTATTGATAGAAATACGGTGAAATTGGTAGTTTTAAATGAAGATAAGAAAAGTTATAAATTGAAGTTTGGGGAGCATAAGTTAAATCTTTATTTGAGCCTATAAAATAAACTGCATAGAGCCGAGCCACTTGCAAAAAGTGGTTACTAATTTAAACTATAATGAAGTTGAAAAAGCCCTTTAGAACCATATAAATAGTAGAATTTCGTACCAAAAAAAACATTAAAATACATTGCAAAAACAATATTATGAGATATTGATAGAAAGTTTGAACACAATATGGAACTTCATAAAAAATATGTAGAGGAATTTTATCTCTTTATGAGAATATTATTACAAAAGAAAAACTCTAAAAATAAAATTTATTCACTTCATGAAACTCATGCTTATGCAGTAACTAGAACAACCCGTGCCATTAATCCACTTGAAAACTATCATTAATTTTTGGTTCAAAATGATGTTCAATATATTTCTCTATCATCTCTTTTGTTACTGCCCCTACTGTAACACAAAAATGTCCTCCCCAATATCTTTTCTTTAATTCTGGAAATGCCTCAAACAACTTATTAAGATAATAACGTCAAGATTTTACAACAATGCTAAAAGGTGTATATAAAAGTAACATCTTGAAAAAACACATACTTTGTGTTATAATATAAGAAAAGGACTTAGTTATGGTCGCAGAAAAAACAAGAACAAATGTATATTTAGATACAAATCTAAAAGCACAAGCTAAAGATATTTATAAACAATATGGCTTAACTCTAAGTGATGCAGTAAATATGTTTTTGGCTCAATCTGTTTTTAACAAAGGGTTACCTTTTGATTTAAAAATTCCAAATGATGAAACACTTCAAGCGATGAAAGATGTTAAGAATAATAAAAACTATGAAGATATCACACTTGAAGATTTAAAGAAATAATACTTTTAAAAAGACATAAGTTTTATCGCAAAGATGAACTAAAAGTAAAACTCACAGATGAGCAGTATACAAAAAAGATAAAATACCTCTCTTTGATACTCTCTAATGAAGTTCTACCAAATGAAGCACTTGACCACTCTTTGATGGGAGAGTATAAAAACTTTAGAGAATTTCATCTTGGTGGTGATATGTTGATTATCTACACCGTGAAAGATGATATTTTATATCTTCAAAGAATAGGAACACATAGTCAGCTTTTTAAATAGCTTAAAAGTTGTAACAATAAGTAGCATTTTGAAAAGAAATAAATTTTTAAATAAAAGACTAAAAAAGAGTGTTTTTGAAGGCTTTACAGATGGTGCGGACGAGAGGACTTGAACCTCCACGCCTTACGGCACCAGATCCTAAGTCTGGCGTGTATACCAATTTCACCACGTCCGCATAAAAAAGTGGTACGCCCGTCAGGATTCGAACCTGAGA
>JAMOMC010000116.1 GCA_027068765.1 Campylobacterales bacterium
AGATGGTGCGGACGAGAGGACTTGAACCTCCACGCCTTACGGCACCAGATCCTAAGTCTGGCGTGTATACCAATTTCACCACGTCCGCATAAAAAAGTGGTACGCCCGTCAGGATTCGAACCTGAGACCCTCGCCTTAGAAGGGCGATGCTCTATCCAGCTGAGCTACGAGCGCACAAAGATAACAATAATAAAAGTGGCACGCTCGATAGGAGTCGAACCTATAACCTACAGATCCGAAGTCTGTTGCTCTATCCAATTGAGCCACGAGCGCACAATTTTATAAATAACCAACATCTTAGGTTTCTAAAGCTTACAATGGGGTGAGATACGGGATTCGAACCCGCGACCCCCGGCACCACAAACCAGTGCTCTAACCAACTGAGCTAATCCCACCACAATAGTCAATGTTTTATAAAAAATGGTCGGAGTGAAAGGATTCGAACCTTCGACCCCCTGGTCCCAAACCAGGTGCGCTAACCAGGCTGCGCTACACTCCGACAAACAAAACTTAGTAAACTATGTTTTGAGTGAGAGATTTTAGCCAAATAGACCTGATTTGTCAATAGTTTTTTACACTATTTTAAAAAAATTAAGATTATTGTCCAAATTCTATTAAACCTTCGCTTGGTGAAGAAGCTGTTGCAAAAGGTTTTTTAGGAATTCTTCCTGCTAAATAGCTCATTCTTCCAGCTCTAACTGCAAGTTTCATAGCTTCAGCCATAAGTACAGGATTTTTTGATTGTGCAATTGCTGTGTTTGTTAAAATTCCATCAACTCCTATCTCCATAGCGATAGATGAATCACTAGCACAACCTATGCCTGCATCTACTATCACTGGCACTTTAACTGCCTCTTTAACAAAAAGTACATTGTATCTGTTTTGCACTCCTAGACCACTTCCTATAGGTGCAGCAAGAGGCATTATGGCGGCAGCTCCTGCTGATTCTAATCTCTTTGCCATGATTGGATCATCATTTGTATATGCCATGATTGTAAAGCCCTCTTTAGCTAAAACTTCTGTAGCTTTTAATGTATCTACAACATCAGGATAAAGTGTCTTCGCAGTATCTCCGATAACCTCCATCTTTATGATGTCAATCCCTGTTGCCTCTTTTACCATTCTAAATAGTGTTATCGCCTCTTGGGCTGTAGTACATCCTGCTGAGTTTGGAAGAATTTGTACATCTGTATCTTTGAAATAATCCATCAAATTCTCTTCATTTGGATTAGTTATATTTACCCTTCTAACTGCTACTGTGATTAAGTTTGAACCACTTATGAGTGTTGCATCTCTGGTTGTTTGAAAATCTGGATACTTTCCACTCCCTACAATCAACCTACTTGCAAATTCATACTTCCCAATTTTTAAATTATCTTTCATATTTTTCCCCTATATAATTAATGATAAGTGTGCATGCTATCAAAAGTATGTTAAATTTGATAACGATTAGCCTTTTAAACTTTTCATAAGTTGAATTGTAGCCTTATCGACTTCTTGACCTCTATCTTCTAAATGTTTGATGATCATATCAAACCTCTTTTGATCTAAATGTTGTCCAAATTTAAATTTTGCTCGCATTTTTGCTACATTCAATGTAAAAATTTCTGTAGCATTGATAGATTTTTCATACTCTTTATTGCTTAAAGATTTATATTTTCCCTCTGATTGAAGTTTTTCCATAAGTTTTTGAAGTGCTAAAACTTTTTCATCATAATCTTTAATAAATTTTATCTCTCCGTCAATTATAATAGATTTAAAAAACTGTGTTGCAGGACAAGCAAGATTGTCATTTGAACTAAAATAAGATTGTATTACTGAATAAAAATCCTACCCCAGAGAGGCAAGTATTGAAAACCCCTTGAAGGGGAAGGGATAAATTGCAACCTTTCTTATCTTTTAGAACAAACTTTGCTCTTCAGCCCTCTTCTCTTTTCTATCTTGATGCTTTACATACTTCCGTATCATCTCACTATCAAGCCCAACTGTATCAGCACAATAATCTTTTGCCCAGAAATGATTTCCCCAATATAGCTTTTGTTTCAAATTCCTATATTTAAGTAACCATTCAGCACACCAATCAAATCCATAAAATGTTTATATATATAAACATTCAACAGAGCCCTAAAACAAGGGGTTTATAACTACTTTTTAGCTATAATATTTCTATATAAGTTAAGAAGGGTTATCTAAAAATGACTTTAGAAGAAGAAGTAGATTTTTGCAAAAAT
>JAMOMC010000117.1 GCA_027068765.1 Campylobacterales bacterium
AACTCTGTTAGACCAATGGGCTGAGAAACTAAGTGAGTATTTTGATATGGATATAGAAAATATTGGAAAGTTAGGTAAAGGAAAAAAGAAATTAACATCACATATAGATATCGCAACATTGCAATCACTTAAAAATAGACCTGAACTTATAGAAGATTATTCACAGATAATTGTTGACGAAGCACATCATATACCAGCAGTATCATTTGAAATACCGCTCAAAAGATTTAAAGGTAGATATGTTGTTGGACTTAGTGCCACTCCTATTCGTAAAGATGGCATGCATCCTATCATGTTTATGCAGTGCGGAGATGTAGCTTACGAAGTGAAATATCAAAAAGAGAAAGTTCATGAGCTTAAAGTCATAAAGACAAATTTTGAAACATATGAAGATAATTTTGCATCGATTTTAAATGAAATAGTCGAAGATTTTGAAAGAAATGCTCTTATCATTTCAGAGATAGAAAAGATGCGAGATAAAAAGATATTGATACTTAGTGAGAGAATTGAACATTTAAATATGCTTTATGGGTTGCTTCAGGGAAAGAGAATTGATTCTACTTTAGTGCATGGAGGATTGAGTCAAAAGAGTCAAAAAATATCTTTAAAAGAGAGTATAAAAGCAGATATTATTTTATCTACTAGTAGCTATATGGGCGAGGGTATAGACCTTCCTCATCTTGATGCTATTATTTTTACTATGCCCATTTCATTTTCTGGAAGAGTTGTGCAATATTTGGGTCGTATTGGAAGAGAAGGGCAAAGGTGTTTAGCCGTTGATTTTGTAGATGAAAATGTACCCATGTTAAAGTCTAGTTTCAATAAGAGAATGAAAGGGTATAAGCAGATGGGATATAGGCATACAAATAACAAAGAAAAATTAAATTTGTTTAGTGTGTAAAGTTGACCTTTAATATGTCTGATATATTAAACAACCTCTCATCTTTAAAATTTATTTACACTTCCAACAACTTTCCCAACAACACTAACATTTGAAAGATCTACAACTTCAGTTGTATAACAAGGATTATCAGAAATCATCTCTAATGTACCATCAAGCTTTAGATGTAATCTTTTTACAAACAATCCAGCCAAAGTAGAGATAACAAAAATACCACCTTTTTGTATCTCTTTGTGTGTACGATTTATAAAAACAATATCTCCGTCTCTAAATGTAGGCTCCATTGAGTCTCCTACAACATTTAAAGAATCGATATTTTTCACCTCTTTTTCACCTCCAACTCTCTTAACTAAATGTTCATCTAGTGTTAAATGTTCAAATTTTTCATCGTCATTTAATGCACCTCCTCCAGCACTAGCAAAAACATCACTAAAATAACGAATGTTAGAAAATTTTTCTGTTTCACTTTCTAAGCTTTTGGTAATTTGGTCATAAAATAGCCAGTTTATGGATATTTTTCTTCTTGCACAGAAGTTTAATATCTCTTCGTAGGGAATTTTTCCTCGATTTTTCATGGTTGTAAATGTAGGTCGATTTATATTAAGTGCGGATGCAACATCTTTATCGTATACTTTTTTATCTCCTAACTCTTTTGAGATAATATCTTTGATTTTTGGTAATAAATCTTTTAAGTAAAACATATAAAC
>JAMOMC010000118.1 GCA_027068765.1 Campylobacterales bacterium
GTTAAATGAAGCTTAATGCAGGAAAATACATCAAATTTTATTTCAATTTGAAATATTTAAACCAATTATGGCATAAAAATGTTAAAACTACAACATGTGTAGTATTTCTAAAAAACCAGACAATAAACCAAACTACGAGATACAAGATATTTTCAATCTATACACAGATGAATATATCAAAAACCATAAACTAACACCTGTCCAAAAAAAAGCTATAACGGATATATCTACATGCCGCACTTCCACTTTAGGCTACAATGCAAGGGAGTGTTGTGATTGTAACCATGTAGAGTTTTCATACAACTCATGTCGAAATAGAAACTGTCCTAAGTGTCAGGGGCAAAAGAGATTTGAGTGGATTGAGAAGAGATTAAAAACTACGATAGATGCTCCTTACTATCATACAGTCTTTACAGTTCCAAACCAACTGTTTGATATAGCGATATACAATCAAAGAGTCTTTTATGATCTGTTGTTTAAATGTGCATCAGATACTTTAAAACTGTTTGGCAAAGATAGTAAATATTGGAACATGGCTAATCTAGCTTATGATGAAAGTTCCAAACCTAAAATAGATTTAGCATTTTTTGGTATTTTACATACTTGGGGACAGACACTTGTCTATCATCCGCATATCCACTTTATAGTTGCAGGAGCAGGCATCACCGGTGAGAGTATAGTCGAACCAAAATATAACTCAAAGTTTTTGTTTCCTGTAAAAGCTATGAGTAAAGTATTTCGAGGAAAACTTATTGAAGGGATTAAAAAAGCATATTATAACCACAAACTACAACTCGATGAGAGATTTGATGATAGTGGATACTTTGAAAGCTTTATAGATAATGTTGTAAAAAGAAAATGGGTAGTTTACTCTAAATCACAATTTCAAAGCAGTCAAAAGATAGTAGAGTACATGAGCCGTTATACCCACAGGAGTGCAATATCAAACAACAGAATCATATCAATAGAAGATAACATAATAAGATTCAGATACAAAGACTACAAAGATAACCATAAACTAAAAATAATGAAACTAAAAGCAGATGAGTTTATAAAAAGATTTCTCTATCACATCCCACCAAAAAGATACCATAGAATCAGATATTATGGTGCAGTACAAAGATTATCAAAAATCAAAAATAAAAAGATAATTACCATAGAAAAGAACAATAATCAAGAAAACCCAGATAAACCAACCAAACCCAAATGTAAAAAATGTCAAAGCACTAAAAGTGAAACGATAGTTGTAGTAGATGGTAATCAAAAAGTAGTGCAAGGAATCATGACAGAAAAGATATTAGCTTTAAAAAAGGAGATAAAATTCAATGACAGTTCATAAAAAAGAGTCAACAAGAGCTAAAAGTAAAATAATTTTACCACAAAAGCCATCCACCACACTACTGCAAAAAAACAAAAAAAACACTAAAATCATCAATAAAACAGACAAAATCAAATCAAATCTTTATAAAAAAAACAGACTCAACACCATATCAAGCTCACTAAAAATCAAAAATATCTCAACAATTCAATACAAAGTCCATATCACTCACAAAAAAACATTTAACAAGGCGTAGAATCGAACAAGTTATCCTTAAATTATTAAGTGA
>JAMOMC010000119.1 GCA_027068765.1 Campylobacterales bacterium
AAAAGTGTCTGCCAAGCTACAGCACCAATAGTTCCAAGCAGAAGAAGAAAACCGATAATTTTATTTAATGCGACACTACCCATAAAACACTCCTTTAAATAATTATAACCAACCTTAATAGATTTAAAGCTAAAATTGTCTACAAATTATTATCGTTAAGGTTGAATTATGTTTGAGAAGATGGATAGAGATTTTGTACTTCATAGTTATGGTAGAAATTATGTAAATTTCAAAAGTGCTAAAGGTGCAGTTATCACAGATACAAATGATAAAGAGTATATTGACTTTATGGCTGGAATAGGTGTTGTTAGTGTTGGGCATTCACACCCTAGAGTTGTAAAAGCCATAAGTGAACAAGCTTCTAAAATCATCCATGTCTCTAATCTCTTTCTAATTGAGCCTCAAGCAAAATTAGCTCAAAAACTAATCTCTTTGAGTGGTTATGATATGAGATGCTTTTTCTCAAACTCAGGAGCAGAAGCAAATGAGGGAGCTATAAAAATCGCTAGAAAATATGGAGAAGTAGAGGGCAAGGCAAAAAGATATAAAGTGATTACACTTGAACACTCTTTTCACGGGCGAACCATCTCAACACTAAAAGCAACAGGGCAAGTTAGCATGCATGACTATTTTGGTCCGTATCCAGATGGCTTTGCTCATGCTAAAGATATTGATGATATAAAAACACTTTGTGATGAGCATACTATCGCCGTTATGTTAGAGCTTGTTCAAGGTGAGGGTGGAGTTGAACCTATGGAGAAGCAAAAAGTTCAAGAGTTGGAGAAGTTTTTAAAAGATAGAGATATTTTGCTTATTATTGATGAAGTTCAAACTGGAATTTATCGAACAGGGGAGCTTTTGGCATCTAATCTTTTTGAGATAACTCCAGATATTATAACCATTGCTAAAGGGCTTGGCGGAGGTGTGCCAATTGGTTGTGTGATGAGCTCTTTAAAAGATATATTTAAACCAGGTGACCACGGTAGTACATTTGGTGGGAACTATCTTGTTTGTGCAGCTGCTTTAGAGGTGCTTGATATATTGGAGGAGTATAAGAATAGTGGAGGACTTGATGAGGCTATGATATATTTTGAAAAGTGTCTTAGTGAAATTTCTAAAAAGTATCCTGATATTGTAAAAAAAGAGGTTGGTCTTGGTTTTATGAGAGGACTTCGAATCAAAGATAGTGAGAGTTTAACTAAAATCATAGATGAAGCATTTAGAAATAGAGTTTTAGTTTTAAAAGCAGGGCGAAATACACTTAGATTTTTACCACCAATTACGATAAATAAAGAGGAATTAGATGAAGGTTTTAAAAGAGTCGAAGTTTCTATATCTAAGCTTTCTTAGTCTTTTTTTAGCAAGTTCACTTCTTGCATCTGATGGTCGTGAATTTTTAACAAAAGAGCAACAAGAGATTTTAGAGATAGAAGAGAAAGTCAATAAAAAGAGTTCAACCAACCTAAGATATGACTGGATAAAACCAATAGTTGCATCTTATAGCTACTCAAAAAGTGATCAGATAGGAAAATTTAGCTCTTCAAAATATTTTCGTATCTCTTTTTCACAAGAGGTTTTTAAAAGTGGTGGGATTTA
>JAMOMC010000120.1 GCA_027068765.1 Campylobacterales bacterium
ATTAGCTTTATACATCAAAAGTTTAGGTGAAATCTCTTTTGCTACCAAAGAGTTTATAAAGAGTATAAAAATCAAGACAAAAGTTTTCATAAATCTACTTTAGCGAAAAAAAATGAGAATATAATAAGAATAAGTTGTTTTAGTTTAACTTGTAAGAGAATTTAAAATTTTCTGTAATCTAAATTTCTACCATGGTATAATTCTAATAAAAAATAGATATAGATAAAAATCATACAATCGTCTTATAGCAAAAGAGTTTTTATTTTGTGAGTAAGAAGGGTCAAAAAATTTCTAAAACAATTATTATAAATATAGTGTTTCCAAATCAAAGTTTTAAATAAAAAGGAAGTCATGAAAGCGATTATATGGACAAAATACGGATTACCCAATGTTCTTTTGCTCAAAGAGGTTGAGAAACCCACTCCAAAGAACAATGAAGTCTTGATAAAAATATATGCAACCGCAGTAACATCAGGGGATTGTAGATTGCGTGGTTTTAAAGTTCCTGTAGGTTTTTGGCTCCCTACACGATTGATTTTTGGTTTTATAAAACCTAGAAAAACCATACCTGGAATGGATATATCAGGAGAAATAGAAGCAGTAGGAAAAGATGTAAAACTTTTCAAAAAAGGTGATAAAATATATGGAACTACAGGAATAGGTTTAGGTGCAAATGCACAATATGTCAGCTTATGTGAGAAAAAAGCAATAGTAACAAAGCCAATTAATATTTCTTATGAGGAAGCTGCAAGCATTCCATTTGGGGGATTAGCAGCAATCTATTTTCTTAGAGACAAAGCAAATATTCAAAGTAATCAAAAGATACTTATCAATGGAGCATCTGGGGCAGTAGGCACTGCTTCAATACAGCTTGCAAAATATTATAAAGCAGCGGTTACAGGAGTATGTAGCACAATAAATATAGAGTTAATAAAATCATTTGGTGCAGATAAGGTTATTGATTATACTAAAGAGAACTTTACTAATAATGGTGAAACTTATGATGTTATTTTTGATACAGTAGGCAACCTATCGTTATCATTTTGTAAAGATTCTCTAAAAAAACAAGGAAAGTTAATTTTGATCAATGCAGGCTTGTTTGAAAATTTAATGTCAATAGGCAACGATAAAATAATATGTGGAGTTGCAAGCGAGAAAAAAGATGATTTGATTTTTCTTAAAGAGCTTGTTGAAGCTGGATATATAAAACCAGTGATAGATAGAGTTTATCCCTTGGATAAACTTGTCGATGCTCATAAATATGTTGACAAAGGACATAAAAAAGGAAATGTAGCAATAAGTGTTGAACATTGTTTATCAAGTAAAAGTACTTAGAAGTTTTGCAGTTAATCTATATCAACTCTATCTAAATGCATATAAAGGAAAAAAAATCCTTAAAACCTGAGCTCGACAACCTTCAAACCAATAAAAGCCCTTTAAAATCGGCATTTACAGTATCATTTAAGATATAAGAGTTAAGTAAATCTCTATCATTTTGAGAAAAATTGATAGAAGGCTTCTTTTCAAAGTAGGTATATCGAATTAATCCTGCAATCATGTTAACCATAAAATTGATAGG
>JAMOMC010000121.1 GCA_027068765.1 Campylobacterales bacterium
ACATGTAACTCTTTGCACGCCAATACATAATCAAGCTCATGATATGCCCGTACATCATCAACACATTTGAGAGCTTTTAGCATCTGTAGCCGCTGTTCTAAAGGAATCACAGGAACATTTGGTTTATAAGAGTTCACCACCTTATCAGAAGCTACTCCAACTACAAAAGTATCACCCAAAGTTTTACAATATTCCAATAAATCTAAATGACCAACATGTAACAAATCAAAAGTACCTACAGTATATACAATCATGATTTCATCTCCTTGAGTACATAACTGACATGACACACTATATTTAATCGTTTTAAACTCTTTTATTTCTGTATTTACAGCATAATAGAGCTATCAAATATTATTAAACTTATCTTTTTGGATAAAATGAGAGAGCATTCACTATTTGGGTATAGTATATGAGGTCAGTTAGTAATATGATTTAGGCTATAATACCATTTCTATGCTAAATACTTACCATCATTCTACCATTTAAAATTTATTTATCCCAAAGGCTCCCCCTTATGTCACAAGAAAACTCTACAACTATGCAGAGGCAACAACCAGCCATTCTCTCTTATGTGAAAGATATTCCCAATCTTTTATCACTTTCAGGATTGGCGTGTACTGTCTTAGCCATCTATTTTAGTATTACAGGTCTTTACGCAGCGGCTATGATTGGAATGGTTTGGGCAGTGGCTTTTGACTGGGCTGATGGACTCGTTGCAAGAAGATTAAAAGGCAGAACTCCTACAGATGCTAAATTTGGTGGACAACTTGATGTCCTCATAGATATAGTAAGCTATGGTGTCACTCCTGCAATATTACTTTTAAGTTATGGAAAGTTTGAGCCTATATTTTTAATAGGAGCCTTTTTAATGTTAAGTGCTGCTGCTATTAGACTGAGTTACTTTAGTACGTATGGGTTAGCAGGCGGAACGAAATATACGGGACTTGCTCTTGATAATAACAGTCTTATTTTAGTATTTATATTTTTATTTGAAGGGTTTTTTACTCAGGGAGCTTTTTCTATTGTTTTATATATTAGTGGCGTTGGTCTTGCTATTTTAAATGTATCAGAAATTAAAACACCCAAACTTTCAGGAAGCTCTAGAAATGTTTATCTACTTGCCACATATACTGTTGTGATAACAGCTATTTATAGTGTAAAACTTATATAAAAAATTTATGGCATTGAGAATTTATAATGTGGATCAAGCATATTTTTATTGAAATAGGTTGCTTTTTCAAATTCAATAACATTAGTTCCAATATGTGGAACTAGTGGAAACATAGAAGCCAAATCTTTAACTATAGTTTTCGATAAATTCGCTTTTTGTTCGATACTTCTACCTTCCATTATATTGGCAAATACATGAATAAAATCCTCTTTTTTATCTCCAGTAGAATATTGTTTGAAAGAATTAATCCTTACTTTTATATCATTTTTATAAAATAATTTTGTAGAAATAGCTGAAATATGAACTTGTTTTATTATTTCATCTTGTGAATGAGATTTTAAAATATTCTCTGAACAATCTATTATAAAGTGTGGCATGGTCTTGCTCCTTTACATA
>JAMOMC010000122.1 GCA_027068765.1 Campylobacterales bacterium
TTTTTTAAGATAATTTACTTTTTATATCTAGAAGTTGTTTTTTAAAGCTGTCTATTTTTTCATCACTTTCTTGTTTCTCTAGTTGTATCTGTTCATACTGTTTTTGAAGTTTTTCTTTTAGAGCAGAGATGGCGTTTGTAGTTTCTGAGAGCTCTTTATTTTTTTCATTCCAAGATGTAGTTAATGTGTTTAGATTTGAAGTTAGATTTAAAGTCTTTTTTTCTAGCTCTTTAGATTGATTTTCTAAAGTAAAGTGTCTATCACACTCTTTTATGTATTCTTGCTCATTTGTTTCAATTTCGGCTTTTAGCATCTCTTTTTTTTCAGCGGGCTTTATGTTACCACTTAAACCTAGTGTATAGTTTAAATTTATTATTTCTTTGTCATAATCATTCAAAATGTTCTCTTGTTTGCTGTATTGGTTTTTTAAACTCTCTTGTTCACTTTTTGATTTTGCTGTTTGTGTTTCTAGGTTGTTTGTAATATCTTTTAATTTTGAAACTTCTTGATTTGTTTTATTTAGCTTTTCATTTAGATTTTTTGCTAGCTTTATACTTTCATGTTTTTTTACTTCATTCGCATTTATTGCACTCTCTTTGTTTTGTAGGGTATCTTCAAGTTTATATATCGTTGGTATATATTTCTCTCTAACTCTTAATTTTGTAAATAGATAACCAGTAACCACACCAATTCCTAATGACCCAAGCAGACAAAGTTTTATATCTTCGGCTAAGTTTATTAAAATATCTACCATTATTATTTTCCTTCTTTGAGATAATTTGCACTTTTGTTGAAGAGCTTTTGCTTAAGATTTGCAAATACTCCTTTCTCTTCATTTTTGCTAATAATTTTATCTATGACATCAGGTTCTATACTCTCATATGAGTCGACCTTTTCTCTAATATATTCTAGTGCATATTGATAATTTAGTGCTTTTTGTTTTGATTTATTTAATGGTTCTTGAATATCATTTATTTTAGTTTCAAATTCATTTTTAATAGTTTTTATTTTGCTACTTTCATCTAAGAGTTCTCTCTCCTTTTTATTATTAAGTTCATTTTGAGTTTCAATTTTTTCTGTTAGAGTTTTTTTCTCTTTTGTTAGATTAGAGATTTTATCATTTAAATTTCTAATCTCAATAGAGTTTTTTTCTGTTTTGTTTTTTTGTTCCGTGATGTTTTTTTGATAGTTTAAAATTTCATCTTTTTCTAAAGCTAGAGTTTTTAAGTCATTAGATATATTTAAAATCTTTGCATCTATATTTTTTATATTGTTTTGTAGTGCTATTTTTGATGTTTGGAAATTTTTATTATCTACTTCAAGTTCTCTTTTTTTACTTTCAAATTCTCCTAGAAGAGTGTTTTGAGAAGATAGTTTATTTTTTATAAGTGTAAATTGATCTTTTGTGTTTTGTAGTTCTTGGTTGCTTAAGTCTAGTTTTTTAGTTATCTCTTCATTCTCATTTTTGTACTTGTGGATTGTCTGTCCATATTTTTTATGATATGCTCCGCCTCTCAACATTGAGCTGATTAAAAAACCAATTATAAATGCTACTGCTATCAAAAGATATATGTATAGTTCAACTGTTTCCATTTTACTCTCCTTTGATTAAGTATATTTCAACTCTTCTATTGGCGGTGTTTGTAGGATTTTCTGTGATTGGTCTCTCTTCACCATACCCTTTGGCTTTAATTTGCATATCGTGTAAACCATTTTCAAGAAGATATTTTTTAACAGACTCTGCCCTTTTTTGACTTAATGCTTTATTGTATGTAGCATCCCCACCTGAGTCGGTATGCCCTTCAACTCTTAGTGAAACTTTATCTATCTTTGTATCTTTTAAAGTAGCAATGACTTTTGTTAAAATTCCATTTGCATTTAGTGTCAATTTGTCACTGTTGTATCTAAAATAGACAGGATTAACTTTAAGGAGACGATTTATCTCATTTTGAGTCTTTTTGGCTACTTCACTTGTAACTTCTTCTTTAACTTCTTCTTTAACTTCTTCTTTAACTTCTTCTTTAACTTCTTCTTTAACTTCTTCTTTAACTTCTTCTTTAACTTCTTCTTTAACTTCTTCTTTAACTTCTTCGATTATAATCTCTTGCTTTATAGTTGTAAGATTTTTTATCTTAAAAGCGGCTAAACTATAAGGTTCTAGAAGTTGCATAAATGCATCTCTATCAGCTTTAGATGCAAAGCGACCTTCAAGTTTTAAGTTTTGTCCGTCTATCGATATAAGTGCATTTTTTACATTTTTATCTTTTAAAAATGCTGCTATTTTTAAAACATCTTCTTGCCATAATGCATCTTTGATATTCTCTTCAAAAGTTAAATCTTGTGTGCATATATCACTTTGACAATAATCCAATATAAATTGTTCAAAAAGTTGAGTTTTATCATTTGTTGATAACTTAACTGATAGTTTTGTCTCTTCTTTGAGAGTATATATAAATTTTGGCTCTTCAAGTTTTGCTACACTTTCTTCTGCTTTAGGCTCTTGTTTAACTTCTTCTATTTGCTTTTGCTCAATTTTAACTTCAGGTTTTATAATTGGAAGAGGTTTAGGGCTTTCTATAGGAGCTTTTTCTATTGTTTTTACTGGTGGAGCTATGTTGTTTTTTATTAATTGGTTATATTTTGGAATTAGTTCCTCTTTATTGTCATTTAAGCAAGTGTAAGCTAAAAAAGCACCAGCCAATATTCCCAACAAAAGGATTAATTTACTACCCATAGTCTACTCTCCTGCGATTAAATAAAATTAATTGTACAAAATTTAACCTTTAAAAGTATAAAATATTTTCTAATATTTAATTAAGTTTTATTAAGAGATAGACTATAATAATCTACAATTTTTTAAGAAGGAACAGTTTTGTCATTTTTATACAACAAAAATTCACATTTTAACTTAGCAAATATCATAACTTACTCAAACATCTCTTTGGGTGTGATTGCTATGTATCTTATACAAGAAGGAGATTTTTTTACAGCTATTATATTGGCTTGGTGTGCAGGAGCATTAGATATCACTGATGGAAAAATAGCGAGAAAATACAATTTGTCTTGTGAGTTTGGAATACAGCTTGACTCTTTTGCTGATTTTATATCTTTTGTAATTATGCCCGCTTTTTTGCTTTTTTATGCGATGGAAAAAAGTGATGGTTTTGAGACAGTATTTGCAGGGTTTGTTTTTTTATATTACATAATAAGTGGATTAAGAAGACTTGTTGCATTTAATATCCAAAGCCAAGAAGGTGCGGTAGTTAAATATTTTGTTGGAGTTCCTACTCCTCTTGGGGCTATACTCCTTTGGGTGCTTTACCTTTTTTATTCATATGAAGTTGTGAGCAGTATATATGTGATTTTATTTTTAGTTACAGTTATTGGCTTTTTATTAAACTCAAAAGTTAAAATTCGACACCCATAAAAATTAACTTAAAAAAATATCTTAGTGGATTAAATATCTTTAAATTTTAAAATAAGTTTGTTTCCTTCTAAAAAGGAAACAAACTAGAGCATATTTTTGCAAAATCCCCTAAAATACTTGACATTGCACCCAGCTTTAAGTATAATCGCCGTTCAAATTTATGTCAAAGTAGTTTTTGACGAGTTCTTTTAAGGAAAAAAATGGAAAAAATTAGACTTAAGCTTAAGGCTTATGACCATAGGGTTTTAGATAGATCAGTTTCGGCTATTGTCGATTCAGTAAAGCGAACCGGTGCTGAGATCAGAGGTCCAATACCTCTACCTACAAAAATCAAAAAATATACCGTACTTAGATCACCTCATGTAAACAAAGACTCACGAGAGCAGTTTGAGATGAGAATGCATGCAAGATTGATTGATATCGTTTCTGCTACTACAGATACAGTTGATTCTCTTATGAAGCTTGACCTTGCACCTGAGGTTAATGTTGAAGTAAGAGCTATGGGTAAATAGGAGAGATATGATGGAATATATAGTAGAAAAAATTGGAATGAGTAGAACAATTACAGTTCCTAGCATCCCTGTAACTCTTGTAAAAGTTTTAGATGCAAAGGTTTGCGAAGTTGATGAAAACAAAAGAGCAATTGTTTCATACTCAAGTGGCAAAAAAAATGATAAGACCATTGAAGGTCAAAGAAAAAAATATAACTTAACTAAAGAGTTTAATAGATTTATAACACTCACAGTTGCAAATGCAGAAGTTGGTGATTTAGATGTTACTCCACTTAGTAGTTCAGCTTTAGTAAAATCAACTTTTAATACAAAAGGTAGAGGTTTTACAGGTGCGATTAAAAGACATGGTTTTTCAGGTGGTCCTGGAGCTCACGGTTCTAGATTTCACAGACGAGTTGGTTCTATTGGAAATGCAGAGTGGCCTGGACGAGTTCAAAGAGGTAAAAAGATGCCAGGACATTATGGAAATGTTCAAGTTACAGTTAAAAATGACATAGTCTCTTTTGATGCAGACACAGGTGTTTTAGCATTAAAAGGTGCAATCCCTGGTGCAAATGGAGCATTAGGAACAATAAGGATAGTTAAATGAGCAAAGCAGTAGTGCTAGATAGCAAATTTAAAGCAAGTGGCGAGATTGAGTTACCAGAGAGTTTTTTAGATATAAATCCGCATAACTCATATCTATATGTAAAGTCTTATCAGGCAGCACTTCGTGCAAACACAGCAGTGACAAAGACTAGATCTGAGGTTAGAGGTGGTGGTAAAAAGCCATTCGCACAAAAAGGTGGCGGGCGAGCTAGAGCTGGTTCTACAAGAAGTCCTATTTGGGTTGGCGGTGGAGTAGCACATGGTCCTAAAAATAATAGAAATTATTTTCAAAAAGTAAATAAAAAGCAGAAAAAACTTGCTCTTAACTTTGCTCTTAATGAAAAAGCAGATGCTAAAAGATTGTTTGTAGTTGATACTGTTTTGATTGAGTCTGGAAAGACAAAAGATGCAGCTGCATATGTAAAAGCTCTTAATGCAAGAGATGTATTGATAGTTAAAGAGATGGTTGATGAGAAGAGTTTCTTTGCATTTAGAAATATTCCAAATGCTTACCTTATAGAGGCAAATGAATTAAATGGTTTCACTGCAATTGCATTTGAAACAGTAGTAATAGAAAAAAGTGTTTTAGAGACACTAACAAAAGAGGGCTAACATGGCAGATATTACAGATATTAAATCAATTCTTTATACTGAAAAAAGTTTAGGTCTTCAAGAAGATGGTGTTGTTGTAATTCAGACAAGCCCAAGAATGACAAAGAGTGGTTTAAAAGAGGTTTTAAGAGAGTATTTTGGTTTTATTCCTTTGAGAGTTAATTCTTTAAATCAAAAAGGTAAAGTTAAAAAATTTAAAGGTATCGAGGGGAAAAGAGATAGTTTCAAAAAATTTTATGTCACACTTCCTGAAGGTGCTAAAATAGAAAGTTTGGAGATATAAAATGGCGATTAAATCATACAGACCATATACACCTAGTAGAAGGTATATGACAGGACTTGATTCTAGTGATATTACAAGTAAGCCAACAGTTCCTGGACTTTTAAAAAAGCTCCCAAGAAGTGCTGGTAGAAATCATCACGGAAGAATTACTTCAAGACATAGAGAAGCTGGAGCTAAAAAACAGTATAGAATTATTGACTTTAAAAGACAAAAATTTGGAATTGAAGGGACTATCTCAACAATAGAGTATGACCCATATAGAAACTGTAGAATCTCTCTTGTTACTTATACTGATGGAGATAAAAGATATATTATCCAGCCATCAGGTATAAAAGTTGGAGATAAAATTCAAGCGGATGAATCAGGATTAGATATAAAACCTGGAAATGCGATGAAGATGAAAAACATACCAATTGGTACTATCATACACAACATTGAGATGAAGCCAGGTAAAGGTGCTCAAATTGCAAGGAGTGCAGGTGGTTATGCTCAACTTATGGGTAAAGAAGAGAAATATGTAGTTTTAAGACTTCCAAGTGGAGAGATGAGACAGATATTATCTGAGTGTATGGCTACTATTGGAACTGTTGGAAGTGAAGATTGGGCAAATGTTGTTATTGGAAAAGCGGGGCGAAATCGTCATCGTGGTATTAGACCTCAAACTCGTGGTTCTGCAATGAACCCGATAGATCACCCACACGGTGGTGGTGAAGGTAAAACAAATGGTTCTCGTCATCCTGTTAGTCCTTGGGGTATGCCTACAAAAGGTTATAAAACTAGAAGAAAAAAAGCTAGTGATAAGTTGATTATCTCTAGAAAGAAAGGTAGATAGATGGCTAGAAGTCTAAAAAAAGGTCCATTTATTGATGGACATTTACTAAAAAAAGTTATCAAAGCGAAAGAGGGCGGAGATAAAAAACCTATTAAAACTTGGTCAAGAAGAAGCACAATATTGCCAGATATGATTGGTTTGACTTTCTCAGTTCATAATGGAAGAAACTTTATCCCTGTGTATATCACTGAAAATCATATCGGATATAAGCTCGGTGAATTTGCACCAACAAGAACATTTAAAGGCCATAAAGGCTCTGTTCAAAAGAAAATAGGTTAAGGGGAGAGAATGAGCAAAGCAATATTAAAATTTATCAGACTCTCACCAATAAAAGCAAGACTTATAACTAGAGAAGTTCAAGGAATGAATGCAGAAGTTGCATTAGCTAGTTTAGAGTTTATGCCAAACAAAGCTGCTGGAATTATCTCTAAAGTCATTGCATCTGCGGTTGCAAATGGGGATTATGAGCCTGAAGAGGTTGTTATACTATCTTGTAGAGTTGACAAAGGTCCAGTTTTAAAAAGATTTAAACCAAGAGCTAGAGGGAGTGCTTCAAGAATTTTAAAACCTACTTCACACATTATGGTAGAAGTTGGAGTAGCATCTAGTGAAAATTTGGAGCCTAAGAAAAAGGTAGAGACGAAAAAAGAGAAACCTGCAAAGAAAGAGACAGCTAAAAAAGTCAAAGATGCAGGTGAGAGTAAAAAAGATGAGCCAAAAGCAGATAGTAAACAAGCTGTAAATTTAGATGATTTAAAACAGCTTTCAGGAATTGGGCCAGTTTTAGAGAAAAAACTTATTGCTGAGGGTATTACTTCAATTGAGCAAGTTGCAAACTTAACAAAAGAGAAAATTGCAGAGCTTGATGAGAAGATTGGCATTAAAGGCAAGATAGAAGATACTTGGTTAAATGAAGCCAATGAGATATTAAAAAATAACAAGAAGGAGTCTTAAAGATGGGTCAGAAAGTTAATCCGATTGGTTTGAGATTGGGTCTTAATAGAAACTGGGACTCAAGATGGTACCCATCTTCTGAGAGCACGGTTACAAATATAGGTGAAGATTATAAAATTAGAACTTATGTTAAAAAAGAGCTTTATTATGCAGGTGTTAGTCAGATAATTATAGAGAGAACTGCAAAAAAACTTAGAGTTACTATCGTATCAGCTCGTCCTGGTATTATAATTGGTAAAAAAGGTGCAGATATTGAGAAGCTTAGAGTTAAACTAAATAAGCTTGTTGGTAAAGATGTAAATGTAAATATAAAAGAGGAGAGAAAGCCTCAAGCGTCAGCTCAACTTGCAGCTGAAAATGTTGCTACTCAACTTGAGAGACGAGTAGCATTTAGAAGAGCTATGAAAAAAGTTATTCAAGGTGCTATGAAAAGTGGTGCTAAGGGTATTAAGATTTCAGTAGCAGGTCGTCTTGGTGGTGCTGAGATGGCTAGAACTGAGTGGTATCTTGAGGGTCGTGTTCCTCTTCATACTCTAAGAGCAAAAATTGATTACGGTTTTGCAGAGGCTCAAACTACTTATGGAATTATAGGTGTAAAGGTTTGGATTTTTAAAGGTGAGGTACTTGCTAAAGGTATTCAAGCTGAGAAAAAAGAGAGTGCAAAACCAAAAGCTAAAAGAAGAGGTATATAACCATGCTTATGCCAAAAAGAACAAAATATAGAAAGCAGATGAAGGGAAGAAATAGAGGCAAGTCTTACAGAGGTAACTCTATAGCTTTTGGTGAAATTGCTTTAAAAGCTACTGAAGCTGGAAGAATTGGTTCTCGTCAAATTGAAGCTGCAAGAATTGCAATGACAAGACATGTAAAAAGAGAAGCAAAATCATGGATTAGAGTTTTTCCTGATAAACCTTTAACAGCAAAGCCATTAGAGACAAGAATGGGTAAAGGTAAAGGTGCGGTTGATAGATGGGTTATGAATATTAAGCCAGGTCGTATTATCTTTGAGATGGCAGGTGTTAGTGAAGAGTTGGCTCGTGAAGCTTTGACTCTGGCAAAACATAAGTTACCATTTAAAACAAAAATTGTTACGCGAGAGATTGAAAATGAAATATACTGATTTAGATACAAAAGATGCAAAAGCATTAAGTGAGTTGTTAAAAGAGAAGAAGTTACTGCTTTTTAGGTTGAAAGGTAAACTTAGAACAATGCAGTTAAGTAACCCAAATGAAATAAGAGAAGTAAAAAAAGATATAGCTAGAGTAAAAACAGCTATTTCTAAAGCTTCAAGTGAGGCATAAAAGATGGCTTTAAAAGAGATACAAGGTAAAGTAGTTAAGGTAGCTGGTGAGAAAACAGCAACGATGGTAGTTGAGAGAAGAGTTATGCACCCAAGATATAGAAAAATTGTAAAAAGATTTAAAAAATATCTAATTCATGATGAGAACTCTGAAGTAAAAACTGGAGATATTGTAAGAGCAAAAGAGTGCAGACCATTATCTAAGAGAAAATCTTTTACACTAATTAAAATTGTGAAAAAAGGAGTTGAGTAATGATACAAGGTTTTACTAGACTCGCAGTTGCTGACAATAGTGGTGCAAAAGAGATTATGTGCATTAAAGTACTTGGTGGAAGTAAGAGAAGATATGCAAGTGTTGGTGATATAATTGTTGCATCTGTAAAAAAAGCTGCTCCTGATGGAAAAGTTAAAAAAGGTCAAGTTATAAAAGCAGTAGTTGTGAGAACTAAGAAAGAGATTCAAAGAGAAAATGGATCACTTATTAGATTTGATCAAAATGCAGCTGTTATACTAGATGCAAAAAAAGAGCCTATTGGAACTCGTATATTTGGTCCAATTGGTCGTGAAGTTAGATATGCTGGATATATGAAAATTGTATCATTAGCACCGGAGGTTTTATAATGGCTGTAAAGTTTAAGATAAAAAAAGGCGACACTGTTAAGATTTTGGCAGGAGATGATAAGGGTAAAGAGGCAGAAGTTTTAAAAGTTATGCCTAAAACTTCTCAAGTGATAGTTTCTGGTTGTAAATTGGTTAAAAAATCGGTAAAACCAACTGAACAAAGCCCAAAAGGTGGTTATGAGAGTAAAGAGATGCCTATTCATATTTCAAATGTTGCAAAAGCAGAGGGGTAGAAGATGGCAAGACTAAAAGATAAATATATAAATGAAATCAAAGATAGCTTAGTTAAAGAGTTTGACATTAAAAATCCTATGCAGATACCAGAATTAGAGAAAATCTCTATAAGTGTTGGTGTTGGAGAAGAAGCAAAAGATAGTAAAATATTGCAAAATATTCAAGATACTATCTCTTTAATTGCAGGACAAAAAGCAGTTATTACAAAAGCAAAAAAATCAATTGCTGGTTTTAAGCTTAGAGAAAATTATCCAATTGGTGTAAAAGTTACACTTCGTGGTGAAAATATGTACACATTTTTAGATAAACTTGTAACTATTACTCTCCCAAGAGTTAGGGATTTTAGAGGGGTTTCTAGAAATGGATTTGATGGTAGAGGTAACTATAGTTTTGGTTTAGATGAGCAACTTGTCTTTCCTGAGGTTAGGTTTGATGATGTTATAAAAACACACGGTATGAACATTACAGTTGTAACAAGTAGTGAAGATGATAAAGAGTCTTTAAAGTTGTTAGAGCTTATGGGTATGCCATTTGCAAAGGTGAGAGAATAATGGCAAAAAAATCAATGATTGCAAAGGCTAAGAGGACTCCTAAGTTTTCAAGTAGGGCTTATACAAGATGTCAAATCTGTGGAAGACCTCATTCAGTTTTAAGAGATTTTGGAATTTGTAGAATCTGTTTTAGAAAAATGGCAAACGAAGGTAAGATACCTGGCGTTAAAAAATCAAGTTGGTAGGGGAAAAAGATGGTAAATGATTTAGTAGCAGATGCACTAACAAGAATAAGAAACGCATCTATGAGAAAACTAGAAGTTACAGAGCTTTTACACTCAAAACTTGTAGAGTCGGTAGTTAAGATAATTCAGGCAAAAGGTTACATTGAAAGTTATAATGTGATTGAGAATGGATGCAAAAAAACTATTAAAGTAATTTTAAAATATGATGAGCATGGAAATAGAGTAATTACAGAGTTAAAGATGATTTCAAAACAAGGTCGTCGTGTTTATAAGCCAAACTCAGAGATTAAAAAGTTTAAAAATGGGTATGGAACAATAATAGTAAGCACTTCAAAAGGTGTTTTAAGTAATGAGGTTGCTCATCGTGAAGGTGTTGGTGGCGAACTTATCTGTAGTATTTGGTAGTTATCAAATTTTACGGCATTCGATAATATCGTAGACAAGTAAAAGGAAAAAAATGTCAAGAATAGGGAAAAAACCTGTTACAATTCCATCTGGAATTGAAGTTGGTTTAAACGGTAGTGTACTCTCTTTTAAAAAAGGTAATGCACAAAAAGAGCTAGATACAAAAGAACTAGTAAATGTTAAAGTAGAAAATGGCGAAATTGTTTTTACTCCAAAAAGTGAAGATAGAGAAGATAGAGCATTTTGGGGAACTTTTAGATCGTTGGCAAATAATGTGATTATTGGTTTAATTGATGGTTATGAGAAAAAGTTAGAGATTAATGGTGTTGGTTACAAAGCAGCTGTTAATGGAAATACACTTGTGCTTAATCTTGGATTTTCACATCCGATAAATCACCAATTTCCAAAAGATGTTCAAATTGCTGTAGAGAAAAATTTAATTACTATTAAGGGCAATGACAAACAAGTTGTTGGTCAAGTTGCAGCAGAGATTAGAAGTTACAGACCGCCTGAGCCATATAAAGGAAAAGGTGTTAAGTATCTTGAGGAACATATTATCAGAAAAGCTGGTAAGACAGCGGCTAAGTAGGGGAAGAGATGAGAACAAAATTATTAAAACAGAAAAATGCACTAAAGCAAAGAAGAGTTAGAAGAGTTAGAGCAAAAATTTCAGGAACTCCAGAAGTTCCTAGAGTTGCATTTGTAAAATCAACAAGATTTCTTTATGCTCAAGCCATTGATGATATTGCAGGAGTTACACTCTCTTGTGTAGATGGAAAAAAAGAGGGGCAAAAAGCAAATAAAGAAGCAGCAACAGCAGTTGCGGCTATTTTTGCAAAGAGTTTAAAAGCTAAAGGTATTGAAAAAGTAGTTCTTGATAGAAGAGGTGATAAGTATCACGGTGTAGTGGCAGCTTTTGCTGATGGATTAAGAGATAACGGAATAACACTGTAAGGAGTGGCGATGGAAAATATTAATAGAGAAGATTTTGAAGAGGTTATCGTCAACATCGGCAGGGTAACAAAAGTTGCAAAGGGTGGTAGAAGATTTAGATTCACCGCTCTTGTTGTTGTTGGTAATAAAGAGGGAGTTATTGGATTTGGTACAGGAAAAGCAAAAGAGGTTCCAAGTGCTATTAAAAAAGGTGTTGATGATGCTTTTAAAAACCTAATACGAGTAAATGTAAAAGGCTCAACCATAGCTCATGATATAGAGGTTAAGTTTAACTCAAGTAGAATTTTGTTAAAACCTGCATCTGAAGGTACAGGTGTAATAGCTGGTGGTGCTACAAGACCAGTATTAGAGCTTGCTGGAATTAAAGATATTTTAACAAAGTCTTTAGGTTCAAATAACCCTGGAAATTTAGTGAGAGCTACTGTAAAAGCACTTACTATGATTAAGCAATAAAGGATATTTTATGGGATTACATAATTTAAAACCAGCGGATGGTTCAACTAAAAATAGAAAAAGAGTTGGACGGGGTCAAGGTAGTGGTATGGGTAAGACTGCATCACGAGGACATAATGGTCAAAAAAGTAGATCTGGTTATAAGATAAAAAGAGGTTTTGAAGGTGGTCAACAACCATTACAAAAGAGACTTCCAAAAGTTGGTTTTAGCTCACGAGTTATCAAGCCATATAGCATTAGTATAGATAGAGTTCCAAAAATTGCAGAACTTAGTGAGATTACAATTGAGACAATTAAAACTGTACATAAAATGCAAAACTCAATTAAAAAAGTAAAACTTATAGGTTCTAAAGCAAAAGATTTAGCTTCTAAAATAAAAGATGAAAATGTACTTTATACGGGTATGAGCAAATGAGCAAAGATTTAAGAGATAAGATATTAATTACTCTTGCTTTTATATTTGTTTACAGACTTTTGTCTTATGTTCCAGTTCCAGGTGTAAATATTGATGTTATAAAGCAATTTTTTGATGATAACTCAGGAAATGCACTTGGCATGGTTAACATGTTTAGTGGAGATGCTGTTAGTCGTCTTAGTATTATCTCTCTTGGTATTATGCCTTATATCACAGCTTCAATTATTATGGAGCTTTTAGCTGCAACATTTCCTACTCTTGCTCAGATGAAAAAAGAGCGAGATGGTATGCAAAAGTATATGCAAATTATCAGATATGCAACTGTAGTTATCACTTTTGTTCAAGCAATTGGTGTCTCTATGGGGCTTCAAAGTTTGGGTAGTTCTGGCAATCCTGCCATTACTATAGACATGAGTCTATTTATTCCGATAGCTGCTTTTTCGATGTTAGCTGGAACGATGATGCTTATGTGGATTGGTGAACAGATAACTCAAAGAGGTATAGGAAATGGTATTTCACTTATTATCTTTGCGGGTATAGTTTCGGGAATTCCTTCTGCGATTGGTGGTACTGTAAATCTTGTAAATACTGGTGAGCTTGGCTTTTTATCAGTTATTGGAATGCTTGGTGTTATTTTGCTTACAGTTGGTGTAATCATCTATGTTGAACTTGGTGAGAGACGAGTGCCTATCTCATATTCAAGAAAAACTATGATGGATAACCAAAATAAAAGAGTTATGAATTATATACCTATTAAGGTGAACCTTTCAGGTGTAATTCCTCCAATTTTTGCATCAGCTATTTTAATGATGCCAGCTACTCTTTTGCAAGGAAGCTCAAATCCGACGGTTTTAGCAATATCAGATGCCCTTAGTCCTGGAGGGTATATGTTTAATATATTGATGTTCTTGTTTGTTGTATTTTTTGCTTATTTTTATGCATCTATTGTATTTAATGCAAAAGATATTTCTGATAATCTAAAAAAACAAGGTGGCTTTATACCTGGAGTTAGACCTGGAAAAAGTACAGCTGAGTTTATAAATGAGGTTGCAGGAAGACTTACCACTAGTGGTGCAGTTTATTTGGGTCTTGTTTCTACTTTGCCGTTTATTATTGTAAAAGCGATGGGAGTACCATTTTATTTTGGTGGTGTTGCTGTTTTGATTGTTGTTCAAGTTGCTCTTGATACGATGAGAAAAATTGAAGCAGAAGTTTATATGAACAAATATAATACTTTAGGTAATGTTGGACTCTAATTAAATGGCAATACCAATTAAGAGACCCTTAGATATAGATAAACTAAGGGTCTCAAACTCATTTGTAGCAAAAACATTAAATCATTTAAAAACATATATAAGAGCTGGTATGACTTTAAAAGAGATAAATGACATGGGTGAGGATTATATCTCTTCATTAGATGCAAGGGCAGCTTTTAAAGGGTTATATGGATTTCCCTCTGGTGTTTGTACATCTTTAAATTCAGTTATTATTCACGGTACTCCTAATGATATAATTGTAAAAGAGGGAGATATTTTAGGGCTTGATATTGGGATTGAGAAAGATGGTTGGTATGGAGATGCTGCTATTACAATTCCTATTGGTGAGATTTCCAAAGAAGATGAGAGACTTATAGCTTGTTCATATGATGCTCTTTTTTATGCTATAGATATTATAAAGCCTGGGATGCGGTTTAAAGAACTTAGTGTGGAGCTTGAAAATTTTATACTTCAATCTGGATATGTACCACTTCGTGGATTTTGTGGTCATGGTATTGGGAGAAAACCCCATGAAGAGCCAGAAATTCCAAATTATTTTGATGGAAAAAATCCAAAACAAGGTCCAAAAATAAAAAATGGAATGGTCTTTTGTATAGAGCCTATGATTTGTCAAAAAAGTGGAACAGCTGTGATACTTGATGATAAATGGTCGGTTGTTTCAGAAGATGGGCTTAGAGGTAGTCACTATGAGCATACAGTTGCGGTGATAGATGGGAAAGCCGAAATTTTATCGGTTGAATAAATAAGAAAAAATTAGGAGGTCCAATGGCAAAAGATGATGTTATTGAGATTGATGGTATAGTTGTTGAAGCATTACCAAATGCAACTTTTCAAGTTGAGCTTGAAAATAAACATAAGGTGCTTTGTCACATAGCAGGAAAGATGCGGATGCATTATATAAAAATCATGCTAGGAGATAAGGTTAAAGTTGAGTTAACTCCATATAGTTTAGATAAAGGTAGAATTACATTTAGGTATAAGTAAATCTTTACCTTTATTTAGATAGTATGCGAGGCTCTATTTCGGATGACGGAACTTTATGAAGAGTAATTGACAAAAGCCCACTGTTTTTTCAATTACTGGTTTGCATTAAAATTTCAGTAAACCATTTCGTTCGTTATTTGTATGTGGAAAAAGAATTAGGAGATCGGTATGAAAGTAAGACCATCGGTTAAGAAGATGTGTGATGATTGCAAAATTATCAAGCGAAGAGGTGCAGTTAGAGTTATCTGCAAAAACCCTAAACATAAACAGAGACAAGGATAATAATGGCTAGGATTTCTGGTGTAGATTTACCAAAAAAGAAGAGAGTTGAGTATGGACTTACTTATATTTTCGGCATTGGACTTAAAAGTTCACGAGACATTTTGACAAAAGCTGGAATTTCATTTGATAAGAGAGTACATGAGCTTAGTGAAGATGATGTTGCGACAATTAGAAAGGTTATTCAAGCAGACTTTATGGTTGAAGGTGATCTTAGAAAGCAAGTTGCGATGAATATAAAAGGTTTAATGGATTTAGGAAGTTATAGAGGAATTAGACACAGACGAGGTCTTCCTGTTCGTGGTCAAAAAACCAAAACAAATGCAAGAACAAGAAAAGGCAGAAAAAAGACTGTCGGCGCAGCTTAGGAGTAGGGTATGGCAAAAAGAAAAATTACTAGAAAAAAAGTTGTAAAGAAAAATATAGCTAAAGGTATTGTGCATATTGCGGCTACATTTAACAACACAGTTGTTACAGTTACTGATGAGATGGGCAATGTAATTGCTTGGAGTAGTGCAGGAAGTCTTGGCTTTAAAGGTAGTAAAAAATCTACTCCTTATGCGGCACAAGAGGCTGTAGATGCAGCTATGGCAAAAGCTATGGATCACGGAATTAAAGAGATTGGGATTAAAGTCCAAGGACCTGGATCTGGGCGTGAGACTGCTGTTAAAAGAGTTGGTGCAATTGAGGGGTTAAAAGTTATCTTTTTTAAAGATGTAACGGCTCTTCCACACAATGGTTGCAGACCACCAAAACGAAGAAGAGTGTAGGGGGTAATGAATGTCTAGATATAGAGGACCAGTAGAGAAGATTGAGAGAAGATTAGGTGTATCTCTTGCACTTAAAGGTGAGAGAAGATTAGCAGGTAAAAGTGCTTTAGAAAAGAGACCATATGCTCCAGGACAACACGGACAAAGACGAACTAAAATTAGTGAGTATGGTTTACAATTAAGAGAGAAACAAAAAGCTAAGTTTATGTATGGTGTCTCTGAAAAACAGTTTAGAAGATTGTTTAAAGATGCAAACAGAATGGAAGGAAACACTGGTGCAAACCTTATCTCTTTGATTGAGAGAAGATTAGACAATGTTGTTTACAGAATGGGTTTTGCAACTACTCGTGCATTTGCTAGACAACTTGTTACACATGGGCATATTTTGGTTGATGGAAAGAAGTTAGATATTCCTTCATATAGAGTAAAATCTGGTCAAAAAATTGAGATTAAAGAGAAATCAAAATCTAATGCACAAGTTGTAAGAGCTGGTGAGCTTACTGCTCAAACTGGTTTAGCTCCTTGGGTTGATGTTGAGATTGATAAAGGGTATGGAATATTTACTAGACTTCCTCTTAGGGAAGAGATTATAATTCCTGTTGAAGAGAGATTAATTGTAGAGCTTTACTCTAAATAAGCATAAGGGAGATTTAATGAAAAAAATTAGTACATCTTTGTATATGCCTCATGAGATAGAGATTGAGCAGATTAGCGAAAATAGAGTTAAAATTCTTGCTTATCCTTTTCAATCTGGCTTTGCAATAACAGTTGCTCATCCGTTAAGAAGACTTCTTTATGGAAGCTCTGCTGGATACGCTGTAACTTCACTAAAGATAGATGGCGCTAGTCATGAATTTGACAGCATTAAAGGGATGCATGAAGATGTATCTTTACTTATTTTAAATCTTAAAAAAATTAGATTTAAAATTAAAAATGAAGCAAAAAAAGTTGAAGTAAATTACTCGTTTGAAGGGCATAAAGATATTGTTGGTAGTGATTTAGAAAATGATGATATTGAGATTGTTACACCAGAGTTTCATCTAGCAACTATAAATGAAGATGCAAAGCTTAGCTTTTCTTTGATTATTGAAAAAGGCATAGGTTATATTCCAAGTGAAGAGCTTAGAGATAATGTACCTGAAGAGTATATAGGAATTGATGCTTTTTTCACACCAGTTAAAAAGGCTATTTATAGTATTGAAAACATGCTTGTAGAAGATGACCCTACTTATGAGAAGATTGTATTTGAGATTGAGACGGATGGTCAAATTTCTCCTGTTCAAGCTTTTAAAGAGTCTATTGAAGCATTAAATGATCAAATTGCTATCTTTGGAAAAGCGATGGATATAGATGTATCTTCGCCTGAAGATGATTTTGATAATTCAGTAGATATGAAAAAATTACTTCAAAGTGTCAATGATATGAGTTTAAGTGCTAGAAGTTTTAACTGCTTAGATAGAGCTGTAATTTGCCATGTTGGTGAACTTTCTATGATGAGTGAGTTGGAGTTAAAAGGGCTTAAAAATTTAGGTAAAAAGTCTTTTGAAGAGATTACAAGTAAGCTTGAAGATATTGGTTTTCCAGTAGGTTATGAGTTTGACGACGATTTCTTAAAAGCGTTAAGTAAAAATATTCAAGAGTTAAAAGCACAGGCACAGGAGGCATAAGATGAGACATAAGCATGGTTATAGAAAGTTAGGAAGAACATCATCTCACAGAAAAGCACTTTTTAAAAATATGTCAATAGCATTGATTAAAAGTGAAAAGATTGAGACAACACTTCCAAAAGCAAAAGAGTTAAGAGGTTATTTTGAAAAATTAATCACAAAAGCTAGAGTTGGTGACTCAAATGCTCATAGAGTAGTTTTTGCACTACTTCAAGATAAAGATTGCACAAAAAAACTTTTAGAAGAGATAGCACCAAAGTATAAAGATAGAAATGGTGGATACACAAGAATAATAAGAACAAGAACAAGACGAGGCGATGCTGCGGATATGGCATTTTTAGAACTTGTTTAAAAATTGAAGAGGTTGTTTTACCTCTTCTAAACTCTACTTTAATCCTCAAATTTAAATTTTTCATGATATAATCTTTTTAATACAAAATATATAGGGGTATATATGATTCCATTTTCAGATGAAGAGCTTGCAGGGGTTGTTGAAAAATCTTTAGAAAAAGTTAAACCTATGCTAGAGCTTGATGGTGGCGGTATGAAATTGCTTGATATTAAAGGTGGTAAGGTTTTTATTCAGCTTCAAGGTGCTTGTGTTGGGTGTGGTTCTAGTAATCAAACTATAAAATATGGCATAGAGAGGCAACTTAGAATGGATATACATCCAGAGATAGAAGTTATAAATATAGCAGCTGGAATGGAAGATATGATAGAAAAAATCGCATTTGGAGGTTGAAGTTGTTAAAGTATAAAGAGTTAGCAAATAGCAATTTTTTTAATAGAGAGTATAAAAAAGCACTTTTTAATTACTCTTTGGTTCTTGAAGATGCACCATATGATAAAGATGCAAGAGTTGGGGTATTGTTAAGTGATTTTGCAAGTGAAAAAGAAGATGAGGCAGTTTTACTTTTTGAACATTATGAGAGGGCAAAAGATCTAGAAGATAGTACTATTGATGAAGTGATTGAAGAGATTGTAAATAGTTCTGATTTGGATGATGATTATATTTTTGAACTTCTTGATAATTTAGAGGAAAATATTGCAACTTTTGAAGATGGTATAATTTATGAGGATTTTTTAGATTTAATGCAAGCAAAAGGTGGTTTTAAAAAAGCATTTGAAGATATTATGTTTAGTACAAAAATTATTATACATAAAAGAGAAGATTTTATCGATTTTGTAAATCTTTTAATTGAAAATGATTTTAAAGATATGGCATTAAACTATGTGGAAAATGCTCTTTTATACTATCCAAGTGAACTTTTTTTTCAAAAAACATTAAAACAGTTGGAGCATAAGTAGATATTGAAATTTCCTATAAAAAATCAAAAATTTTCTTTCATTACAGATAATTCTTTAGAATGTGATGAAAATACAGCATTTTTACTCACAAAGCAAAACCAAAATTTTTTGGAACAGGTAAAACAAAACTCTGATGTTAGTATATTGCAAGTAGATGAGTTAAAAAAAATGTATAGAGTAGAAGATATAAAAATTATCGGCATAACAGGCACAAATGGAAAAACAACTACAGCCGCTGCAATCTACTCTCTGCTTTTAGATTTGGAAAAAAAGGTTGCTTTTTCTGGGACTAGAGGACTTTATATAAATGAAAAAAGAGTACAAAAAAAGTCTTTAACAACACCTCCAATTTTGACTACTTTACACAATATCTCATTGGCTCTTGAAGAGGGTTGTGAGTATTATATTACAGAAGTAAGCTCTCATGCAATTGCACAAGATAGAATAGAGGGACTTACTTTTGCTTTAAAAGTTTTTACAAATATATCTCAAGATCATTTTGATTATCATAAAACTTATGAGGAGTATTTTAGAGTAAAAAGCTCATTTTTTAGTGATGAGAGTTTGAAACTTATCAATAAAGATGCTAAAAAAATAGAATTCAACCCTAAAAATTGTTACACATATGCACTTGAAGTGCCAGCCTCATTTAATATAATGGCTTACTCTATGAATGATGGATTAACAGCTGCTATAAAACATTTTGATGTACAAGAGCCGTTTCATACACCTCTTCGTGGTTTTTTTAATCTTTACAATATCACAGCTGCAATCTCTAGCATAAAGCTTCTTACGGACTTTTCTCTTGGAGAAATTTGTGAAGTTTGTGAAAATTTTGCAGGAGTTAGTGGTCGAATGGAAGTTGTGAGTGAGAGACCTTTAATTATTGTAGATTTTGCTCACACTCCAGATGGTATGGATAAAGTTCTTGATAGTATAAAAGATAGAGATATTTCAGTTGTTTTTGGAGCTGGAGGAGATAGAGATGCTTCAAAACGAGTTCAAATGGGAAAAATTGCAAATAGATATGCAAAAAAAATCTATCTTACAAATGATAATCCAAGAAGTGAAGATCCTTTAAAAATTATTCAAGATGTTGATGATGGTATTTTAGATAAAGATAAAGTTGTTTTAATGCTAGATAGAAAAGATGCAATTGAGCTTGCAATTACACAGCTGGAGGAGGGTGAAGTATTGTTTGTTCTTGGAAAAGGTGATGAAGAGTATCAAGAAATTAAGAGTAAATTTGTCCCATTTGATGATAGAGTTGTAATAAAAGCGGTTATAAAAGAAAAATTTAATAGATAATTGATTACAATTGGGCTTATCTAAAAAATAGGGGAATAAAAATGGGAATACCACAACCGTCATTTTATATATTTAAATGCGAACAATCGGCTCCTCCTGGGATGCCAAAACCAAGCTGTGTAACTGAGAATACAAAAGATCTTTTTCAACATTTGGGGATGAAGTTGATGGAGAAAGGTTTAATTGCTACAGTAGTGCCAGTTAGAACGGCTTGTCTAAATCGTTGTCAACAAGGACCAGTTATGTTAGTTGAGCCTGGGCACTTTATGTATGTTGAGTTAACTAAAGAAAAGCTTGATAGGATTATCGATGAGCATATAATTGGTGAAAAACCAGTTTCTGAATATCTGATAGAGGATGAATTTTGGGATGAACCACTCTCTCCACTTGAAGCTATGAAGATGGTAGGAAGATAAGGAAAATTATGATGATAGATATGCTTTACTCAAAACTGCACCGTGCAACTGTAAGTGATGCAAATCTAAACTATGTAGGTTCAATTACTATAGATAAAGAGCTTATAGATGCTGCAAAATTGAGAGTTGGTCAAAAAGTAGATATTGTAAATATCAACAATGGCGAGCGATTTTCTACTTATGTAATTGAAGGAGAGAGAGGCAAAAGAGATATTTGTCTCAATGGAGCAGCCGCTAGAAAAGCTGAAATAGGCGATATAGTGATAATTATCGCTTATATAAGTGTAAGTTTAAAGGATGCAGATTTGCTTAAACCTCATATCGTCCTTTTAGATAGCAAAAACAGTATAGATGAGATTAGAGATTATGTTTGAAAATATGGATTTTAGCAAGATGGGTGAGATGCTTCAAAAAGCTCAAGAAGGTGCTTCAAAGATGCAAGAAGAGAGTGCAAACAAAGAGTTTACTTCTAAAAGTGGCGGTGGCATGATCAAAGTTAGCGGAAAAGGTACAGGAGAGATTATAGATATTAGCATTGATGATTCGTTAATGGACGATAAAGAGTCTTTGCAGATACTTCTAATCTCTGCTGTAAATGATGTAAATAAAATGGTGGAAGAGGATAGAAAAAAAGCAGCTTCTTCAATGTTAGGCAGTTTTGGTGGATTTGGCGGAAATTAAAGATACTTTACTTATAGATTTTGAAGCATTTTTACAAAAAAATTTGCCCTCTGCTCCTAGCTTTCATCCCTCATATGACAAAGCTTTAAAAGAGATGTTTGAAGCTGGTGGGAAACGCTTTCGACCTCTAATGCTTTTACAAATAGTTGAATCATTTCAGCCTCTTTTGGTTAAAAACTCACACTTTATCGCTTTGGCTATTGAGATGATTCATACTTATTCGTTAATTCATGATGATTTACCAACTTTTGATGATGCAAATTTAAGGCGAGGACATCCAACACTTCATGTAAGTTATGATGAAGTTACAGCAACTTTGGTTGGAGACGCACTAAATACTCATAGCTTTTTATTGATTGCAGATGCACCATTTTCTAGCGATATAAAAATAGAACTTATTTATGAGCTTTCATTAAATTCTGGAGCTAATGGTATGGTTTTGGGTCAGGCTATTGATTGCTATTTTGAGGACAAGGTATTGACAATTTCTGAGCTTAGATTTTTACATATTCATAAAACAGCAAAATTGATAGCTTGTAGCTTAAAGATGGGTGCGATTATAGTAGGATTAGATAAAGATAAACAGAACTTACTTTATGAGATAGGTTTAAATATAGGTCTTTTGTTTCAAGTGCAAGATGATATTATCGATGCAACATACACGAGTTATAAAGCTGGTAAACCTACAAACAATGATAATAGTAAAAATTCATATACAAATTTGTTAGGGATAGACGGTGCAAAAAAAGAGAAAGATAGATTAATTTTAGAAGTAGAATCTCAAATTGATAAATTAGATATAGAGGTAAAAAAAAGACTTCTTTCTAGTATAGATAGATATTTTAAAGGATAGAGAATGTTAGAAAAACGCTTGCTTGCAGATATGGCAAATTGTGTTAGGTTTTTAAGTGTAGATATGATTCAAAAAGCAAATAGCGGACACCCTGGAGTTGCGATGGGACTCTCAGAGGTGGTTTCAGTTCTTTCACAACACTTAAATCATAATCCAAAAAACCCAAAATGGTTAAATCGAGATAGATTAGTTTTTAGTGGAGGTCATGCTAGTTCGATGATCTACTCTCTTTTGTATCTTTGGGGATATGATATGAGCATGGATGATTTGAAAAATTTTAGACAGTTTGGGTCCAAAACTCCTGGTCATCCTGAGTATAAAGATGTGCCTGGTATAGAAGTTACAACAGGACCTTTAGGGCAGGGTGTAGCAAATGCGGTTGGTTTTTCGATGTCTTCAAAATATGCACAAAATCTTTTAAATTCTGATAGTGCAAAAATAATTGATCATAAAGTTTACTGTTTATGTGGAGATGGTGATTTGGAAGAGGGGATTAGCTATGAGGCTTGTTCGATTGCTGGGCATTTAAATCTTGATAATCTTGTTTTAATTTATGATTCAAATAAGATTACAATTGAGGGTAATACCTCTTTAGCTTGGAGTGAAAATGTCAAAACGAGATTTGAGTCTCAGGGTTGGAAAGTTTATAGAATTGATGGACATGATTTATCTGAAATTGATCAAGTTCTTTCAGAGGTTAGAACTTCTCAAAATAGACCGTGTCTGATTATCGCACAGACAATTATTGCAAAAGGTGCAGATAAATTAGAGGGAAGTCATAATTCACATGGAGCTCCTTTGGGAGTTGATGAGATAAAAAGGGCAAAACTAAAAGCAGGAGTTGACCCAGATAAAGAGTTTTTTGTAGAACAAGAGGTTTTAGAGGTATTTAGAGGAGCTATTAAAAAAGGAGATGAGAGTGAGAGAGCTTGGAAAAAATCTTTAAATGACCTTCCTTTGGTTGAACAAAATGCAACTTTAGATCTACTTTTAAATCCTGATTTTTCAAAAATTAAGTGGCCAACATATGAAGAAGATGCAGGAGTTGCTACAAGAGATAGTAATGGAGAGATTTTAAATGCTATATCAAAAGCACTTCCTGGATTTTTAGGTGGGAGTGCTGATCTATCTCCATCAAATAAGAGTGAGCTAAAAGGGATGGGTGATTTTCCAAATGGAAAAAATATCCATTTTGGAATAAGAGAACATGCAATGGCTGCTATAACAAATGCGATGAGTCTTTATGGTCTGTTTATACCTTATAGTGCTACATTTTTTGTTTTTAGTGATTATATGAAGCCTTCGGTTAGATTAGCAGCTCTTATGGGTCTTAAAAACTATTTTATTTGGACTCACGATAGTATTGGTGTTGGAGAGGATGGACCTACTCATCAGCCAATTGAGCATTTGAGCCAATTTAGAGCTCTGCCTAACTTTTATACTTTTCGTCCAGCAGATGCTAGTGAAAATGTAGCTTGTTGGAAAAAAGCATTAGAGCTTGAAGCTCCTTGTGGTTTTGTTTTAAGTCGTCAAAAGTTAAAAACTTTAAAATCAAGTGTAGATTTTGGAGATGCAAGTTTTGGTGGTTATCTTGTTAAAAAAAGAGAAGAAGCTACTGTAACAATTATAGCAACAGGAAGTGAGCTTATGCCATCACTCCAAGCTGCTTGTCATCTTGAAAAAGATGGAATAAAAGCAAATGTTGTCTCCATACCTTGTTTTGAGCTTTTTAATGAGCAAAGTGATGAGTATAAAAGAGAAGTTATATATGAAGAAACAGCAGTTTTAGCAGTTGAGGCTGGAAGTGGAATTGAGTGGTATCGATATGCTGATGAAGTTCTTTGTATGGAAAGTTTTGGTGCAAGTGGAGATGCAGGGAAATTGTTTGAGACATTTGGTTTTACAATTGAGGGTATTAAAAAGAGAGTTAAGGATATGGTTTCAAAATAAGTTTGTTAAGCTAAATATAAACAAATTTTAAGTAATATAGCCGACCTTAAAAAAAATTTAAAAAGGAAAAAATGTGCCAACTATCAATCAGTTGATTCGTAAAGAGAGAAAAAAGGTGGTTGTAAAATCAAAATCACCAGCACTAAATAAGTGTCCTCAAAGAAGAGGTGTTTGTACTAGAGTTTATACTACAACTCCAAAAAAACCTAACTCTGCACTTAGAAAAGTTGCAAAAGTAAGATTAACAAGTGGATTTGAAGTTATTAGTTATATTGGTGGAGAGGGTCACAACCTTCAAGAACACTCAATTGTTCTAGTTCGTGGAGGAAGAGTAAAAGATCTTCCAGGTGTTAAGTATCATATCGTTCGTGGAGCTTTAGATACAGCAGGAGTTGCAAACAGAAGAGTTGCAAGAAGTAAATACGGTACTAAAAGACCTAAATCTTAATTAGGCTTTTAGTTAAACATATAAAACTATAAAAATTATAATTGTCAAAACGGCCAGGCTTTATTATCAAAACCTTTGTGGATAAAGTTTGAGTAAATTATAAAAAATTGAAGGAAAATCATGAGAAGAAGAAAAGCCCCTGTTAGGGAGATATTAGCAGACCCTATCTACAATTCAAAAATGGTATCAAAATTTATAAACATTTTAATGCTTAGCGGTAAAAAATCAGTTGCAGCAAAAATTTTCTATGAAGCTTTAGAGGCTATAGATAAAAAAGGCGAAGATAAAGGAATAGATATTTTTAATAAAGCTATTGAAAATGTAAAACCCTTGATGGAAGTAAAAAGTAGACGAATTGGTGGTGCAACTTATCAAGTACCAATCGAAGTAAGACCAGTTAGACAACAAGCATTAGCGATTAGATGGTTGATTTCATATACTAGAAAACGAAGTGAAAGAACTATGAAAGATAGATTGGCAAACGAGTTATTAGATGCAGCCCATGAGAGAGGTGCTACATATAAGAAGAAAGAAGATACTTACAAAATGGCTGAAGCAAATAAAGCATTTGCTCACTATAGATGGTAGAAGGAGCATAAAATGGCAAGAACTCATAAACTAGAAGATGTTAGAAATATTGGAATTGCTGCACATATAGACGCAGGAAAAACTACAACTACAGAGAGAATTCTTTTCTACACAGGAGTTGAGCATAAAATTGGTGAAGTTCACGATGGTGCAGCGACTATGGATTGGATGGAGCAAGAGCAAGAGAGAGGTATTACGATTACCTCCGCTGCTACAACTTGTGAGTGGAATGAAAAACAAATAAATATCATAGATACTCCTGGGCATGTTGATTTTACTATCGAGGTTGAGAGATCTATGCGTGTTCTTGATGGTGCTGTTTCGGTTTTTTGTGCAGTTGGTGGAGTTCAACCACAATCTGAAACTGTATGGAGACAGAGAAATCGTTATGGAGTACCATCTTTGGTATTTGTAAACAAGATGGATAGAACTGGTGCTGATTTTTATGAAGTTGAGAGACAGATAGTAGATCGTCTAAAAGGTAACCCAGTAGCAATTCAATTGCCAATTGGCGCTGAAGATAAGTTTGAGGGTGTCATTGATCTTGTGAAGATGAAAGAGATTGTTTGGGATGCTGAAGCTGCTATGGGTTCTGCATATAATGAGCAAGATATTAGAGCTGATCTTAGAGATAAAGCAGATGAGTATCGAGAACTAATGATTGAAAAAATTTCAGAAGCTGAATGTAATGAAACACTTATGGAGAAGTTTTTAGAGGGTGAAGAGATCTCAAATGATGAGATTATGGCTGGTATAAAAGCTGCTACTATTGGGATGTATATCGTTCCAATGACTTGTGGTACTGCATTTAAAAACAAAGGTGTTCAAACACTTTTAGATGCTGTTGTTGATTATCTTCCTGCTCCTACTGAGGTTGCTGATATCAAGGGTACGATGATGGATGATGAAGATGAAGAGGTTATTGTTGAATCTAGTGATGATGGTCCTTTTGCTTCACTTGCTTTTAAAATCATGACTGATCCTTTTGTTGGTCAACTTACATTTATTCGTGTTTATAGAGGTTCTTTGGGGGCTGGAAGTTTTGTTCATAACTCAACAAAAGATAAAAAAGAGAGAATTGGTCGTATCATGAAGATGCATGCTATCAAAAGAGAAGAAGTTAAAGAGATTTATGCTGGTGAAATTGGTGCTGTTGTTGGTCTTAAAAATACAACAACAGGAGATACACTATGTGATCCTGCTGATAAAGTTGTATTAGAGAGAATGGACTTTCCAGATCCAGTTATCTCAGTTGCAGTTGAGCCAAAGACAAAAGCAGATCAAGAGAAGATGGGTCTAGCTCTTCAAAAATTAGCTCAAGAAGATCCATCTTTTAGAGTTGAAACTGATGAAGAGAGTGGACAGACTATCATCTCTGGAATGGGTGAACTTCATCTTGAGATTTTAGTTGATAGAATGTTTAGAGAGTTTAAAGTTGAAGCAGAAGTTGGTCAGCCACAAGTTGCTTATCGTGAGACTATCAAAGAGGCAGTTCAGCAAGAATACAAGTATGCTAAACAGTCAGGTGGTAGAGGTCAGTTTGGTCATGTATATCTTAAACTAGAGCCTATGGAAGCAGGAGATGGTTATGAGTTTGTAGATGCTATCAAAGGTGGTTCAGTTCCAAGAGAGTTTATACCTGCTGTAAACAAAGGTATTCAAGAAGCTATGCAAGGTGGAGTTTTAGCTGGGTATCCTATGGAAGATGTGAAAGTTACACTTTATGATGGTTCATATCATGATGTTGATTCAAATGAGATGGCATTTAAACTTGCTGCTTCAATGGGATTTAAAGAAGGTGCTAGAAAAGCTGGTGCTGTTATAATGGAACCTATGATGAAAGTTGAGGTAGAAGTGCCTGAAGATTTTATGGGTGATGTTATAGGAGATCTTAACAGAAGAAGAGGTTTGATTGAGGGGATGGATGATAGAAGTGGAAACAAGATTGTAAATGCTTATGTGCCACTTTCTGAGATGTTTGGTTACTCAACTGATCTTAGATCTGCAACTCAAGGTAGAGCTACTTACTCTATGGAGTTTCATCATTATGATGAAGTACCAAAAAATGTTGCTGAAGAGATTATCAAAAAAAGAAATGGTTAATTCTTAAAAGGTGAAGCTTTTGCTTCATCTTTTTAAAAAATCTCTTCAATTGGAAATACATAAACCAAATAGAGATAAAAAAAGCCTAAGGATAAAGCTAAAATAATAAGACCAATAACTGGTGAGCTAACTTCAATACTTTTTGGTGAAAGTATTAACTTTGTATTTTGATTATTGATTTTGTTCTCTTTTAGTCCTGCATAAAATTGTATCGCTGCAAAACAGATACCAGAAAATACTAAAACTATAACAATCACAAATAACAGTTTTGATGAAAAAAGTTGCCATTGAAATACTTCGCTTCGGTGCTCAAAACCTCTGATTTTATAACTATAATATGCTTGCCAAGCTTTTTGGTTTTGTAATTTTGTTTCGTTATCATCAATATTTATAGGTAGCTCTTTTGGTGCAATATCTTTAGATAGTTCTATTTTTCCAGATGTGAGATCTCTCATCTTTTCAATAGTAGTTTTATTGGCTTCAACTTTTAATGGAGATTGAAGCTCAAATGCACTAATTGTACTAACATAATAAAAAAATATGATTATCAATATTTTCATGTTTGTTATCCTTATTTAAATTTTTTAAGGTGAAATCAAATAGTCAATAATTTGACTTCTTTTATCAATTAAGTCAAAAACAGAGAGCTCATCTCCCTCAAACTCTTTATATTCTTCGAAAGAATTTTTATCTTGTAGTTGTATGTGAATGATGTCTAAAAGTTTTGATGCATGATGGTTTAACCATAAAGCTTCTGTATTTGTTGAGGGGCTCGCAGGTGGATTGGCAGATGGAACATTTGTATAAAATACAATTTTTGGTTTCTCTTCAACTCGACCATCAGGATATTTTATGATAGTTTTTTCAGATGAGATGGTTTTAATCCTCCCGTCTGGATAGCTAATTTGCACACTTCCATCAGATTGTATCGTTTTTTTTACATTACAATTATTTTGTATATTAGGTTTAAATTTTCCAATATACTTTGCTTTCTTTAAAGAGTGATTTAAATGCTGTTGCCTTTTGGATGCTTCTTTATTTGCTACAGTCTCTGTTGTAAAATTAGACTCACACCATTTTTTATGTCTTACATAATCATTACTCCAAGTTGGTGGATTAATATTTGATAACTTAGTCGCTTGTGCTAGATAAAATTGATTAATAGCATTTTGTGCATACTGTTTGCAAAAATTATTGTTAGCACTATTTGCTAGATTTATTGATACACTTGTGATAAATATGGTTTTTGATAACCATTTTAATTGTTTGACATACATTCTTATCTCCTATAAATATAATTTATATTGAAATTGTATCGGCAAAAAGTTTTATAACTGTTTCATTTTTTACTAAAAGCCACTTGCCAATTTTAAAAAATAATCCATGATTTAAACTTGACACTTAAAATCTATCGTAAAAAGCAAACCACCATTTTGTGTGATATTCATATCTGCTTTCATCTGCTTAATAGTCAGTATAATGAGCTTGATACCCAATGTTTTGTTCTGCTTTATTTTTGCTATATCTACTAATTTATTACCTTTTTCATAATAAGTTAATAGACAACTGTTTTTAAATTTTTTAAGTGTAATTAAAATTTTTTTATCATCTTTTTTATGAGAAAATGCATATTTTAAAGAGTTTGTTAAAAGCTCATTGAGAATAATTCCAATACCAAGCATAGTATCTAACTCGATATTAGTTTGTTTAGCTTTAACTTCTATCTCTATATCTGAATTATATAAATCAGATAAGCTTTTAACAAATTTTTTAAAATCTACATTTTTTGCATCGGCACTTTTGTTAGATGAGTCATGTACTATTGCAAGTGTTTCTATTCGTAATTTATTTTTTTTTAAAATATCTGCTATGTTATAAGTTGAATTATATTTTAAATTATATATCTCTAAACCCAAAATAGATGAAACAATATTTAAATTATTTTTAATTTTATGATCTATCTCTTTTTGGATAGAGGTATTTTTTTGTTTTTTTTTCATGATTTTTCATTATTTGTAAAAACAAACTATCCTTTTTTTAGTATTGGGTTTTTTGTGAAAGTTTTTCAGTGGTTTTTTAGTGATAAAACCAAAAAACCACTGAAATTTAAATTTGAAGAAAATGTTTGACTATACAGGATCTTCAACTCTAACTGTAATTGGTTGTTGTGAAAAACCACTTACATCATAACCACCTGGTATATCAGAGTTTGCAAATATTGTAACCGTTAACTGATATACACCAGAATTTGCACTAGAAGGATTACCCTCTACCAATGACCCAGCAGGCACATGAATAGTGTGTTTCCATTTTCTTATTGAGCCATCTAGTACATAGTTGGCTTTTGGCTCAAGAGAATTCACTACAAGAGTCACATCAGAACCAGGACCTACAGATTCAGCATAAGCTTTTAGTTTCCAGTTTTGCATAGCATGCATCCATAAAGGTAACATAAATCCATCACCTTCCCACTCAACAATTAAATCAAAAGCTTTATCAGGGTCTAAAACATTATTAGACTCACTCAAAAAGCCTGCTGGAGGTGGTGTCCCAGCTGGATCTATAACTCTAACACCTGTACACTTAAACTGTAATCTACCCGCACCTAAATCTGG
>JAMOMC010000123.1 GCA_027068765.1 Campylobacterales bacterium
TCCTTCGTATAATACATTAACCAACCAAATACTATAAAATGGTTGAGTTCATTAAAGACTCATGGTTTTCACAAAAGCTAACTGTAAACAGGTTTTTTTCCTTTTTGGACTATATGTACCAGCTTAATAAACGTCTTGTGTTAGCTTTATCAAATCATCTATAGGATGCTGAGGAGAAACTGAATATTTCTACCTCGTATAACACGAAGCTATGAGATCGTTAAAACTATCACAGGAGTTTATTATGTACTATGTAGGAATTGATGTAGCCAAAGAGAAACATTATGTTTGTATCTTAGATGATACTAAAGAAATAGCTGTAAAACCTTTTTGGATTTACTCAGATATATTAGGTCTTAGAGACTTAGTTAAAAAACTAGCTGAACTATCACTCAATAATGATGAATTCATTATTGGAGTAGAGTCAACAGGAGCTTTTAGTGAAAATCTTTATGAGTATATTACTGATGCAGATTATAAAGTCATACTTTTAAATTCTTATCAAACAGCTAAATATAGAGACTTTAGCACAATGAAAAAGATTAAAAATGATTCAATAGATGCACTTGTAATTGCTGAGTTATTAGCTAGTGATAAATACAAGGAGAGCTATATCTCAAATGATGATTATCAATCACTAAAAGTTTTAGGTAGATTGAAAAAATCATTAGCAGATAAGATAAAAACCATCAAGCGAGAAATCTCGACTGTGATGGCGACTGTCAATCCTGAGATTACGAAAGTTTTTCCAAATATATTTTCTAAAACAGCCTTGGTAACCATAAAAGCTTACCCAACAGCAATGGATATTCAAAAAGCAACGCCAAAGAAGCTGACTAAATTATTTAGACATATCAAAGGTAACAACTTCAATGAAGACAAAGCTTTAGTTTTAATAGAACTTTCTAAATCCTCAATTTATGCTGGTCGTGCTCAAGAATCAAGAGCTTTAATGATTAGAACTAATATTAGGATATTAGAGCTACTTTGTCAAGAAAAAGATGAAATTGAGTTACAAATAAATAGTTTACTATATAACAAAATTGAAAAGATAGATGCTTCAATTGAAAATATCAAAACTATTCCAGGTGTCTCAGATAAAACTATATCTGCTGTTCTTGGAGAGTGTGGAGATATTAAAAGGTTTGAATCTGCCAAAGCTTTTATAGGCTATCTTGGACTCTATCCTACTCAATATCAATCAGGCAACTCTTTATCTGTTGGTAGACTCGCAAAGCGAGGTATACCAATAGCAAAGCATGCTCTTTACATGGCTGCTGTTGCATCTCTAAGACATAATGAAGAACTCAACAAAGTATTTCATGATAAAGTTTCATCTGGTAAGAGTAAAAAAGAAGCTTTAATTATTATTTCTAAAAAATTAGCAACTATCATTTACTCTATCTTTAAGTACAATAAACCATATCAAGCTAAAAGAGTATTTATTCCTAATAGATAATACTAAACTGTTAGTTTTAGCACTTGTGAAAACAATGAGTTTTTAATGAACACTGACCAGTAATGTATTACTTTTTTTATTTGATCAT
>JAMOMC010000124.1 GCA_027068765.1 Campylobacterales bacterium
GATCTATTTTATTCTCCTCTACTAGATGCTGATTTTTATAAAATAACAAATAAGTTGATGGGAGAATTAAAAGTGTCAAAAGAGTTGAGCTTACAATTCCTCCTGTTATAACAACTGAAAGCGGATACTGTATCTCACTTCCAACACCTGAAGCATAAAGTAGTGGTAGTATGCCAAATAGTGTTGTAAATGCTGTCATCAAAACTGGACGAAGTCTTAGAAGTGTAGCATTTTTAAGTAACACTTTTAGTTCAACATGAGGATACTTTACTCTAAGTTCATCGATAAAACTAACAAGCACAATACCATTTAGTATAGCGATAGCAAAGATGGCTAAAAATCCTATGATAGCCGAAACAGAGAGATAGATGCCACTCACAACAAGAGCGATAATTCCCCCGATAAAACCAAAAGGAACATTAAGTAGTATTAACATAGCTTTTGATATAGAGTTAAATGCAGTGTAAAGAAGAAGTATAACCAGCATAATTGTGATAGGTATGATTATCATCAACTTCTGGGTTGCTTCTTGCATATTTTTAAAATCACCTGCCCAACCTATATAATATCCTGAAGGCATATTGACACTATTTTTGATAATTTCATCAGCTTCAGCTACAAATGAAGCTACATCTCTGCCATCAACTTCCATAGATAACACCATATAGCGACTTAAATTTTGCCGTTTTATAAATGAAGCTCCTTGTAAAATTGTGATATCACATATCTGATCTAGTGTGACTATCTCACCGTCATGTGCTCTCAGGGTGACATTTTTTACTGACTCAATGTCTAGTTTGGCACCTTTTATCTTTGCAACTATGCCAAATCTCTTAACTCCCTCTATCTTCTCACTAATAGCCTCTTCACCGATACCATTACGAATGACTTGCATAACTTCAGCCACACTTATGCCATATCTTGCTAACGAGAGATAATCTGGTGTGATTTTAATTTGGGCTTGACCAAGTTGTGTTTCAACTTCCATTCGCTCCAAACCGTCAACTTTAGCAATCTTTTCTTGAATCTCTTTAGATATGCTATCTAGCACCTTCTGATCACTTCCAAAAATCTTAATAGCTAGTTCAGACTGTACACCCTCTAACAGCTCTTCAACTCTCATAGCAATTGGTTGAGTTGGTACAAATGCCACATGAGCAAAAGTTTTCTCTAAATCCTCATTCATGCGATGTGTTAAAGCTGGAAGGTCTGGTATGTTGTCTTTGAGTACTAAAAGTATCTCCATATAGTTAGCTTGTGCTGTTTCACCTTTTTCACTTCTTCCAGCCATTGAGAGAACTGAAGAGACTTCATTTGGATAGTTTTTGAGTATATGTTTCTCAACGGCTTTTGCAGTATCAATAGATTGAGTAAGTGCAGTTCCAGGAATTGCGATAACTCTATACATGATAGACTCTTCGTTTAGATTTGGCATAAACTCTCTTCCTTGAAGTGTTAAGATATAAGCTAACACAACAAACAAAGCACTAACACCTACAAGAAGAAGTTTTGCATGAGAGAGTGCGAACATAAGCACAGGAGTATATGCATGTTTTATTTTGCTCATTATAAAGTTGTCACCAGATGAAGTAGGTTTTAATAGCAAAAATGCCAAAACAGGAACTAAAACAAGAGCAACGAGTAAAGAGCCAAGCATTACAAAGACGATATTTAGTGCCATTGGTGAGTAGAGTTTTCCAGCTAACCCATCAAGGCTAAGAAGTGGTATAAACACAGCAGCGATTATAAGTACTGCAAATGTTACAGGAGTTGCTACCTCTTTGGCAGAATCAGCAATGAGTTTTAGTCTTGGAGCATCTGGCTCATCGTGAAGCTTCCTAAAGCTATTTTCCACAACAACAATTGTTCCATCAACTATCATACCAACGGCGATTGCTAAACCGCTAAGACTCATAAGGTTTGCACTAATACCATAATAGTCCATCAACAAAAATGCAATCAAAAGAGAGATAGGTAGAGATATGATAACGATAAATGCACTTCTAAGTTCAAATAGAAACAAAAACAGCACAATTGCAACTAAAATAACACCAGTTAAAAGTGCACTATTCATCGTACTTACTGCTTTGTGTGTTATCTCTGTTCTATCATATATGGTATTTATCTCTACACCATCTGGTAAAGCGGTGTTTACTGTTTCAATTTTTTCCTGTATTAACTCTACAACTTTTGCAGCATTTGTAGCCGTTCTTTGAAGTACCATGCCGATAACAGACTCCTCACCATCGATACTAATAGCTCCAAATCTTGGAGCTGAACCCTCTTTTACCTCTGCTACATCCTCTATGGTGACCGCTTGTCCATTGTTTGATTTTACGACTGTATTTCGTATATCATCAAGACTTTTATAAAGACCAGCTCCTCGTATGAGATACTGTTCACGGTTAAATTCCAAGTATTGACCACCAGCTGCGAGATTGCTTTTTTGCAATGCATCTACAATATCTTCATAAGTTACACCGATATTTTGAAGTTTTTTTGTATCAATTTCGATATTGTACTGCTTCTCATACCCACCCCAGCCAATCACCTCTTCGACTCCACTAACACTTTTAAACAGAGGTGTGACGATATAATCTTGCATCTGTCTAATCTCTCTTAGAGTATATTTGCCAGTTGTATCTTTTATTTCATACCAAAAAACTTGACCCAAGCCTGTTGTGTTTGGTCCAAGTGTTGGTTTTCCCCAACCTTGTGGTATATCAACACTTGCTAGTCTCTCACTCATAAGTTGCCGCAAGAAATATATATCCATATCATCTTCAAAAAAGACCGATACATAAGATAAGCCAAAAAATGAGTTTGACATAATCATCTTAACTCCAGCCATACCAGATATGGCTGATTCTAATGGATAAGTTATCAATTTTTCTATATCTTCAGCAGAGTTTCCAGGAGACTCTGTATAGATAACAACCTGTTTAGGGGTGATATCTGGAAATGCATCTACTGGGATATTTTGATATGATCTTATCCCAAATGCCATAATCGCTATAAAAATAGCAATAACCAAAAGTTTATATTTTAAAGATAAATCAATAATATTATTTAACATATTAACTCCCTAGTGACCATGTCCGCCAAGAGATGATTTTAACATCATCGACTTGACATAATAGCTCTTGTCACTTACATACTGTTCACCCTCTTTTAGCCCTAAAATGGCTGTATAATTATCATCAGATGTTACTATCTCTACTACACGAATATCGTATGGTTTTTCACCTTCATCTGCATGGTCATCGTGGGCATCCTCTTTTTTATCATGATCTCCATGGTCTGAATGATCTTCATGTGAGTCCTCTTTTTTATGATCATCATGTTTTTCATGGTCATCGTGAGTATCGTCTTTTTTATGGTCATCATGGTCTGCATGATCATCGTGAGTATCTTCTTTTTTGTGATCATCATGGTCTTCAAGGTCGTCATGACTTGCAATTTTACTAGCTGTTTTCTCATTTTCGTGTTCATCTTTTTTAGGTATAAAAACAACCCACTCATTATTAAAAAATGAGAGTGCCGATTTTTCTACGGCTACATATTTTTTATCTGCATCAAAGTAGAGAGTTGAGGCGACAAATGCATTTATAAAAAGAGCATTTGTTGGCTCATCAACACTTGAAAGCACAACTATTCTCTGAGTAATCTCATCAAGTTGAGGAAGTATTTGAGTGATGTGAGTTTTGATACTTTTGCCATCTACTTTTACACTTATCTCTTGACCAACTTTTACACGGTTTGCATATTTTAAAGGTAGAAATGTCTTTATATAAAATGCTTGATTTTTTATAACAGAGATGATAGGAGTATCTTCATTTATAGATGAGTGTAGAGACTGTAAAAGCTCTGATACTTTTCCATCACTGTGAGCATATAGTATATAATTTGGTGATGCTTTTTTTAGAGAGTTTGCATCGATACCAAGTATATTTAATTGTGATTTTAGTGCATTTATCTGAGCTAATAGTGCATCTTTTTGGATACTTTGAGAGTTTAACTCTTGAAGTGAAATCATCCCCTTATCGTAAAGTTTTTTAGTAGCTTTATAGTTTCTGTTTTGTGCATAAAACTGCTTTTTTAGTGAGATATAATCAGCTGTCATTTTAGATAGACTAATTGATTCAATAAGAGCTATCTTATCTCCTTTTTTAACTTGTGAGCCAACTTGTACAAAGTAATTTTCTATATGTCCACTTACTAGTGACATGATAGATTGTTTTGCATTTTTGAGTTGGATAACTTTTGAGTTTAGCTCTACTTTCTTTCCAAAAGCTCTAACTTCGGCATGTGAAGTTGGTATATTGGTAGCATAAAGAGATAAGCTAAGCAGTAGTGAGGTTATTAAAATTTTATTCATTATAAGTTCCTTGGATATAGTTTAATTGAATTCTTTGCATATTTGCATCTCTGTTTGTATCTAGCAAATCTTTGCTAGTTTGTAAAAGTCTATTTTTAACATCAATTAGCTCTAAAAGTGAACCTTTAGATATCTTATACCCCTCTTGGTATAGATTTAAAAGATTTTTCTGTGCTTCTTGTTGTGTTAAAAGTGAGCTGTATTGCTCTTTTAGTGTTGATAGTGATTTTAAAAGAGCCTTTTTTTGTAATTTTTCAGATATTTTTAGCTGCTCCAACTTATAAGCATTTTGTCTCTGTTTTATACGAGCTAGCCCAGAAATCTCTTTGCTTGTAGTAAATATCGGCAAAGTGATAGAGGCTCCTAAAGAGAGTATCTTATCATCAGGCTCTTTTTCGTATCCTGCTAATATATCTATGGATTTTATACCATTATTTGCCACTTCTATCTCATCTTTTAAAAGTTGTTTTACTTTTTGCATCTTATTTATAGTGGGGTTTGAATTTTTTGAAGAGTTAAAATCTTCTAAAACAGGATATATAAATCTAGCCTCTAATGGTTTTGATTTAGTTTTGCTTACCAACTCCAAAAGTTTAAAATAATAACTATTAACATTTTGTTTTTGAGAGAAAAATTTAGTCTCTACAGAGTTAGTTTCTATGGAAGCTCTTAAGTGATTTGCTTTTGTTCCTACTCCATTTTGAAGACGATTTTTAGAGATATTTTCTATCTCTTTAGCTAATTTTAACTCTTTTTTTAGTAGTAAAAGAGTTTGTTCTTGGTAGACAAAATCTATATATCTACTCTCTAGCTCTCTTATAAATAGTGCTTTTTGTTGCAAAAATGTAGCTTTAGATAGCTCTATCTTTGAGTTGTTTAAATTTTTAAGATCACTCCCAAAACCAGGCAGTCTAATAGATTGAGAGATGCCTACTTGCCAGCCACTATCATCTTTGAAACGATTTTTACCAGCTTCAATCGATGGGTTAGCATAGCTTTGTGATATATCTGCATCTTGAAGTGCAATATCTATAGACAATTTTTGTGCATTTATCGTGTTTGAGTTTTTTAGAGCCTCTTTTTTGAACTCTTTAAAACTCATTGTTGTATCTGCCAATAGCCATATGCTTAAAGCTATCAGCAATAAAATTACTTTCATGTATTTAATCCTTAAAAAATATTTTGATTTAGTTGTATAAAGTTAAGGATTAAGAAATAGGGGGTTTTAAAAGTTGTGTCGTATTTGAAACTATGAGAGAGTCTTGTTGTTCAAAGTGAGGTTTTGTGATATAAATATCAGTAGCTTCTGATTTTAAATTGTTAGAGACTATCTTTACATGACAGTTGTGACAAGTATCACAAAAAGTAGCGAGTTCTTCGCTATCTGTAGTATCTGAAATGTGCACATGTGCAAAATTACTTTCACCACTATGATTTTGTTTAGTGTCATTACACTCACCACAAAAATTTAGTGATAATGAAAACAGTAAAATAAATACCCAAGTTTTTCCAATATGCATAAGCGAACTTTAACATATTGCATCTTAAGATAGTCTTATTAAAAGTAAATTATAAAAAATATTTAAGAATTGTATTTTTACTATCTCTGCCATTGTTACAAATCATTTAATATTTTATTGTAAACTTTGTTTATTAAAGGTGGGAAAGATGAAAAATAAACTCTATATAGTAACTATTTTGTCTATGATATTTACAGCATCATTTGCATTGATTATAGGATGTTCAAGTAGTAGTGCACCAGATAAAAATGGTGGTGTGCTTCCAGATGGAGGTAGTTCCACTGGTGGTGAAAGAAATTTAGTTTGTAAAACTGGACAAAGCAGTGGAGAAGTGAGCAAGCCTTTATTTTGGAAAAACCTTAAAGGTCAAACTAGCTGGTTTGCATCTCCAATTATCACTGATTTGGACAATGATGGCAAAAATGAGCTCATTGCAGCTTACTATTCACTTTATGTGTATGATAGTAATGCAGAGCTTCTTGATAGTACAGATGGAGGTAGTGGACGGATTTATGCGCCTCATGTTGTGGTTGATTTAGAGGGAGATGGAGTAACTGAAATCATCTATGGCAATGCTAATGAAGTTTATGTTTATGAATGGAGAGATGGATTAAAGCTTAAAGATGGATGGCCAGTTGACACTACAGCAGGTGGAAAAAAACCAGAGGTAAGAGGATTAGCAGCAGCAGATCTTGATGGTGATGGTTTGATTGAAATTGTTGCAACTACTACTCAGACAGCTAAAACAGATAGTGGTGGTGCACAAGTTTTTGTCTTTTCAGCAAATGGAAAATCATATCAGCCTAAGGGTGTTAGCTATGAAGCTTGGCCTAGATATAACAATCGTACAGGTATAGGAGGAGATGCGAAACGAAATGGTGCTGGACATCAAGGGTATGGCTCTTTTGGGCTTAATGTGGGAATTGGCAATATAGACGATGATGATGAATTGGAAATTATTGCTACTTATGACAACCATCATATTCAGGCATTTAATCACGATGGCGAAGCAATTAATGCATCTTCATATTTTAAAAATCGAAAAAATGAGCATAAAGGAGAGAGGTTAACTTGGGGGCAGTTTATTCGCTGGGCAGATCCTAAAGTAGAAGAAAATCACTATAATTTACACACAGGAGAGTGGCCACACCCTAGCAATCAAGAGTGGCTACAGTGGACAGCATCTCCTCCAAATATAGTTGATCTTGATGGTGATGGTAAAAATGAAGTATTGGGTATACCAAACATAGAAAAAAATGTTCCTTATGAGACTCAAAGTTATGCTCTTATGGTGTTAGAAGGAGATTATAGTGAAGATAATCGCTCAGCTATGCGTAAAAGTGGTTGGGAGATATTGCCAAGGGGACAGAAGCCAATAGAAGTTGATGGATGGTATCCACCTAATGGTATTCCAGCTGCTACAACTGTTAATATTCAAGGTGATGCTTTGCCTGAAATTGTTGTCTCTCTTAATGATGGTTTTGTCTATGCTTTTAGTGCAGATGCAAAAGAGCTTTGGAGATATAACTACACCCATGGTAAATCTATCATGTATGCTTCGGAAGTAACGGTAGCTGATTTAAATCAAGATGGTTCTCCTGAACTTATCTTTTCTACTTATGGTGATCCAAATGTTAGAGATTCTGGAAATTTAGTCATTCTTGGAGCTGATGGCACACTTTTACATGACATACCTTTACCAAATCCTGGACATAATGGTAACGGTAATGGTGCTCCTTCTGCTCCTTCTATAGGAGATTTAAATGGTGATGGGAGTTTGGAAATTTTTGTGCAGACATTTGATCATGGCATGGATATCTTTACTGTACCTAACTCTGCTGATAACTGTGTGCTTTGGGAGAGTGCTAGAGGAGGAGCTTTAAGGATGGGACAGCCAAATGGAAATTAATAACTTTTTAGCTATTATTTTTTTATGGAAGAGCTAAAATTACTAAAACAGTTATATGAGCAACGATTTTTAGGATATAAATACTTCAACGATATTAAAAGTACACCATTTTCAGGCTCTGATTTAAAAGATATGCCCGAGAGTTTGGATGAGCTTCAATCTTATATTAGTGATTGCTCTTTATGTAATCTTTCAAAATCTAGAAAAAAAGTAGTTTTTGGAGAGGGAAACTCTAATGCAGATGTGATGTTTGTAGGTGAAGCACCTGGAGAGTTAGAAGATGATTTGGGTAGGGTTTTTGTAGGTCGTGCAGGGGAGACACTTGATCGTATTATTCAAAATGTTTTACTTATGAAAAGAGAAGATGTATATATAGCAAATATTGTAAAATGCCGTCCTCCACAAAATCGTATACCAACAGATGAAGAGATAAGTAGTTGTAGAGCATTTTTGCTTAAACAAATTGAGATAGTTAAGCCAAAAATAATCGTCGCTTTAGGTGGGACAAGCTATAGTTATTTAACTGGTGATATGGATAGTAGCATCTCAAAAGTAAGAGGAGAGTTTATCTCTTTTGGCTCTTCAAAACTTATGCCAACATTCCATCCCGCATATCTTCTTAGAAATCCATCTGTAAAAAGAGAGATTTTTAATGATATGTTAAAAATAAAGGCTATGTTATGAAGTATGTATTTATGTTTTTAATTTTTTTCTCTTTTGTTCAAGCTCAAAATAATTATAAAAAACAACCTCCTGCAGAGATGATTATGATGATAGAATTTGCTGATGAAGATGAGGTGGAATTGATAGAGGATTTTACTGAATTTTTAGAGGATGAAGATGGTGCTGTTGACATCTATGTTGAAAGTGTAGAGACAAGTGTTGATGTAGGTGATTTTGTAGGAAGTGGTAGTTTTAAAGTTGCACTTTTAGTCCCTTCAAAAGTTATAGGCTCTTATGTAAATTCGGTTTCAAATAGCATTATTTCGTATCTTCTTTTCAAAGATGCGGAGTTTATTTTTGAAGTTTTTGATTCTAAAGATGAGAGTGGGGATGCACTTGTTTCAAAATTAAGTGAGATAAAAGCAAAAGGGTATCGTTTTGTCATAGCACCTTTGACTAAAAGTGGAGCAGAAATTATCTCTTCAAATAGTTTAGATTTGCTTATATTTATTCCTACTATAAATAAAAATGACATTTATGAGACTCCTTCAAATATAATTTTTGGTGGTATTGATTATAGAAAACAGCTTGATGTTTTACTCTCCTTTGCAAATGAAAAAATAGCACTTTTTGGAGATGGAAGTAGACTCTCATCAGACTTGTCACAATATACAAAAGAGTTAGCTTATGAAAATATAGTTTATGTTAAAGATATCAAAAATATAAAAACAAATTTATCGTTTATAAGGGGAAATAGCAAGCTTAAAAAATCTTCAATTTTTTTAAATATGCCTGTTGTAAAGTCCTCACTTATCGCATCTCAACTAACCCAGTACAAAGTAAAACCTCATGTTCTACTCTCAACTCAGGTAAATTACAATCCACTCATCTTTAAATTCACACAATTTAGAGATCGCGAATTTTTCTATATCGCTAACTCTATTTCTCATATGAACCCTATACTAAAAGATATTAATTTTGTTTTAGGAAACTCTCCTGATTATAACTGGATTGATTACTCTAGCTCAATTGGGATTGATTATGTTTTTTCATCTGGTGAGAGTGGGGTATTTGATGAAGAGTTTTACAATAATCAGATAGATTATAAAGTACAAATTGTAAAAGCTGGAAAATCTAGTTTTTTAAAAGTTGGTGTTAGAGAGTGACTTTTTATATTTTAGTTTAATTTTTAATATCACCTTAATATAATACTTGTTTTTGTAAATTAAATCTAATTTTTTATATATAATTTTACCTATTTTTATATATAATTAGTAAAAATATATTATAATTAACTATATAAAATTTCAATAGGAAAATGAAAATGTCTATAAAACTCATCACCCCAACTTTTATTGCTACACTATTTTTAATAGGCTGTGGAACAGAGGCACAAAGAGAAACTTCACAAGTAGATAATCAAGCTCATCAGGTAGATGTAAAATTAAAAACTTCAAGAGAGGTTAATCCAGAAGATGAGGAGTATTTAAATTATATGAAGATCTATAATTTAAATTCTCTTTCATTTAAGATAAAAAAAAATATACGTAGTTGGGATGTATTTTATAGTGGAGACTATAATGGTAAAAAAGCATACTATCTTGATACAGATAAAAATAACCAAACAGGCTATTATAGTAAATGGACTCCAAAAGTTGGAGCGGAGTATCTTCTTGAAGATGGAGTGCTTTTTAAGTACACGGGAACAGATGGTACAAATGAGTGGAGTTGGGATGTTGTAGGTTATAATGGTATGCGAGATTTTGACCATAGTATAAAATCAATTTTAGCATATGGTATTACCATAAATGATGATTGGGGTTATCGTAGTTTTTTGGGTTATTATGATACATCAGTTTCTTATAAAGAGAGAGATGCAAGATTTGTAAGAGATGAAGGTGAGGATAATAAACATGGAGCTTTTTATATAGCAGAAGATGATGAATATTTTTACATAAGAGCATTAAATCGAAACTATAAGCAAAAAAAGAGTAGTAAATTTTATAATTATGAATTTACTGTAAATGGAGTTAGCTATAAAACGCAAGCTAATACACTATTTAATGCATCTGAAGATATTATTACTGACAATTTATTATATGAACTATATGAGTTGAATAGTATTGTTGTTATTCCAAAAGATTTTCTTGTATCTGGGGAGTTTAAACTTAAAAGAGCAGTTATTAAAGATGCTAGTTGGAATACACTAAATAGCTATGAAAAAATGCAAAAAAATTATAAAGTTACTAGAGATGAGCTTATAAATATGATTAATAATAATGAAGATTATTCACAAGTTGATGTCTCTTTAATTACTAATATGCGTAGTCTATTTAGATATAAAGGAGTTAATCATGATATCACTAGATGGGATGTCTCTAGTGTAACTGATATGGATGGTATGTTTTCTGGTGCAGAATTTTTTAATCAATCAATAGGAGATTGGGATGTCTCTAATGTAACTAATATGAGATTTATGTTTAGAGCTGCTTATTTATTTAATCAACCAATAGGCGACTGGGATGTCTCTAGTGTAACTGATATGAGTTATATGTTTGATGGCTGGAGTGCTTCCCCTCGTCCTAATTCAGGTATGAAATTTAATCAACCAATAGCAGATTGGGATGTTTCCAATGTAAAATATTTTCGTAACTTTAATGGTGGTAACTCTTTAGAAGATGCAAACTTACCAAAATTTAAACAAAATTAATAGCTTTTAGAGTATGAAAATATATACTCTTTAAATCAAAACAATTAAAAATAGGAGAACAAAAATGTCTATAAAACTCATCACCCCAGCTTTTATCACTACACTACTTTTAATAGGCTGTGGAACAGAATCGCAAAGAGAAGCTTTACAAGTAGATAACCAAGCTCACCAAGTAGATGTAAAATTAAAAACTTCAAGAGCACTTGCCCCAGAAGATGAGGAGTATTTAAATTATATGAAGATTTATAATTTAAACTCTCTTTCATTTGAAGTGGAAAGATATGGTGGAGCTTGGAGCTTAAACTACAATGGAGACTATAATGGTAAAAAAGCATACTATCTTGATACAGATAAAAATAACCAAACAGGCTATTATAGTAAATGGACTCCAAAAGTTGGAGCGGAGTATCTTCTTGAAGATGGAGTGCTTTTTAAGTACACGGGAACAGATGGTACAAATGAGTGGAGTTGGGATGTTGTAGGTTATAATGGTATGCGAGATTTTGACCATAGTATAAAATCAATTTTAGCATATGGTATTACCATAAATGATGATTGGGGTTATCGTAGTTTTTTGGGTTATTATGATACATCAGTTTCTTATAAAGAGAGAGATGCAAGATTTGTAAGAGATGAAGGTGAGGATAATAAACATGGAGCTTTTTATATAGCAGAAGATGATGAATATTTTTACATAAGAGCATTAAATCGAAACTATAAGCAAAAAAAGAGTAGTAAATTTTATAATTATGAATTTACTGTAAATGGAGTTAGCTATAAAACGCAAGCTAATACACTATTTAATGCATCTGAAGATATTATTACTGACAATTTATTATATGAACTATATGAGTTGAATAGTATTGTTGTTATTCCAAAAGATTTTCTTGTATCTGGGGAGTTTAAACTTAAAAGAGCAGTTATTAAAGATGCTAGTTGGAATACACTAAATAGCTATGAAAAAATGCAAAAAAATTATAAAGTTACTAGAGATGAGCTTATAAATATGATTAATAATAATGAAGATTATTCACAAGTTGATGTCTCTGGAATTACTAATATGAGTGAGTTATTTAAAGATAAAGAAGTTAGATATGATATCACTGGATGGGATGTTTCTAATGTGACTAATATGAATAGTATGTTTCATAGTGCAATTTTATTTAATCAACCAATAGGAGATTGGGACGTTTCTAATGTAACCAATATGAGTTTTATGTTTTTTTATGCAAACTCATTTAATCAAGCTATAGGAAATTGGGATGTTTCTAATGTGGCTGATATGAGTTGTATGTTTTTTGGAGATAGAGTAAATAAATTCAATCAACCAATAGGAGATTGGAATGTTTCTAATGTAACCAATATGAGTTTTATGTTTCGAAATGCATATTCATTTAATCAACCAATAGGAGATTGGGATGTTTCTAGTATAGTTAATATGAATAGTATGTTTTATAATGCATATTCATTTAATCAACCAATAGGAGATTGGGATGTCTCTAGTGTAATTGATATGGGCGAAATGTTTAGTTTCACGAACTTTAATCAACCAATAGGGGATTGGAATGTTTCTAGTGTGACTAATATGTATCGTATGTTTTTTCTTGCAAAATCATTTAATCAACCAATAGGAGATTGGGATGTCTCTATTGTGACTAATATGAGTTGGATGTTTCGAAATGCATATTCATTTAACCAACCAATAGGAAACTGGAATGTTTCAAATGTAATATTTTTTGATAATTTTATCAGTGTAGATTCTCCTTTGGAAGATGCCGACTTACCAAAATTCAGACAAAATCAATAGCTTTTTAGAGAGTGGAAAATACCCACTCTCTAAATTAAAGCAAACTTAATAGTTTTGCTTAGAGACGGCTTTCTTTTATTGATTATTTATAAAATAGTTACCAACTCCATTTGCAATACCCTCTGCTAAGCTCTTTTGATAAAAAGGATTAAACAATCGGTCTGCTTCTTTTGGATTTGTTATATAGCCAAGTTCTACTAAAACAGCAGGCATCTGAGCTCCTACTAAAACCCAAAAAGGAGCCTCTCTCACTCCTCCATCTCTAACATCATTGTTTTTTTTTCTAACTTCAGTTAACATCCCTTTTTGTATATCTATCGCTAATTTATTTGATTGGATTATCTTTGTTTTGTTTAGAAAACTAAGAAGAGTGTTTTTTGACATATTGCTCATGCTTATTACTGCTGTTTTATTTTCCTTTGCGGCAATTCTTTTTGCTTTTTCAGTTTTTGCAGGAGAGAGAAAAAAAGTTTCTATCCCTTTTAGGGTTAGTTTTTGCTTTTTTGGAGATGCATTTGCATGTATAGAGATAAAAAGATCAGCATTTTTTCTATTTGCAAATTTTGTTCTATTTGAGAGTTTTATAAATATATCTTTTTCTCTTGTAAGATAGACTTTATAACCTTTTTTTTCAAGTATTTTTTTTAACACTTTTGAGATTTTTAAAACGGCAACTTTTTCTTTGTATTTTTTATAACCAACCGCACCACCATCTTTTCCTCCATGACCTGGATCTATCACAATTATTTTTGAAGATGCATATATTTTTGCATTTGAATTTGATGGTTTTGTTTTGTTTTGTTTGGGTATATAAGGTATGGGTGTTGGGGTTTTTTTGACAATTTTATCGGGGTTTTTTTGTACTTTTATAAACAAAGTACCTTCTCGTATATAAGCATTTGAGTAGATTTTATGATTATCTTCAAGCACAAGCCTAACTTTTCCAACTCGATTTTGTGCAATTTTAACACCTTTTATATTTTTAAGAGATAGTTTTGGAGCTTTAAAATTTAGATTTGCTTTTAAATCATAAATATCTTTATATATGCCTTTTTGGTTTATCTCAAAAAAGAGCATTTTTGATTTTGTGATAGGGGTTTTGAATTTGATAATTATGGTTTCATCTTGTTTTTTTATTGAGCGAATTGACAAAATTGAACTATCTATCACTTTTGTCTCTTTTGCTACTGTTTTTGGTTTGGTTTGTATTTTAGTTAAGCTTCTTAGTTCACTTTCGTAAGTTTTAGAGTCAATTCCCAAGAGCTTTTGACATTTGATAATTCCTTTTAGAGTCTTTTTAACTCCTTCATTATCTCCTGCAACCACAGAGTTTATATAGTGATTTTCAAGTTGATGTAAAATCTTTTTAGTATCATTTTTTGATGCATAAGGAATTTTTTTATATAGGGTGTCTATCTCTTTTATGGAGCTTGAAGCAAAAAGTATTGAGATACTAAAAAGTAGTATCCATACTAATTTACTTATAATTTTCCCCTAGTGTGAGTCTGTTCATAAGCTCTTTTACAGATATTAGCTTTGTCAATCTATAGCCATTGCTACCGGTAAAAAAGAGACCAGTATCTCTATCTCCCATATATGCAGCTGAGAGTCTATCTGCTATACAGTAACCAACAGCTTTAGCTTCAATTCCGCTTTTACAAGGAGCTACACAGTTGCTTATACAAGCAACTTTAGGAGCGGTATTTTCTTCTATTGAGGTTTGAAGTTTTGTTTTAACTCCGCGAGCTGGAAGACCAACAGGAGATTTGAATAGTTTTATATCTTCTTTTTTCGAATTTAAAACTACATCTTTGAAGTTATCGTTAGCATCACACTCATTTGTTCCTATAAACCTAGTTGCCATTTGAACACCAGCACAACCCATCTGTAAAAACTTATCTATATCATTTTTATCCCAAATACCGCCAGCTGCAATTATAGGAATATCTCCCCATTTTTTTGCTTCTTCTATAACAGGAGGTACGATATTTTCTAGTTGAAACTCATCTTCGTAACATTGCTCATATGTAAAACCTTGATGTCCGCCACTAAGAGGCCCCTCTACAATCACTGCATCTGGAAGTTTGTTGTATCTTTTCCATTTTTTACATATTAGTTTTAAAGCTCTTGCACTTGAGACTATTGGGATTAAAGCAACATCAGGAAAATCTTTTGTAAATTCAGGCATATTTGTAGGAAGTCCAGCACCAGTGATAATCATATCAGCACCAGCCTCACAAGCATCTACAACAATTTGCCCATAGCCATTTGATGCATAGAGTACATTACAAGCAAGAGGGGCATCTTTGCAGATTTTTCTTGCATTTTTAAAGATAGCTTCTAGAGCATCTTTGCAGTAAAAATTCTCCTCAGAGTATGGTTTTTCATTTACATTTTTATGTGAAAATTTTTTGTTTTCATAATACCCTGTACCAACAGAGCTTATAACCCCAAGCCCTCCCTCAAGTGATACATTTCCTGCTAGTTTATCCCAGCTAATTCCAACACCCATGCCACCTTGAATAATTGGTTTTTCTATAGTGTATTTTCCTATTTTCATCATTTAACCTTTACATTTGCAAATTTTCTTTTTCCAACTTGCAGTATGTATGTACCGCTTTGGAGTTGTAACTGTTCATCGCTAATTTTAACTTGGTCAATTTTAACAGCACCTTGTTTAATATCTCGCCTTGCATTTGATGTTGATGGTTCTAGTTTTGCATCTACCAAAGCTTTAGCAATCCAGATAGGACCATCAAGTTCAAAACTCTCAATATCTGTTGGAAGAAGATTTTGTTTATGGATATTGTTGAACTCTTCTTTTGCGATTTTAGCTTTTTCTTCATTGTGAAAACGCTCAATTATCTCCATAGCTAACTGCTCTTTTGCAACTTTAGGATGTAAAAAGCCAACTCTTACATTCTCTTTTAAGACTCTTATATCATCTAAAGTTTTAGTGCTTAAAAGCTCATAATATCTCCACATCAAAGAGTCATTAATACTTAAAATTTTTCCAAACATGCTATTTGCATCTTCTGTAACACCTATATAGTTGTTTAGAGATTTGCTCATTTTATTTATACCATCAAGACCTTCTAAAAGAGGCATCATTAAAACAGCTTGCTCTTTTCCTACATTGTAGCTTCTTTGGAGAGTTCGACCCATTAGGAGATTAAACTTTTGATCAGTCCCTCCTAGCTCTATATCAGATTTTAAAACTACAGAATCGTAGCCTTGGAGTAGGGGATAGAGAAATTCGCTGATAGAGATTGGTGTTTGGCTTTTGTATCTCTTGTCAAAATCTTCTCTCTCTAACATTCTTGCAACATTAAAAGTGGTGGTAAGCTCAAGCATCCCTGAAGCTCCAAGTTCATCTATCCACTTTGAGTTAAAGAGAACTTCTGTCTTTTTAGGATCCAATATCATAAAAACTTGCTCTTTATAACTTTTAGCATTCTCTAATACACTTTTTTTATCTAATTTTTTTCTTGTCTCATTTTTACCAGTTGGATCACCAATCATTCCAGTGAAATCTCCGATTATAAACTGAACTATGCCACCATATTTTTGAAAAAGAGCTAGTTTTTGGATTAAAACTGTGTGTCCAAGGTGCAAATCTGGTGCTGTTGGGTCAAATCCAGCCTTTACATAAAATGTCTCACCATTTTTTAAGTAGGAAGTTAAAAGCTCTTTAACTCTCTTTTCATCAATTATCTCAACACATCCTCTTTGTATCTCTTTGAAAGCTTCGTCTAAATCAAACAATATTAACCTTTTTTATATCTTTTTATAAGCATCATCAAGAGGTGTAAATTCAATAATTTTATACTTTGGATTTAAATCTTGGAGTAACTTATCTTTACTCTTTTTTGGTATCTCAACAACTAATTCAAAGTAGTCTGTGTGTGAATTTTCATTTCTTTCAACTTCAATGCTTAATAAATCTATGTCTATTTTAGCTAAAAATAGTAAAAAAGATGCCAAAGAGCCTTTTTTATTTTCAATACTTACAAGTAACTTATACTGGTCTGGTTTATGAGTCGACCAGCGAACAAATACCATAGGCTCGTTGGAGTTCATCAACTGTGCAGCATGTGAGCAAAACTTATGGTGAATCTCCGCATAATTTCCTTTTTTAAATGCTACTATCTCATCACCTCTTTTTGGGTGACAGCAGTAATCAAGCATCACCTTAGAGTAGTTTGATGGTGCAAAAATTATGATGTTGTCAAAAGCTTGTTTTTTTAGTTTGTATTTTTTAAAAGGTGGAATTATAGGGAGAAATTTATTACTTTTTATAATCAGCTTTTTAAATTTATAGATATTTTCTTGCAAGTGTCTATCATCTATTGAAGATTTGTAGATGCTTTTTTGTGCATCTAAGTGTTCAATAACTGGATTTAGTGTCTCATATTTTATATTAAAAATTGCAAGTAGTATATTTATTGCTGATTTTGTATCTATCTCTTTTAGTTTGTGATTGCAGTTTATTCTCATTGAATTTTTTGCTTTTGCTGTTTTTAGTGAGCTAATCCAACTGCATCTCAAAACTAGATTACGAGACCTAACAATTCCTACAACATCACCATTTTTAAGTTCAGTTAAAAGAGGGGTTTTTACTTTATTTACATAAGCTGCTCTTGTGTGATCTCCAATTTCAGTATGAACAGCATAAGCAAAATCCAAAACGGTAGCTCCACGAGGGAGATTAAAAATATCACCTTTTGGAGAGTAGACAGAGATATCTTCACTATATAAGTCATCTTTTGCCAATTCATACATATGCTCTATATTTTCACCTTCATCACTTTGTGTTTTTAAATCATTTAGCCACTCTAGTTTTGGATTTAATCCCTCATGACCTTTGTATTTCCAATGAGATGCGACACCAAATTGAGCAGTTTTGTGCATATCTTTTGTTCTAATTTGTATTTCAAGTATTGTCGCATCAAAAAACACGGTTGTATGTATAGTTTGATAACCATTGTCTTTTGGAATTGCAATATAGTCTTTAAATCTTGATAAAAGTGGTTTAAAGTTTTGATGTAATATTCCAAGAGCAAGGTAACAATCTATAGGTTTTTTGACAAGTATGCGAACAGCCATTAAGTCTAATACTTCCTCAATGGAGAGTCCTTTTCTTTGTAACTTCATGTAGATGGAGTAGTGATGCTTAACTCTTTTTTGAATCTCAAAATCTCCAAATATAAAACCATTTTTCAAAAGTAGTTCATCAATTTTTGATATAAAAGCATTTAATTCAAGTTGATAATCTTGTTGATGTTTTGATAGATGTTCGTCGATTTTTTTATACTCAGCAGGAAAAAGATATAAAAAACTTAAATCTTCTAACGAATTTTTAATAGTAGAGATACCTAAACGATGAGCAATTGGAACATAAACAACAAGGGTTTCTTCTGATATTCTTTTTTGTTTAGCTTCACTTAAAGCTTCAAGTGTCATCATATTGTGGAGCCTATCACAAAGCTTTATAACAAGCACTCTAACATCACTAATTGAAGCTAAGAGCATTTTTCTAAATGATAAGGCAGATGAGACTAATCTCTCATCAGAAGTTGATGGGAGTAGTTTTTCATCTCTTAATTCGATAATTTTAGTAAGCCCCTCAACAAGACTTGCTATATCTTTACCAAATTTTGAGTTAATCTCTTCTAGTTCACAAGAAGTGTCTTCTACTGTGTCGTGAAGAAGTGCAGCAACTACCATCTGTTCATCCCCACCAAATTTAGTAACAATACAAGCTACACATATAGGATGAATAATATAAGGCTCACCACTTTTTCTAAATTGATTTATATGATGTTCTTTTGCAAACTTTAGAGCATCTATAACTTTTTGGTTGTGTTTTATTATGCTAAAGAGTAATTTTTCTGCTTCTTCAACTGTGTCTATTGTTTTTATATTTGATAATAGAGCATTCACAAAGTTGAACCTAAAAAACTTATTCTTCTACGATTTTGTCTAATACAATGTACCCTTTGGCAATTTCTACTAGTGCGATGTCGGTGAGTTTTATTTTGTTTTTATCTACTTTATAAAATGGCTCAGCACCCTCTGCTAGCTCATTTGCTCTTTTTGATACCATTAGTGATAAAATATATTGGTCATCATAGGCATTTTTTAGTGCATTTGATATTGTTTTTTCTAATCTCATTTAAGTCCTTTATTTATGCATTTTTTACTATTGAACAGTTACTTAAATCGCCATTTACGATTTTGAGTAAGTTTCCTGGTTTAAACATATCACATACAACAATTGGTAGTGAGTTGTCTTTTGCTAGTGCGATAGATGTGTCGTCCATAACTTTTATGTGATCATTTAAAGCTTGGTCATATGAGAGTTCATTTAGTTTTACAGCATCTTCATACTTGTTTGGATCTTTATCATAAACTCCATCAACTTTTGTAGCTTTAATAATCATGGATGCACCAATCTCAACAGCCCTTAGAGTTGCTGCTGTGTCGGTTGTAAAAAATGGATTTCCAGTTCCAGCTGCAAAGATAACAATTCTTCCTTTTTCAAGATGCCTTTTTGCTCTTCGAACTATAAAAGTTTCAGCTATCTGCTCCATCTTAATGGCACTTTGAACTCTTGCATAGAGTCCATTGTACTCCAGTGCCTCTTGCATAGCTACTGCATTTATAACAGTTGCTAACATCCCCATATAATCACCACTAGTTCTTTTTATGATGCCATCTTGTGCTGCTGTAACTCCTCTAATGATGTTTCCACCACCGATAACTATACCAACTTCGATATTGTTTCTGATAAGATTTTCAATCTCATCTGCGATATATTTAAGTATCTGAGTATCTATACCAAATCCATCTTTTCCAGCTAATGCTTCACCAGAAAACTTTACTAAAACTCTTTTTCTCAAAATATGCGACCTTAATTTTTGTTGTATTCTACTGAAAGAAGTTAAGAAGGAGATTAATCACTCTATTTTATCAATCTCATTGGGTTTATATGTTTGTCATTTTGAGTAACTTCAAATGTCAACTCTCTTGCTACACGACCTAAAACATAACCTTTGGGAACTTTTTTGCCTACTTTTATAGTTGGTGCTATTTTTGATAGGTGTGCAAAAATTGTGTGCATGTTATTTCTATTTTTTACAATTACTACATGTTCTAGCATAGAGGTTTTATCTGCATAAATTACTTTTCCGTCAAGTACATTTTTGACTCTTGCATTTTTATTTTTTGATCTTAATATAACAGCTTCGTTAAAAATTTTCATTTTATAAATAGGATCTGTATAGGTTCCAAAGTTTTGAGCTATTGTGTAGTTTTCAAGTGGAGATATTGTTTTTTTCCCTCGATATTTTACTAAAGCTGATGCTTGATAAGATGAACCAATTTGCCTTACACTTGTATCTGATCTTTGAGAAGTTCTTATAACAGTTTTTTCTCTATCTTTTTTGGTGATATTTAGTTTTTTTAGAGTTTTACCTAAAAACTCTCGCTCATTTTTACTACGATTTAATCTTTTTAAATAAGCACCTTTTTGTTCGTCTAATCTTTTTAGAGATTTTGCTTTTTTGCTTTTTAACTTATCATATTTTTTAATTTCATCTCTTAATATTTTTAATCTGTTTTTTATCTTGTCCAGCTCATTTTTTACAATTGTAATGTTTTTTCTAAGTTTTATATATCTCTTTTTTGTTTTTGAAAATTTATCTTTTAGTATATTTGCATATGATTTATATAGCTCTTTACTAACGATATTGTCAATATTTTTGTCACTATCTCCACCATTTGAAATCATCTCTATCATAATTTGTTTTGAGAGAATTTCTGTTATCTTTTTATTTACATCTTTTTCTCTTTTTGATAACTCTTTGTATAGGTTTTCTATCTTTTTTAACTCACCTTTTTTTATCTTTGTTTTTCTGTTTTGCTCTTTTATTTTCTGCTTTGTCTTTAAAATATCTCTATTTATGCTTTTTAAGTTTTTATCCTCTTTAGCAATCTCTTTAGCAATCTCGTCTAATTTTATAGATATTTTTTTCTCATTTAGTTTTTGTTTTTTAATCTCAGTTTGTGTTTGGCTTATTTTATTTTCTACATTTGCAAAAAGGGGTAGGTAAAAAGCACTAAAAAGAATAAAAGTGCTAAAAACTTTACCTATCATGAGTTCTTTTGTTTCAATATAATAGTAGTAACAGAGACTATAGATATAAGGAGTGAAATTATCACTAATTTAAATAAGTCTCCAAGAAAGTTAAAATTATTTAAGTTGATTCCCAAATCATTTTTTATAGCATTCAAATTTGCTATATTTGGCAGTAGTAAAAACACTATCGTAACAAGCATAGCCGCTATCAGTGCATCTATGACTACAGATTTGTACAAAGATGCACTTTTCATCCAGTATGGTGCTCCAAAAAGCCCCATTATGTACATCCGTCTTTTATGCTCAAGTGTCCAAATTTCCATCTGTTTTATAATAAGCATAAATGATATTACAAAGATAAATATTGTAAAAAACATTGAAGCCATTTTGCTCATTTTTAAAAATTGGTGAAATTTATTAAAGGTTTTTTTAAAAGTTTCAACTTTTGTGACACCTTTTATAGATTTTAGCTTTATAGATATCTTTTTGAGTGCTTTTTCATCTGGAAGTGAGTTTAATTTTATGGTATAAAATTTTGGTAAATTTGCTTTTAGGTAGACAAGGTCAGCTTTTGAGATATCTTTTTTTAGTTTCTCTATATATTTGTCATTTTTTATCTCTAAAATTTGATTAATTTGTGGGATGCTTTTTTTTAATATATTCTCTTGCAAGGGAATTTTTGAGACAGCTACTATAGTGTATTCACCTCCTAAGTGAGTCTCATACTCTTTTACTCCTCTCTCAAGCATAGATGCAAATTGTATTGAAAAGAGAAGTATAAAAAGGGGGATTATAAAAGATAAATGATTTTTAAGTGACTTCATAAATTGTCCCTTCATCTAAAAAGTACTGTTTATAATCAATTCCTAAAGTTTGTGGAATTCTATGAGTTGCGATTATGATAGTACTTCCTATGTGTTGTCTTACACTTTTTAAAAGATTCCAGATAACTTCACTAGAGTAATCATCAAGGTTTCCTGTTGGCTCATCTGCGATTATTAGTGCTGGGTTGTGAGCTAATGCTCTTGCCATTGCAACTCTTTGTTGTTCTCCACCACTGAGTTCTAGTGGCATTTTATTGATTTTGTGAGATAACTTGACATGTTTTAAAAGTTTATGTGCTTGCATCTGACATACTTGTTTTGAGTATCCTGCAATCATCAAAGGTAACATAACATTTTTTTCAACATCCCACTCATTTATAAGTTTATAATCTTGAAAAATTACACCTGTGTGTTTTCTTAGAAGGCTTATTTTGTTTTTAGAGATATTTTTTAGATTAAATCCACAAACTTGGAGATCTCCCCCTGAGACTTTAAGTTCTCCATAGAGAGATTTTAAAAATGTAGATTTACCACTACCACTTTTTCCTGTTAAAAATACAAAATCTTTATTTTTAACGATTAAGTTAGTATTTTTTATAATTGGTTCATCTTTTTTATACGAGAGTACCAAATCTTGTGCATTAATTACATTAGACATATAAAAACTCTTTTATTTTTTGGTGTGACTTATAATTTTGCTCTATTGGCAAAGATATACTTGGGAAATATTGTACCTTATTATCTTTAAACAAAAGATATTTATGTTCACACTTTTCATATGAGCCAAGTGAGAGTTTTATAAAGCCTTGGTTTTTATCTACTTCATAAATATCTTCAAAATGTACAAAATAATCATCTCCCTTTATATGAGATTGTGTAAAATTCTCTTTTACCTTTGAAAAGCTTACCTCTTTTTCAAAGGTAAGGTTTTCATAAACTTTTCTTATGGGAGATTTTTCACTGTTTGTTATGATAATATCATAGATATTTTTTTCCATTTTTTTCCATCTATCTTCATATTTGCTGCTTATGTTTAGGTTGTGGTTTTTTCTAATTTTTATCTCATAGTTTTGAAATGTTTGAAGAGTTTCAAATGAGTAAGTAAAATAATTTTCGCTATCTGTTCTAAGCTCTAGTGTCCCTGTATCTTTTAAGACTCTCATAGACTCTTTTATAAATGATACTCCTATAACTCTTCGATGTGGTTTTTTATCCCAAGGGACTGGAAAGTGTACAAAGATTTTTCCAACTCTGTTTGACTCTAAAAGTTGCATAAATACTCTTGCATCTGTTGAAGAGAGTAGGATGTTTTTAATATCTTGAATTTTACACTGTTTTATAACTTGCTCAATTGAAGGTTTATGAATTTCAAGCCCAATAAACTGAGTATCAGGATTTTGTTTTGCCAAATGAAGAAGATGCCTTCCACTCCCAAAACCAACCTCAATCCAAATCTCTTTTTCACTTTTAAACTCTTTTGCAAAATACTCTGCATCTTTTAAAATTCCAAAGTCCTCTTTTATTCGATTGGAGTTTTGTTTTGTATGAATATTTGAAAAACTAAGAGTTAAGTTATGAAGCTTTGCAAAACTCTTTAGTGCATTTTGCATAATAAAAACTGGAGAAATTCTTGTTAGTTTATCTGCTTTTATTAGAAAGTCTGTCTTTTTTTTTGTGATTTGTATACAAAAACTTTTATCTTTATACCTTGTAAAAAGCAGGCTCCCACCTCGCAAAGAGGTGGCAATAAATTCAAAATGAAACTCATCAAAAGTAGCAGGAAACTTTACAAGTTCCAAATGTTTGGTTTTTATGTTTGGCAAAAATTTTACTTTAGCTCTAATGAACGAACCACTTCTTTTGAGGGTCTACTCTCAATTCCGTGTTTATCTACTGCTATGATGTAGTATGTATATTTTGTCCCTAACTTTACTTTTGTATCTGTAAATTTTGTTTTTTTGAAATCTGTTATTTTTATTTTTTTAGCTCTCCATCCATCCCAATACTTCTTAACAACTGTATATTTTCTAGCTTTTCCATCAAGGTCTTGCCACTCTAAAGATATAGAGTTTGCCTGGACTATAACTTTTGTAATGTTAGGACCTCTACTAGCCCCAATGGTTGCACCAAGAGTAGCTTTTGTTTCACTCCTTGGTGACTCTAACCCATCATGGTCGACAGATGTAATTTTGTAGTATCTGATATCTCCATCAGAAGTAAATCTATCTGTAAATTTTGTCTCTTTGGTGGATTTTAAAAGTGTAAACATTGAGTTTTCTAAAGAGCTTGAGTAGATGTTATAGTGATCAACCTCTTTTTGAGCATTTGCACTTTTCCATATGAGGTTAATCATGCGAGGGAGATTATCTGTGGCTTTTACCCAAGTTATGACATTTGGTAGTTTTTTTGAAAAACCTTTTACTATATTTGATGGATTTGATATGACATTTTCATAAGATTTTGCACGAATTCTATAACTGTACTTTTGAGCTGGCTTTACATCTTTGTCGATATACTCAACGGTTAATCTATCTTTTAAAGTTGCAACTCTTCTCCATTTGTTTTTATCTAAATCTTTTCTTTCAACTATATATGCATCTGTAACTCTATCTGGATGAACTTTCCATATAAGTTTTACTCTGTTTGGGTAGTTTTTTGAAGCTTCTAAAATTATCGGGGCTGATAGCTTCTTACCTGTTTTTGCTATTTTCGCTGTGCTTACCATCGAGACTCTTCCATCATTTGTATAAGAAGAAACTTTATAGGTGTAGTTTATATTTTGATAAAGATCTTTATCTACATAGTGTGATTGAAATCTATCTTTTATAGTAGCAATTAGTCTAAAGCCATTTTTGTTATCACCTCTAAAAACTCTATAACCTGCAATCCTCTTATCTTTTATAGGTTGCCATTCAAGTGCTACTTTTGACATATCTGTTTTAGCTTTTAGCTCTTTAACAACAGGTAAGCTTCTATCAAGTTTTTTTTCACCAAAAGAAGGTAGCTGGATACCTCCTAAACTATAATTTTTACTTCCACCACATCCGCTAAAAATCAGTAGTGAAACTGTTAATAATATAATCTTGGTTAAGTTTTTCATCTATATCCTTAGTGTTAAACTGTTGTTTTAATATACTTTTAAAATCTTCAAAAAGAGGTGCTTTTTTTATGATAAGTTCTCCACTTTTTGGGTGTATAAAATATATCAAATATGCATGAAGCATAACTCTTTGGAGTTTATCTTTTTTACTCTTAAACCCATATGTAAAATCATTTATAATATGTCGTGAAATTGAGTTAAGATGCACCCTTATTTGGTGAGTTCTTCCTGTAAAAAGTTTTATAGAAATTAGTTCTTTAGAATTGTCTTTTGCTAAAGCCAATTTTATAAAAGCACTTTTTGCATCTTTTCCATTTTTATTTATTGCCATTTTTATGCGGTTATTTGGATCTCTTCCAATTGGTTTATCGATAATGATATTTTCTTTTAGTGGAGTATCTATTAAAGAGAGGTAGTACCTGCCCATACTCTTATCTTCAAGCTGTTTTGATAAGGCTGTATGAGTCTCATTGTTTTTAGCTACTACTAATGCTCCGCTTGTCTCTTTATCTATTCGGTGAACTATACCGTGTCTCTCCTCTGCACTAAGTGTCGATAATGAGATGCCTTTGTGTTTTAACCAATCAACAAGAGTTGGCTCTTTTACACTTTTAGCTGGATGAACTATAAGTTTTGGAGGTTTGTTTATAATCAATAAATCTTCATCTTCATAGATAATCTCTACATCAAAATCGATATCTTGAGGTATACTTTTTTGCATAATTGGAAGGATAAACTCAATACTCTCACCACCTTTTAATTTGAGTCCTGTTTTAAAAATTTTTTTACTATTTACAAAAATACCATGTTTTTTGATAAGTTGTTCAACTTGATTTCTTGGAGTTTGAAGCTCATTTTGTAAACAGACATCAAGACGCATAGGTTTTTGTGCTATAATTTTCAAAGTTTATAATTTCTAAAGAGGTGTTTTTTTGATTCAAATAGATAAAAGAATTTTCCTACACTTTGATTATATCTTGCCAATTTTGATAACCCCTTTAATTTTAATCTCTTATTATTTAGTCCAAGAGTTGCATCCTTCATTATCTGAAAAGCAACTTTTTTATTTTATCATAGCTTTTATTACATTTATGATATTTTTTCTACTTCCTATTCGTAAACTTCTGTGGCTTATTCCTATTTTTTATTGGATTAATATTGCTCTTTTGCTTAGTGTTAAGTTTTTTGGAGTTAGTAAATTTGGAGCAAAAAGGTGGCTTGAAGTTCCTTTTTTAGACCTAACTCTTCAGCCATCAGAGATTATAAAAATATCTTTTATTTTAATGCTTGCATATCTTATAAAAAATAATCCTCCAGATAGTGAAAAAGGTTATGGGCTTATTGATTTTATGAAATTTAGTTTTTATATAATTACTCCTTTTATTTTGATTTTAATTCAACCAGATTTGGGAACTGCTTTGATACTTTTAACTCTTGGGTATGGAATTTTATTTGTCGTGGGTGTAAATTATAGAGTTTGGATAGGAGTTTTGCTTTTAGGAGCCATTGTTGCACCTTTGGCTTATAGTTCTTTGCAACCATATCAGAAAAAGAGGATAAAAGATTTTGTCTCAAAAGAGCCAAGTTACCATGTGAGACAGTCAATTATAGCGATAGGTTCAGGAGGATTAAGTGGTCAGCAAGAGAGTGAAGCAACACAATCTCATTTAAAATTTTTACCAGTTGCTGTTAGTGATTTTATATTTTCATTTTATATAGAGAGGTTTGGTTTTTGGGGTGGAGTTTTATTGATAGTAGTTTATGCTTTGATAGTTTTGCATCTGCTTATGGTTCTTTTGTACATGAAAGGTGACTATTTTACCCAAGTAGTAACTGCCTCTTTGGCCTTTTTATTTTTTTTATACACAGGAGTAAATATTGCAATGACCATAGGATATGCACCAGTTGTTGGTCTTCCACTACCTCTTTTTAGCTATGGAGGGAGTAGTTTTTTGACATTTATTATACTTATTGGGATATTTGAAAACTTGGTTAGTTTTCGTCATGATGAATTATATGATTCTATAACATATGAAAATTAGCTTATTTTAAGAAACAATAAGATAAAATTCCTCCTCCAAATTAAGGGTCCATAGCTCAGTTGGTTAGAGCACTCCGCTCATAACGGAGTGGTCGCAGGTTCGAATCCTGCTGGACCCACCATTTCCTAATAATCTTTTTTAGTAATTCTTAACTCTATTACCTTTTTTCATACTGACTTGAATAAAAAATAATTTTGCTATGCTATAATTGATTTTAAATTTTAGATATATTTTTATAAAGGAGAGTGTCTATGTTAATGAAAGGCAAAAAGGGTTTAATAGTAGGGATTGCAAATAATAAATCTATTGCATATGGAATAGCAAAAGCATGTCATGCACAAGGAGCTGAGCTAGCATTTACATATCTGAATGAAGCACTTGAAAAAAGAGTTAGACCGATAGCTAAAGAGTTTGAGAGTAGTGCTATTTATGAATTAGATATTACAAAAGAGAAGCATTTAGAAGAGTTAACTGAATCTCTTAAAAAAGATTTTGGGAAGATTGATTTTATTGTTCATTCAGTTGCATTTGCACCTCGTCGTGCATTGGAAGGTGGTTTTATAGATACTTTGAGAGATGATTTTGCATTGGCGATGGATACTTCTGTTTTTTCTTTAGTCTCTTTAACTCGTGCATGTTTACCTGTTTTAAATGATGGTGGGTCGGTTCTTACTCTTAGTTATCTTGGTGGACCAAAGTATATTCCACACTATAATGTCATGGGAGTTGCTAAGGCTGCACTTGAAGCTAGTGTGAGATACTTGGCAGTTGATTTAGGTGGTAGAAATATCAGAGTAAATGCTATCTCCGCTGGACCTATCAAAACTTTAGCATCTAGTGGGATTGGGGATTTTAAAAATATTCTTAATTGGAATGAGACAAACTCTCCACTCAAAAAAAATGTAACAACGATAGAAGTTGGAAATAGTGGAATGTATCTGCTTAGTGATCTATCAACAGGTGTTAGCGGTGAAGTTCATTATGTAGATGCAGGTTATAACATCATGGGAATGGGTGCGGTTGAGAAAAATGAAGAGGGTAGAACAGTTTTGAGTTGGGATAATCGAAAATAAGTGAAGCTCTTTTTCTCTAAGCTACTTTATGTAGTGTTTATGCTTTTTATTATTTCGATAATTTCGTTTTTAGCGATTCACTTTGCACCAAATTCATTTTTTGCAAGTGGTGAGCTAAATCCCAATATCACAAAAGAGTCAATTGAGCATCTAAAGCAAATTTATGGACTTGATAAACCTCTATATGTTCAGTATTACTCTTGGATAGTTGCTCTTTTGCATCTTGACTTTGGTATCTCATTTGCTAGCGGAAAAGAGGTCAAAGATGAGATACTTTCTCGTATTCATATCACTCTTATTATAAATATCATTAGTATGGTTTTGGTTTTTGCTATATCGCTTTACCTTGGTATAAAAGCAGCATTTAGACAAGATCAATTTTTTGATAAAGCACTCAAACAATTTTCACTTTTTTCATATGCAATGCCATCTTTTTATCTTGCAATTTTACTTATAATTATATTTTCAGTAAATTTAGGATGGTTTCCAATCGCAGGATTACAATCTATCGAAGAGAAAGAGGGTGTTTGGAAGTTTCTTGACCAAGCTTGGCATCTTATACTTCCTATATTTGTAATTGTTTTTGGTGGAATTGGAAGTTTGGTTATGTATGTTAGAAGCCTTACTATCGATATATTAAAGAGTGATTATATCTTTTTTGCAAAATCTAGAGGACTTAGTGATAGTGTGATTTTAAAGAGATATATCCTACCAAACCTCTCTCCCCCAATCATAACAATGTTAGGACTCTCTCTTCCAGGACTCATTGGTGGTTCTGTGATTTTAGAAAAGATTTTTTCAATTGATGGTATGGGACTGCTGTTTTTTCAAAGTGCTATGAGTAGAGATTACCCTGTGATAATGGGGATACTTATCATCTCTGCATTTTTGACTTTGCTTGGAAATATCTTAGCAGATGCACTTCTTTTGAAGTTAAATCCTCATGTTAAGAGAGGGTCATCATAGTACGATAAAACAGTAAGTAT
>JAMOMC010000125.1 GCA_027068765.1 Campylobacterales bacterium
AGGACTTAGAAGAACTTAATGCTTATGAAGAAATTAAGTCTTGGTTTGAAAAAATCAAGGAATTGAGTAAATAAGACAACAAAACCTAGCACCGAACAGGTAAACCTGTCGGTGAAGTCCACCGTTACATCAAGTAGTCCCATCCTATCTTGCAAAAAAATATAAGAGAGTTATCATGATGAGTAAATATCATTAAATTTCATAATTTCTATATGATATCCCTACATCTTTTAAAAAAAAGATGCCCAAAAACAATAGAGAAAAAAACTAAAATTTTCAAATCATCAAAAAATTTGTTATAATGGCTATAAATTATAAAAAGGCTAAAAGATGCAGTTGTCAATAGATTTAGAAACTAAAGATATTATTTCACTTATTTCACAAATGTCTCTTAATGAACTTGAAAAAGTAAAGAATAGCTTAGTTGAAAGAGAGTTATATTTTAAAGAGTTTAAAAAAGATAATGTTCAAAATATCATAAGTGATTTTAAAAAAGAAGATTATTCAAATGATTTTTTAACTGATTTAGAAGAAGGATTAAAAAAGAGTTCCATTTATAAATGAAAATCAAAAAAATAAGAGATGACTTAGATAGTTATCTCAAAAAACACAATCTTACAAAAAAGTATGCAAAATCTAAAAAACTTTTTGAAAATGATCCTTTTTATCCTTCTTTAAATACTGAATTATTAGAACCAAAAAATAGGTTAATTTACTCATTTAGACTAGATAGAAAATATAGAGCATTATTTATCTATATTGGAGAAAATGAGATAGAGATTATCGCTTTTACTAACCATTATAAGTGAAGATATAACAAAACGGAGAAAAAAATCTGTATCCCTGACGGATATTTTGGTTGAGGAAAAAAACTTGCTATCATAAGAACTATTAAAACGATTGTGAGCAGATACAGATTTTTTTACTCAAACGTTAGCTTAAAAAGGAATATATAAAATGAATTTAGTAGATGATATAAAAAACATTGTCAAAAATAAAGCTGTGGAAGTTCCAACAATTCGAAATAAACTTCAAAGAAAATATCCTGAAGCTGATTCAGATGACTTAAGAAACTGTATAGTGTTGATTGCTAAAATTGATAAAGAACTTTTACTTGATGAAAGTAAAACAGAATATAACTATTTTGCAATATCACTAAAAAAGTAATCAAAATCGCATAAAAAACTAACAGATTGTAGCAACAAAAATATGTTTTCCCTGTCGGGCAAATATCAAACTAGAAGCAACTATGAGAACTGCTGTAACACAAAAATATTCTTTTGCCCAAAATTGCCCTCCCCAATATCTCTTAACAAAAATGCAACTTTAGTAGCACTCTTTTTTCAAAATACTTTATATAATCCTAAATGGAGAAGGAGCTATTTATGAAAACACAGTATGTAAAATGGTTTAATGAGTTAGGAATAGAAGATGTTTCTAAAGTGGGTGGTAAAAATGCCTCTTTAGGTGAGATGTATCAACACCTTACCTCTGAAGGAGTACTTGTTCCTAATGGTTTTGCC
>JAMOMC010000126.1 GCA_027068765.1 Campylobacterales bacterium
GCAAGAGTGTATTGTGAAGCCTTGTATAGATCTTTTCATGTATATCTTCACCCTCATTTACAAAACTTATCTTTTTTGAACTATCAAAAAAAGTCCCCCTAAGCCTAAAATATGGAAATTTATGATAAGAGCTTAAAGATGGAGTAGCTGAACCCAAAAGAGTAGTCGCTCCTAAAACTCTTCCCATATAAACCGCCATATCTCTAGCACTATATCTAGGTCTATTTGAAGCTTTATAACTATCATCATGTTCCTCATCTACAACAATTAAGCCGATATTAGTAAGTGGCAAAAACAGAGACGACCTTGCTCCTGCGATAATTTTAATCTCTCCACTATGGATGCCATCCAATATCTTCTGTTTTGCTTTTTTAGTAACTTTTGAGTGCCAAATAGCTACCTTTTCTCCAAAATGATTTTGAACTCTTTTTTGCATCTGTGGTGTTAGAGAAATTTCAGGCATTAAAAAAATAGAAGATTTACCCTCATTTATCATCTTCTCAAACAGCTTCATATAGATCTCAGTTTTTCCACTTCCAGTATCTCCAAAAAGAAGTGAAGTTTGATTTTTAAGTATAAAGTCATATGCATCTTGTTGGGTTTTTGATAGAGTTATATCTATATCTACTGTTTGTTGAATTTTATTTGCTTTAGCTTGAAAAGGGAGAAAAAGTTTTGTTGCATCTCCAAAAGAGCAAGAGTAGTATTGGCTTAGAAAATTAATAATTTTCATATATTTATCATTAAAAGATAAATCTAAAATAGCTTCAACTTTTTCACATGTAAACTTAGGTTTTTCACATTGTGAATAAATAATACCTCTAACTAATTTATTTCTAAGATTTACCTCTACGAGAGTACCTATATCTATAAGTTGCTCACTCTCATAAGTTAGTAAAGAGAGTGGTGAACCGATGATGGCTATGTGATAATAATAAATTGTGACTCCTAATAAAAAATATATCTAGCTTTTTTACACTGTTTTTGCTATTATATCAACATGTTCATACCTACAACCAAAAAAGAGTTAAAAAAATTAGGCTGGGAGAAACTTGATATTATTTTAATATCTGGCGACACCTATATAGACACTCCATATAATGGCATAGCAATTATCGGGAAATTACTTATAGATGCAGGCTACAAAGTAGGAGTTATAGCTCAGCCAAATTTACAAAATGATGATGATATCACAAGACTTGGTGAACCTTCTGTTTTTTGGGGTGTTAGTGCTGGGTTGGTGGATAGTATGGTGGCAAACTATACAGCAACTAAAAAATTTAGAAAAAGTGATGATTTTACACCAGGAGCTATCAACAATCGTCGTCCTGATCGTGCATCTATAAAGTATGTAAATCATATAAGAAAAAACTTTAAAAACACAACTCCAATTGTACTTGGTGGAATAGAGGCAAGTTTAAGACGAGTGGTGCATTATGATTATTGGTCAAATAAGATTAGAAAATCTCTCATTTTTGATGCTAAAGCTGATGTTTTGATTTATGGTATGGCTGAGAAAACTGTTATAGAGTTAGCTAATGCTTATCGAGATAAAAAAGAAATTGAAGATATACAAGGTCTTTGTTACATATCAAATGAGCCCAAAAAGGGCTATATTGTACTTCCTAGCTTTCAAGAGTGCAAGGATGATAAAAAAGAGTTTATAAATATGTTTCACCAATTTTACAACAACAATGAACCTATGATCTCAAAAGGTCTTTGTCAACTTCACGATACAAGATGGCTTATCCAAAATCCTCCTCAAGATTATATGAGTGAAGATGAGATTGATAAAGTTTATGATTTAAGATATGAGAGAGATGTGCATCCATACTATAAAGCCAAAGGAGAGGTAAAAGCACTACAGACTATTCAATTTTCTGTAACCACACATCATGGATGTTATGGAGAGTGTAATTTTTGTGCCATATCTGTACATCAAGGACGGACTATAAGAAGTCGTAGTAAAAAATCCATAGTTGATGAGATAGATGAGTTTAAAAATCATCAAGATTTCAAAGGCATTATAAATGATGTTGGAGGAGCCACTGCAAATATGTACGGCTATGAGTGTGACAAAAAATTAAAAAGCGGAGTCTGCACAGATATTGCCTGCACAAGCTCAGAGGTCTGCCCTGCCCTAAAACCAAACCACCAACCACAAATAGAGATGCTTCAAGAGATAAGAGAACTGCCACATATAAAAAAAGCATTTGTAAACTCTGGCATAAGATATGATTTGATAAATGAGGATAAAAAGTATGGTCAAAAATATCTAAAAACCTTAGTTGATCACCACATATCAGGTCAGATGAAAATAGCTCCTGAACATACTGAGGAGAAGATACTAAAATTGATGGGAAAACCCGACAAAAAAACACTCCTAAACTTCAAAGCAAATTTTGATGCTCTTAACAAAAAATCAGGGAAAAAACAGTTTCTAACCTACTACCTAATAGCTGCACACCCAGGAAGCCAGATGGAAGATATGAGTAGTTTAAAAGAGTTTGCAAACAAAGAGCTTAGGCTAAACCCTGAACAAGTACAGGTTTTTATACCTACTCCTTCTACCTACTCAACTCTTATGTATTATACACAGATGGATCCTTGGAGTAGAAAAAGTATCTTTGTTGAAAAAGATCCTCTAAAAAAACAAAAACAAAAAGATATAGTTACTCAAAAACATTAATAGCAAATATTACCCTGCCTAAAAATCATACAAAAAAAACCTTACCTTAAAAATTAAATTAATTAATGAGTAATTTTTAACCATATATTTTATACTTTTCTTGACACTAGTCAATTTTTTTACCCTTTATATTTTTTACAATTATTACTGAAAATAATAGAAAATAAAAGGAGGATTTATGGTTGATTCACTAGATGTACTTTTCACACTTAAAGTTGCATATGGTATCTATTCAGTACTTATCATAGCTTTGTTTGCATGGTTTGCATACTCATTGGTCGCAAAACATAAGCCAAGAGGACTTATAAGAGTTCCATTTTATGGCTTTATAGCTTTTTTAGTTTTTATGGGAGTCTCTGTACATATTTTAACATTTAACAAAGTTCCTTGGGTCTCTATGGATTTAAAAAGAGATGGTATAAAAGCTGATGTTGTTTTTCATATAGTTATGAAAGATCATAAATATATCTTACCAAGAGATAAGATGATTATAGAGTGTGGACAAAAAGCACTGTTTGAACTCTATTCTGATGATTTGACTTATGGTTTTGGTCTATTTCGCCAAGATGGAACTATGCTTTTTCAGATGCAAGTAGTTCCTGGAAGTAGAAATGATCTGCTTTGGCAATTTCATAAAAATGGAGTTTACAATATAAGATCGACAGAGTATTCAGGACCTAAAGGTGCAAATTTAATGCATCTTAAAAAGGTGGTTGAAGTAAGAGGCTGTGATGTCAGCGAAAAAAGTTAAGGAGGCTATTTAAAATGAATTATAAAGATACATTAATGAATGGGGAACAAGGTGTTTTTAAACCAGACTCTCTAACACCTTTGCAAAAAGTTACTTTAAGAGCTGTTGTTGTTGGGCTTTTATATTATGGACTTGCTGCCATAGAGGGTATGCTAATGAGAGCTGCTCAAATTACACCAATAGATGCACTTAATAATGAACACTTTTTCTCTATCATGACAGTACATCCGATAGTAGGAATTTTTGGTTCAACTTATATGATAGTTTTTGGAGCATTTACCTTTTTGGTGCCTTATCTTATGAAGAAGCCACTTTATAGTATTAAGATTGCTAATGCAACTTGGATGATGATTGGTGGTGGTACACTTTTAGCATGGCTTGCTGGTTTTATCTATCAATATGCACCACTTTACACACTATACTGGCCACTTCCTGTGGATTTTAAACAGTTTTCACTTATTGGTGGAGCTATGTTTGTTATCGGTATTGCTATCATCATGGTTGGAACTATGCTTTTTATTATTAACACTTATGCGACTATATTTTATACTGAAAAAGGGCATAAAAAAAGAGAGGTAAAGCCACTTTTAATCTCTGCTTTTGGTATTGATGGTGTTTTAAATCTTATCAATAAAATGAAAGGCAAACCACCTTACTCCAAAGAGCCAGCCGTATCTCTTCCTATAGTTGCGATATTTAGAGGGACAGTTGATACATTTTTAGATGCTTTGGTAATTTTGAGTTGTGGTATTTTAATACTTGTTTATATCTTTGCAGAGATGGGTGGAGTTAGTCTTGATTATAAATCCATAGATGCACTTTTATATAAAAACTATTTTTGGTGGGGATTAGACTTAATCGCTGATGGGCTTGTTTTAATCTATGTTGCTGGTACTTGGTATCTGCTTGCTATGATGATAACTGGTAAAAGACTTTTTATGGAGAATATCGCAAGAGCTGCACTTTTGGTAGAGCTTGTTGTATCTTGGGCTGTATGGTCTCACCATCTTCTCTCAGATCAAGGTCAGCCAAATATTATGAAAGTAGTATCTGGTGAGATGGTAACTGCGTTTGAGCTTGTAACTCAAGGTATCGCTATATTTATCACTCTTATGACTCTATGGAGAGCTAGACCTCTTAAAGTGACAAATGAGTTGAAGTTTTTACTAGCTGGTATGCTTGGATTTGCTTTGGCAGTTCCTGCTGGAATATTGCAAGCTGATATAGGATTAAACAGAATTTTACACAATACACAGTGGATTATAGGACCTCATGTTCATGTGGCGATACTTGTTGGACTTACTATGACTTTGTATGCTGTTATATATGTCTTGTTTCCAGTGCTTACAAATGGTGCTAAGCTTTATAGTCAAAAGTTAGCAGATATACATTTTTGGTTGCATCTAGTTGGAGGTATCGGAATGGGTGCTTTTATGGGAATGGCTGGTGTAAATGGAATGTTAAGGCGATCGATGTATGTAGAGGGTGAGTATGCTACCTATATGATTTTAGCTGGCATATGTGGACTTATGATTCTTGTTGCCTGGTTTATATTTATGTACAATGTAATTATGAGTATTGGAATTAAAGGGTTAATTGGTATCTTTATGCCAACCAAACTAAAAACAACAGATCCTATTCCAAAAGAGGAAGCATAAACAGTTTATCACACAAGCTCTACCTTGTGTGATAAAAAAGAGGAAGAAAAATGGTAAATCTTGATAAAGTGCCAAAACAGATAAAAACAGATGGGCTTTTTAGTTATATATATGATGATATTTTAAAAGAAGCAAACTTAAAAGAGATAGATGAGAATCAAATAAGAGAGTATTTATTAAAAAATCCTATCTATTTAGATGAATATAGACGACTAAACAAAGATATAGAAATCTCAAATATTCACTTAAAAGAGTTTGAAATTTTAGAAAATGATACAGAAGATAGTGCTATAATAAAAACTGAAATAAATCAAAATGCAGATAGATTAAGAGGTTTAGAGAAGTTTTCCCTCAACTCAAGCGATAGTGCATATCCTATTTGGATTGGTTCGTTGGCGGTATTTGGTGTATTTACTATACATAACTTTTTTGGACTTTTTACAGATGTTTATAGTTCATTTCCTGCCCTTATATATGGCTCATATGTCTTGGTAATTTTTTATGCCTATCGTATGTATAAAAAGACTATTGTAAATCATAATAAGAAAAATAGACTATATAAAGAAACTTTCGAAAAAACTAAAAATCTTATAGATGCTGGGGTTGAAAAAAACTATTTTAAAAGAGCTGATATTTATGAGTAGTAAAGTAATCATACTAAGAAAAACATCTTAATATATCTATAACCAACCTATAATTTTGTAATAAACTGTTCAAAATAACTCTTCTTTAACAATGGACTTTATGAAATTCCATACTCTTTCTATATGGATTGTATTCAAGGACATAAGGTAATATAAGCCAAAGCTTTATGACTTTCTTATGTAAGAATAATTTCATCATTTGCAATATTAAAACTACCAAGACAATTCATCCTACTACTTCCCTAACACCGTATTGTATGGATTCCCCTTTTCATACTCTCATTCTAGCTTTTAACACATTTGTAGAAGCTAGAGCCTTACACTGAAAATGTTTAGTTTTAACTAGCATGTGGAAACAATAAATATCTCTGAGTAAGTATAAATTAAGAAATAACATAAATAATAGCTTAATTTACAATAGTTATTGAAATATCTAAGCTAATATAAGATAAAATAAATGTACTAACTTTTCCAAGAGGTAATTTCCATTGAACAATTCTTCTAAAACAGTTGCAATCGTGATTAATACTTCATGGAATGTATACAATTTTCGCCTCAATCTTTTAAAAACTTTACAAAGAGATGGCTACCACATCGTAGTTATTGCTCCTTATGACAACTACACAGCACTTCTTCAAAAAGAAGGATTTGAATTTCATCACCTAGATTTAGATAATGACAATATAAATACAATCAAAGAATTAAAACTATTTTTTCATCTGTTAAAACTTTATAAAAAGATAAATCCAGATGTCATACTTCATTATACTATTAAACCAAATATATATGGAAATTTAGCTGCAGCTTTTTTAAGAAAATCAACTATTGGAAATATTTCAGGCTTAGGAACAGTATTTTTAAATAATAATCTTAGTTCAAAAATCGCACGCACACTCTATAAGCTAACACTAAAATTTTCAACAAAAGTCTTTTTTCAAAACCATCATGATAAAAAACTATTTATAGAAAACTCTCTTGTAAATAAAGATATCGTAGAACTTATTCCTGGATCAGGTATAGATACAAAATACTTTGCTCCTGAAAATTTTGAACCTAAAAATCTAACATTTTTGTTTATAGGACGACTAATTAGAGATAAAGGAATTGATGAGTATATAGAAGCTATCAAAATTATAAAAAGCAAATATAAAAATATTAAATTTCAGATTGTAGGAAGTCTATATGAAAAAAACCCTACAGCTATCAATCAAATAACTCTAAATAGATGGATATATCAAGGACTTATAGAGTACAAAGGTCATACAGATGATATAAAATCACATATAGCTAAAGCTTCATCTATCGTACTTCCATCATATAGAGAAGGGTTATCAAGATCACTACTCGAAGCTGCAAGCATGGCAAAACCTATAGTCACTACTGATGTCCCTGGATGCAGTGATATAGTAGATGATGGGATAAATGGATTTTTATGTCAAGCAAAAGATCCTTTAGACTTAGCAAATGCTATCATAAAAATGATAGAACTTAGCGATGAAGAGCGACTCACAATGGGAGAAAATGCTAGAGAAAAAGTACTTAAAAACTTTAGTGAAGAGATTATAATAAAAAAATATCAACAAACTATCAAAGAGGTGATAAATAATCCAAAAAAGTATACCTTGTGGAGGTATAAAAAATAGTTAAACTTAAACAAAATATATTTTTAAATTTAATTATTTAAACTTTATTATTATTTTATACAGCATATTTAAATAATAAATTTAGTAACATAGGTGTAAATATATTTTAGGGTATTTATAATGTACAAATTGTTAATCTTCTCTCTTCTAATACTTTTTACGGGCTGTAGCTCAAAATACAAACTTTTTCAAGAAGATAAAACAAATGTTATAGACTCTGAAGCAAAAAATTCAGGATTTTTAAATGTGGTATTTCCAAAAGAAAAAGAAGAAGTTTTTATTAAAAAAAACAAAAATGATAAAACTTTACATCAAGAGTATGATATAAATTTTCGCTATGTAAATAAAATTTTGCCAGGTGATACACTGAAAATTGATGTCTATAATAGATCTAGAAAAATTGCAATTGAGCAAATAAATGATTTAAATACCAATAGTGCGCTTGCAACTGTACAACCTACCAAACAAGAGTATACAGTTAATAGTGATGGAACACTATATCTCCCTATCATAAACGAAATACAATTTGCTGGACTTACAGAACAACAAGCTAGCAACCTTTTAACACAAAATTACAGAGCATACCTTACTGATCCATATATAAAAGTTCATATCACAAACAAAAGAATCTATGTATTTGGTGAGGTAGGTAGCCCAGGAATGAAATCTATAACATCTAATAGTATTTCACTATACGAAGTAATCGCAAAATCAGGTGATTTAACAGATGGTGCTCAAAGAAATGCTATACAGATTATTAGTGGAGAATTAGGAGCACAAAAAGCTAGAATTATTGATATGACAAAAATGTCTTCTCTAAATGCCAGTGATTTAATGATTCCCGCAAATAGTGTAGTGTATGTACAACCTAGATACATGCGATCTGTTAATATCGCTATCAATGATTTTAGTACGATTCTTGGTCTTATAACCAATACACTAAGTTCATATTTAGCAATTGATTACTTTATAAATGGGAATTAACTAATGAAGCAAAACGATGAATTAGATATACCATTTATCTTCTCTACTCTAGGAAGATACAAGTGGAGTATCATTTTTACAACACTACTTTTTACCCTAGCTGTTACAATCTATGCTTACTTCTTAGTACCAATTTATAACACAAGTACACTCATAGCCATAGAAAACGGAAAAGTATCAAAATTGAGCTTTTTACTTCCAGGAGCTTCAGATAGACAAATAGGAGATGGGTTAGATACAAATATAAGAATACTAAAATCTAGAAAAATAATCTCTAAAGTATTAGATAAAGTTGACTTAGAGATAAAATATTTTATTAATCTTAACTATAAAGATTTAGAAAGAGGCAATCTCTACTTTAAAGTAGAACTTTTGAATACAGATAGAGTTATCAGAAATGTCACCTTTAAACTCGTACCAAAAGATAATGATAGTTTCATATTGACAAATAAAGCAACTGGTTACAACGGTACACACAGTTATGATGAGTTAATTTTACTAGACCTTTATGCTATCAAAATAAACAAAATAAAAGGTCCCATAGATGCTCCTTACTATCTATTTTCAATAAATACTGATAAATTAAATCTTACACAAAATATAATCAATAATCTCCAAATCAAGAAGCCATCTGATGATTTGTTAGAAATTACTTATACAGACACCATACCAAATCGTGCTAAAAAAATTGTAGATGAGATAGCAAATATATATATTGAATATCGGCTTGAAAATAAAACTTTAGAAAACCAAAAAACACTTGTTTTTTTAGATGATAGACTAGCATTTATGCAAAATACTCTTAAAAACTACGGAAAAAAATTAGAGACTTTTCAATCAGAAAACATTAGAACAAGTTCAGCATCTGCAGGGGGCAATGTACTTCAAAAACTTATGTATAATGAAGAGAAACTAACAAATGTAAAAATAAAATTAAACACATTAGAAAATATAAAAAATAAAAAAACTCAAAATTTTATCGATGTTTTTGCACTTCAAAGTAGCGGTATAGATACAAATCAGTTAAACTCGTGGATAGAGTCTATAAGAGAGAAAAAAGAGAAGTTATCACTTCTAAAAGCACAACAAAATGACCAAAGAGTGTCAATAACTACAAATGTAGAATTAAATGTCCTACTTCAAATTGCACGAGATAAAAATAAGATTTTAAAATTACTTTTACAAGACTTTACTCAAAGCCATCCACGAATTATACAATTAAAAAAAGAGCTACGACTTATTAAAAATAATATAAATAGATATTTTAATAAAAATAGAGATAGATTACAACAAGAGATATCTCAATTGGACAACTATGTAAAAAAATCTATCTCGGAAATCTATCAAACGATGGCTTCTAAAAATAGTATGTTAACAAAAGAGATACAAAAAAATGAAAAAACTTTAAAATCTCTACCTACTGTCAATATGAAATTAGGCGATCTTAAAAGAAACTTTACTCTCACAGAAAATATTTATACTTTTTTATTACAAAAAAGAATGGAGATAGAACTATCAAAAGCTTCAATAGTGAGCAATACAAAAGTTATAGATGAAGCATTAGTGCCAAAATTTCCTATCAAGCCAAACAAAAAATTCTTAGTTGCTGCTGGTTTTTTAATTGGTCTTATCTTGGGAATTGCATTAGCATTTCTTAGAGCACTTATGGACAATAAAATCCATTCTGCTGAAGATATTGAAAAGATCACTGATATTCCTATCTATGGAATTGTACCGTTTCAACGATTTAAATATGGTTTTAAAGAAGCCTTTAGAGCACTTCGTACAAATGTTCAGTACATCATACCAAAACATGAAAAGTGCAAAGTTATTCTTGTCTCTTCATCTATCCCCAAAGAGGGAAAAACTACTGTCTCATCAGAGTTATCAAAGGTACTCTCCTTAGCTCATCAAAAAGTACTTGTTATAGATCTTGATATGAGAAAACCAAGGCTCCACGAAGAGTTTGGAAAAAAAAATGAAAAAGGTATGGGTGAAATGCTTGCAGGTTACTATACACTTGACGAGATAACTATACCCATCAATGAAGATCTTGACTTCATACCAGCAGGCCCAGTAACACCAAATCCAGCAGAACTTCTTTTGAGTAAAAAATTTAAAACTACTATGCATACACTTATGGGAAAATATGACTTTATCATACTCGATACTTCTCCTATAGGTATCATAAGTGATGTGCATCTATTGTTAAAATATATTGACCTAATGCTTCTTGTCATAAAAGCAAACTATACGGAAAAAAATCTCCTTAAAGATTTTACTAAGATGGCTAGGGAAAAAAAGATACCTTCGATTGGTTTAATTTTAAATGGTATAGATATAGAAAAAGGAAGTGGTCGAGGGTATGGCTACGGATATGGCTACGGATATGGATATGGAGAGAAAAAGGAAAAAAGATTTTCTTCTCGCTCTAGATAATCTAGCATCTTCAAAGTCTTTAAAAATACTTTCGATTATATATGTATACTTTGTAACCTAAGGATTTAGTATTATGAATAATAGTAAAAATAGCCATACTGCACACAGCACAATAAAAGATAGCCTTTCAGATGAGTTTTTATTTCTAATTACTTGCTGCAAAACAAAACCGTCAAAAGATGATATATCTTTCATTTTATCTTTTATTAACACTATAGATTTAAACTTTAACTCTTTAATTGAGTTGGCCATTGCTCACAGAATCATACCACTAGTTTATAAAAGCTTAAATAAACTTCATATGGATGAGATTATTAAAAAAGAGAAACAATCAATTAAATTTTTATTTGTAAATTTAAAATCTTTGTACTTACAAATTGCTAAACAAAACATGCTTATGTCCGCAGAGTTGATACACACTATAAAATTGCTTAAAAAAAATGATATAAAGGCTTTAGTATTAAAAGGTCCTGTTCTTTCTCAAATGGCTTATGGAGATATTACTTTGCGTCATTTCGGAGATTTAGATATTTTAGTAGATGAAAAAGATTTATTTAAAGCTGCTACTACAATTACTTCAAATAACTATATCCCAGATGTAGAATTGGATTATTTTAAAAATAAGGCATTACTTGATGTCAGTAGTGATTTAGGGCTTCGTCATACAAAAAAACATACCTATATTGAGCTTCATTGGAAGCTTTTTAGAAAAAATCTCTTTGTAACTTTAGATGGCTTAAATGTAAAATCAAATCCAACTATTATTAAAATTCAAGACAAAGAGCTAGAAACATTACAATCTGAACTTTTACTTGTTTATCTTTGTTCTCATGGCTCTAAGCATATGTGGGAACGAATACAATGGATTGTTGATGTTGACAGGCTTATTAAAAATATAGATGATATAAATTGGGATACAGTATGGCTTTACGCGAAAGAAACACATAGTATAAATACTTTGCTTCTTGGTTTATCACTAAACAAAGAATTATTTGGAACAAACCTCCCTAGTACCATCGAAGAAAAGATTGAAAAACGAAAAAATATCTACTTACTAAAAATCCATACCTTAAAATTACTCAACAAAAAACCTGCTGAGCATAGTTCAAAAATTTCATCTATGTACAAAAAGTTTGACTATCACTTAAAACTTTATGATTCTTTTACAGACAAAGCAAAGTACTGTTTTTCTTATATTTTTAAAATTACTCCTGATGATGTATTAAATATCAATTTACCCAAACATCTTCATTTTCTATATTTCATCATAAGACCATTTCGCTTAGGAATAAAACACATCAGCAATTTAAAAAATAAATAACTTTGCTAATAAAAACTATTTTATTAAATTTTTATATAAATCTTCTAAAGCTTTAACAGTCTTATCAATAGTATATTTTTCTTTTACTTTTTTATTGAATTTTTCTGCTTTTATTTTTGATTCTTCATAGTTCTTCATTATATATGCCATGTTTTTTAAAAAGTTATCTAGATCTGAAAGATAAGCACATGTATCATCTAAAATATCTGGGATACTTCCAACTTTTGTTGATATGATAGGCAGTTTTGTGACCCCTGCTTCTAACATGACTATAGGCATTCCTTCCCAAAGTGAAGGCATGACTAAACAGTGTGATTGGCTTAACAGTTGTGCTATGTTATTTTTATATCCTAAGATTTGGACATACTTTGCTAACTTTAACTTCTGAACTTGCTCTTGCAATCTTGTTTGATCGCCTGCTCCAACTATCAATAGTTGAAAATCAAATTTTTCACTTAGTTCCTTGCAACAGTCTATGAGAAATGGATAATTCTTGGCTTCTTTTATATTTCCTACTGCAATAAAAGTAAATTTTTCAAATTTTTCAGTTTCCATCTCAAAGTTTTCAACTATTATGCCGTTAGGTACAGTTTTATATTTATATTTATTAAACCATCTATACATATTTTGAGAAAACAATATATCTATAGCTCTAAAAGGTTTTAATAGAAAAATGATGGCTTCTCTCAGTTTGCTTTCAAGATTAATACTATGTGATGTAAATACAACTTTAATTTTTGGAAATCTCATTTTTAAAATAGCTGCAATTATTATGCTATGTGACATATGTGCATGAATTATATTTATCTCATTTTTTTGTATGTATAGACTGACTTTATGAATGGTTTTTATAAAGTCTAGTAATGATTTTTTTGTATACAATACACTAATGTCAATGTCATTTTTTTTAAACATAGGCAAAAGAGTAATTTCATCAGAAAAAGAGATAACTGAGCTTTTAATGTATCTATTTTTTTTAAACTTTATAGATATATCAAGTAATACCTGTTCCGCACCACCTTGTCCAAGTCCAGAAATTAAATGCAATACATTAAGTTTCATACTTCATAAACCTTTGTTTCATTCAATGATTGCATATTGATAAAAGTTACAATAATGCCTATATGCTTATTGTAGCATATTTCATATCAAGTTGTATACCTTCATTAAAAAGTATTTTAGGTTAAATTTTTAGAATTGATATCTTATTTAATTTATAAAATATTTAATTTTAGAGATTATTTAATATAACTTAGCTAAAATATGCTAATCATGATAAAACACTATACATTTAAAACCCTTTATACTCAAATAAAATCACAAAAAAGTGATTTTTGGAGTAGTAATGTTTATGGAGTTGTGGCGACATTGATGTTGTTACCGATCCCTATACTTGTACCACTTCTTATAGATGAGATATTACTAAAAAACCCAGGAAAAATGACAGAGATAATCTCTTCTATTTTTGGAAGCTCTGAAAATTGGGTTTATATATTGGTTGTATTATTGGTAGTTCTTATTTTAAGGTTTTCAGCATTTTTTTTCACCAACAGATCAACCTTTTATTCTATTAAAATCACAACACATCTATCTTATCTAATGCGTTACCATGTTTTAAATCATCTTCAGAGAGTTTCCATATCTGAGTATGAAACATTAAAGCCAGGAGGTATAGCTTCTAATACAATTCAAGATGTTGAAAGGATAAGTGGATTTGCAGGAAGAGCGGTAGTAACACTGTTTACTGCTTCTGTAATGTTAGTTGGCATAGCAGTGGTGATGCTTTGGATGAACTGGATACTTGCCATACTGGTTTTTGTACTTAATCCTATTTTTCTTACTTTTTCAAAGATAGTAGGAAGAAAAACGGGTGCATATTTACGTCGTCAAAATGAATCTTATGAACTTTATAATGAGATAATAAATGAAACTTTGGAACTTTTTATCCAAGTACGAGCAAGCAATCAAGAGAGTAATTTTTTTGTTACTCTAAAAAATAGAGCTAAAGATCTGGAAAAAGCAACATTTGAATTTGGCTATAAGTCATTTGTGGCACACAGTGCTTCTGGACTTTTGACAAATACAGTAGTAGATATCTTTAGAGTATTGGCTATAGCAACAGTAGCCTACTCTAATCTCTCTATAGGAATGATGATAGCTTTTCTATTTTATCTTTCCACATTAACCAGACCTATACAGCAGTTATCAGGTTTGGTCATTGAGTATCAAAGTGTAAAACCAGCAATGGAACGAATCAATACTCTGTTCGCACTTGAACAAGAGCCTAAGTACCCTCAAGAAATTAACCCTTTTGAAAATGTCAAAACCACTTCAATAACACTACAAAATATCTCTTTTAGCTACAGCAAAGGTAAAGAAATTCTTCACAATATTAACATTCAAGCAGAAGCTGGAAAAAAGATAGCACTTATAGGATCAAGCGGTAGCGGTAAAACAACTATCGCACAGATAATGGTTGGTTTTTATTCTGCTCATACTGGAAAAATTTCATATGGTAATGCACCTATAAATCAGATAGGACTACCTGTTATAAGAGAAAATGTAGCACTTATGCTCCAACATGCACTTTTTTTCAATGATAGCATACGAATGAACCTTACACTCTCAAGAGAGAGAAGTGATAAAGAGATATATGAGGCACTAAAAGCTTCTCAGTTGGAAAGTTTTGTGGACAAACTAGAAGATGGTTTAGAAACGATTATTGGTAAAAATGGCATTCGCTTATCTGGGGGTCAACGTCAGCGTTTAGCTATAGCAAGACTTATCCTCTCAAATCCTAAAATCATTATTTTTGATGAAGCGACATCAGCATTAGATAATGAAACAGAGTTTAATCTTTATGAAACATTGACACCATTTCTTGAAGGTAAAACAACTATTATTATAGCACATAGAACAACAACTATCAAACAAGCAGACTATATCTACCTCATAGAAGATGGGAAGATAAAAGCAGAAGGCTCATATGAAACACTTCAAGAACAAAATTTAATAAGAGAGGATTTTGATGCTTAGTAAATTTAAAAAATTTGTTAAACTCTCATCAAAAGAGAAAAAACTTTTTTTTGAAGCATATGCAACTTTGGGAGTGATGCGTTTGGCGGTTTTAACAATTTCATTCAAGCGTTTAACAAACTCTTTAAATCATGAAGCAAAGAAAAAAGAGTTGAAAAAACTAAGTGAGGAAGATATGAAAACTGCACAACAAGTAGGAAAATCTATAATAAGAGCTTCTTTATACACCCCTTGGAAGAGTAATTGTCTTGCACAGTCATTGACAGCACACAAAATGCTAAAAAAGCGTGATGTGGCAGGTGTTTTTTACCTCGGAACTATGAAAGATAAAGAGGATGGTCAAATGAAAGCTCACTCTTGGTCACAGTGTGGAGAGAACATTATCACAGGAAAGCCGGGGCATGAAAAATTCACTGTACTTTCTGTGTTTGGATGGGAGAAGAAATGATAGTTTACGGTACAAAAATTAAAAGTGATATAGAGTTTCCTTTGGATCTTTCTCATAGTACTCAAACGCTCTATGAATTAGAACTCTCTTCAAATATCCCACTTAAACTAAAACAATCAATCATTTGTGGCTTTCCTCTTTATTTTGCACATGATAGAAAGATCTATCTTTATAGTGACCGTCTGTTTGATGGAAGTGAAATAGGACAACCTTGGTGTTATGAAGTAAAAGATGTAGTGACATTTTATTGGTTAGGTAGTGAGCGAAAAATATACTATAAACTGCATCAAAAAGGTAATGCAAATTTATTAAGTTTTTGGTTCATTCATCTTTTATTACCTCTTTATATGACACTTGAAAATATGTATGATTTCTTCCATGCTGGAGCAGTTGAAATAGATGGGAAGCCTATATTTTTCATAGCCCCTTCTATGGGTGGCAAATCAACTATGACAGACTACTTTATAAAACAAGGACATCCTCTCATATCAGATGACAAAATACCAACCTTTATAAAAGATGATAAATTTATGGTAGTGGGTTCTCACCCTTATCATAGACCTTATAGAAAGTTTGAAGAGTTGGGGTATCGTGTCAATAGTTTTACCAAATCTTTTAAGCCCATTCATGCTTTTTACCTACTTAAAGGGGTAAAAAACGATGCAGATATTACGATTAAAGAGATCAATGGCTTTACAAAGTTTGACTCTCTTTTGCCTAACTATCTATATATGTATTCATGGCTTAAAACTAAGCGATTAAAATACCTCTCATCTATGTTAAATTATGTTAGAGTGTTTAGTGTTGAAGTCCCATGGGATAAAAATCGTCTAAAAAAAGTTTACAGTGAAATTTGCGAGCATAGTAGGAGTCAGGTATGAGTGGAATATTTGGTATATATAAGCGAAACGGTAAACCGATCGAAAAGAAAGTAGCAGATACCATGCTCAAAGCTTTCTCTTACTGGAATCCTGATGAACAAAATGTATGGTTCGATGGCTCTATAGCTTTGGGGCATACAATGCTTTACAATACCCCTGAGTCAAAATATGAGCATTTGCCATTGAAAGATGATATATATATTTTGACAATGGATGCGAGAATAGATAATCGTGATGAATTGGCTAAAGAGATAGAGTTACCAGATAGACCGATATGTGAAATAGGTGATAGTGAATTTATCTTAGGAGCCTATAAAAAATGGAAAGAAGATTGTCCAAAGCATCTATTGGGGGATTTTGCTTTTGCAATTTGGGATGAGAAAAAACAGCAGATTTTTTGTGCGAGAGACCATGTGGGAGTGAAGCAGTTTTATTATCATCTGAGCGAAGATCTTTTTCTTTTTGGTAATGACCTCAAAGGTTTGATAAAATATCCAGATATTTCAAAAGAGATCAATGATGAAGCAGTAGCCAACTATATAGTAAAACACCAACTATTGAGTAAAACACTTACATTCTTTGAAACTTTCAAAAAGTTGCCCCCTGCACATTCATTAACCATCTCCAACTCAAAAACAGAAGAGAAGTGTTACTGGAAATTGGAAGATAGCCCTAAAGTCAAGCTTTCTAATACTGAGGCATATGCTAAAAAACTGAGAATTTTGCTAGAAAAAGCGGTATATTGCAGGATGCGTTCTAACTATCCTATCACTTCTCATTTAAGTGGTGGATTTGATTCATCATCCATTGCTGTATTGGCAGCAAGAAAGCTAAAAGAGAAAGGCGAACAACTTCTTGCTTTTAATTGGGTACCTGAACCTAAAGAGGGTGATAACCTCCAAGAGCAAGAGTGGTCAAATAGTAAAATGATTGCAAAAACAGAAGGAATAGATCATAACTATGTGGCCCTTACGACTGAGGATATTTGTAAAAATCTAAGTAATCGTGATATAGTTTATGGGGAAACTACACCATTTTGGTATGAATATCCTGTACGAGAAGCTACACAGAAACATGGTTCTCGCACTATACTTTCTGGCTGGGGAGGAGATGAGTTTGCCTCTTCTCAAGGTCACTCATTTTACTCTGATCTTTTTGTGCATGGAAAGTTTATAAAGCTTTTTAAAGAAATCAAAGCAATAGCAAAAAAAAGAAAAACCATAAAATCTATGATTGGTTTTATCTACTTTGCTATATTTATACCGTTAGTTCCAAGGAGTTTGTACTGCAAGATGCCAAAATCGATTTGTTCGAAAGAAGCATTACTTCTTTTTGTAAAAAAAGAGTTTATAAAGATAGTTAAAAAAGAGAATAATAAGCCTCATATTTTGTCAATGCAACCGCATAAAACTATTAGAGAGCATATGCTAGCATATTGGAATTATGGACATATTCAGACCAGAATAGAGTCTTGGAGTCAAGCTTCTATTATTAATAAATTAGAATATAGTTATCCTTTATTGGATAAGCAAATTTTAGAATTTATGATAAGTCTACCTCAAGAATATATAATAAATGATGCAAAAAGTAGATATATTTTTACTTTAGCAGTAAAAGATCTTTTGCCTGCAAAAATATTATCAGTACGAAAAATATCTGAATCAAATAGAGTAAACCGTATTTTTATACTATTGCTTGAAACTTTAAAGCTACTCACAAGTAAAGAAAAGACTATAACAGAAGTAAATTATGTTAATCCAAATAAAATAAATAATTATTTAAACAAGATAGTATTGAGAGCCAAAACAGATACAAAAAGTATTGAAACAATCAAGCACTCAGAAATCATACTTAGCATATGTTTTTCAAATTTCCTAGCAGAGAACCGATAAGATAATTATATTAAAAAAGCTTTACAGCTTCAAAAAAGGAAAAAAGACTGCTTCCAAGCTCCTTAGAATTAAAACACCTTAGAACAGAAAGCCCAACTTTATGGTGTCAATCCCCCCTTCCATTTCTCAACAATCACGAATGACTAAGTGGGTTACCATTATTATCAAACGCCTCTTGCTTCCATTGTGACGACCCTGTTTCTGTTTGCTTAACACTTAGCTTTGTCATTTGTGGCTCACTCCACTCTTTCTTACTCAAACCGCTTAACTCTTTTTGATCAAAATTTTTCATTCTAATCCCCTTTACATTTATTTGTACTGTCATGATATCATAACGCACTCCTAAAAGTCAAGCTAAAATTTAACAATTCGTATAAACTAAAGTAAATACATGCTAAAATTACACTAAAAAGAGTATAAATTGGACTTAAATCAAAAAATCACATTTGCAGATACCGTCTTTGCTCAAGAAGTAGATGGTGAAATGGTACTGCTAGATATGAACTCTGAGAACTATTTCGGACTAGATGAGATAGGAACAGCTATATGGCAAGGTATGCAAGAGAAAGAAACATTACAAGAGGTTTTTGAACTACTATTAAATCAGTATGATGTTGAAGCTGATTTGTTAAAGCAAGATCTTCTTGCCTTTGTGGATAAACTTGTAAAGCATGGAATAGTAAGTACTAAAAAAAGTGAGATATAAAAATCCCACCCCCAGAGAGGCAGGTATTGAAAACCACTTGAAGGGGATACTATACACATTCCACAATAAAATCCACCTTAAGAGATAAGATAATATAGGCGACAAAGAGTAAAGCATTGCTTCTGTTTACAACCACTTCTCCCTCCACATCTCGTACATCAACACAAACCACAACAACGATATATTTACACTTTTTCCTTCATAGTAATCATCTTTTAACTTAACAATTTCATCTACATTGTAGATACCACTCTCTGCAAGCTTTTCATTATCAAGATAAAAATCCAACACCTCTCTCAAATCACTCTTCAACCACTCATACAGAGGTATCTGAAAACCTGATTTTGGTCTCTCTATCAACTCTTTTGGTATATATTTATATAGTACCTCTTTTAAGAGATATTTACCAACACCATTTTTATACTTCAAATAGGAGGGAAGTTTAGCTGAAAACTCTATAATCTTATGATCTAGTAAAGGTTCTCTTGCTTCTATACTGACGCTCATAGATGCTCGATCTACTTTTGTCAATACATCGTCAACCATGAATGTCTTATAGTCGCACAGTGTCATTTGATCAAGTGGAGACAAATGATCTACTTTTTTAAATATATTAAAACTGCTTAGATCAAAATCTATACTATTGTCAATCAATACTTTATCCAAAGTTTCATTATCTACATAAGAACTTGCATTGATAAACATTTGTGCAAAATTGTCACTTTGGATGGCATTTTTGAATTTTTTATATTTATCTCTTATATTTTTTTGCTTTTTTGAAGCTGGTAGAAGATTGTTGATTTTTTCAACTAACTCTTCACTAATTAAACTTGTCAAAGTTTTTAAAACTATTTTTTTTACTTTTGAGTTTTGCAAATTTGATATCTTTGCCAAAACAAAGTATTTACTATACCCAGCAAATGCTTCATCTCCTCCATCTCCGCTAAGTACCACCGATACCTTCTCTTTTGCAAGTTTTGAGACGAGCAGAGTTGGGATGGCAGAGCTATCTCCAAAAGGCTCATCATACATAAACGGCAAATCTTTAACAACATCTAACATATCTTGTTTAGTACAATAATATTCAGTATGTTCAGTGCCTAGAAACTTAGCTATCTCTTTAGCAAAAGTTGCTTCATTGTAACCTTTTTCTTCAAACCCTATTGTGAAAGTTTTAAGAGGTGTTTTAGAGTTTTTTTGTAAAAGTGTAGTAACCAAAGAGCTATCTACTCCGCCACTCAAAAAGACACCAACAGGAACATCTGAAACCATTCTAAGCTGAAATGACTCTAACAGTATCTTTTCTAGTTCTTCTACTATAACCTCTTCACTATCTTTTGACTTCTCGCCTAAAAACTCTCTCTCTACACTCCAATACTCTTTTTCTGTATAACTGTTATCTGCAACATCAATAGTTAGATAATGTCCTGGTTTTAATTTGTAAGTATCTTCAAAGATTGTCAAAGGAGCAGGGATATATCCAAATCTAAAATAGTAAGGAAGAGCTTTTTTGTTGATAATTTTTTGAAATTTAGGATGCTTGTAAAAAGTTTTTAGTTCACTACCAAACAAAAACAGCTCATCAGTTTTGTGATAATAAAGAGGCTTTATCCCAGCCCTATCTCTAAAGATAAAAAGTTTCTCTTTACCCTCATCATAGATAGCAAAGGCGAACATACCTCGAAACTTTTCCACACACTCCACACCCCATGCGTGAAAAGCTTTAAGTATCACTTCTGTATCGGTATGAGAGACAAAATCATATCCAAGCTTGATAAGCTCTTCTTTTATCTCAGAAAAGTTATAAACTTCTCCGTTATGGATGATAGTCAAGCTTTCATAACTCATAGGTTGAGAACCTAAAGAGCTAAGATCTAGGATAGAGAGCCTTCTGTGAGCTAAACCCAAATGATAGTTATCGTTTGCAAAAAATGCATCACCTGTGCTGTCAGGACCACGATAAGTGATTGTGTCTCTTATCTCATGAAGTAAAGTTTCGGAAGAGTTTTTATTGTAATCTATAAATCCTACGATACCACACATGTTAATCGTTCTCTATAATTTTTAGTAAATCTTTTTTTAAAGGTTTAATTTTATTTTCAATTATATCCCATATCTCATCAGCATCTATTCCAAAGCAGTTATGAGCAATGATATTTCTAAAGTTTTTTATTTTACCCCAAGCTATTTGAGAATGCTTTCTTTTAAAAATTTCATCAATTTTATCTATCATTTCACCTATCACAATAAACTGCATCATAGTTACATCAAAACTTTTGCTATCATGATGAAACGATTCGCCATTTTTAAATATATTAGAGTACTCTTCTATTTTTTCAATCGCTTCTATGATAGTAAGCAAGTTTAATCTATTTTTAGACACGACAAATATCTTTTAGTATCTCTTTTTTAGCCAAAGGTTTTAGATATTTTTCTCTAGCAATATCAACTTTCTTACCAAAAGTACTTTCTATCATAGTTTTAAAAGCTTCTTTTTTGTCATATATATCGGTAACACCTTTTTCCATCTCTATGACAATATCTATATCACTCTCTTTTGTAGCTTCATCTCTTGCATATGAGCCAAAAAGACCAATTTTTGTAATCTTAAATTTTTCATAAAACTCATCCTTATGTTCAAAGAGGTATTTTAGAATTTCATGTTTGGTCATAATTGCTCCTCTTGTAAACTATATCAATATTTGTTCAATTATATCGTATTTTGTGTATAGATTGGGAACTCATTGTAGTTTTCGTATATTAAAGAGCATTATCTTAACATTCTTTTTAGCATGAATGTGTCGTTTATGGATTGAATCTATAGATGAAACAGTGTATCATCTTCTAACCTATCAGCAAATCATTTCTCTTTAATTTAGCTTCTTGGAAATATTTTAGTGTAAAATTTAATTTCCTAGTAAAAATATAACTATTTGAAATATTTTTTGGTTAATTTAGTAAATTCAGGTATTGATATTATTTTTAAGTTCATCTAGTGATAACTCTTCTAACTCTTTATTCTCTTATTAATATAGTAATTCAAATTACTATCTGTCTTAGAAATTACTGTATTAAGGGCAACCCCAAAAACCCTAGATGTTAGGAACGACTAGGGTTTTTTGGGTTGCCCTTAATTATATCTTGCCATCGTTTCATTATGCTACTCATATCAAAATCTTTTGCTCTTTGTACTCCTGACTCTGTATAATTCTCTAATATTTTATTGTTTTTTAATATATTATCCAATGTATCCACCCATACTTTAATATCTATTTTTGATAATTCTCCTGATTTTATCTTAAAAGCAGGTGCAAGTATCCCATATTTGGCATAAGTTATTTCGCTTATACTGTTTTTTAAATCTGGTGCTATAATCTCTCTTGGACCTGATTCACAATCTGTAGATATCACAGGTGTACCACAAGCCATAGATTCGACTATAGTATTTCCAAATCCTTCCCAAAGGGAAGACATGATAAATAGTTTTGATTTTGCTATGTATTTAAATGGATTTTTTTGGAACCCTATAAAATAAACATCATATATGTCGTGATACTCATCATCAGAAAAAACAGAATATGTTTTTAGTCCTAACTCTTTTGATAATGTTATCAATTCATCTTTTAACTCACCATCTCCTAAAAGTACTAACTTGACTTTAGCATTGTTTTTTAATAAGTTTTGAAAGATTTGCAATAAGTATCTATGTCCTTTTTGCTCAGATAATCTTGCCGCAGAGATTAAAACATCATAATTAAATAAATCATTAAAATCATCTACTTTTTTCTGTGAAAGTGTTTTAATTTGTTCTATATCGTATGGGTTATAAATTGTTTTAATATAGTCAGAATTTAAATGATACTTTTCAACAAATCTATCTTTGATACCTTGCGAGACAGTTATAAGTTTAGCTGTATTTCTAGCATTGTAAATAGTTTTTCCAAGTGTTGTAAAAAGTGTACTTTGAAAATCTTTAACTGCTGCAAAACGATTTTCATGGATTACAACGATATGCTTACCTCTACCTGATAAAACAGCTGAAAGATTTGCCAACTCACCATGAACGATTATAAGATCAAAGTTTTCTCTCTTTTTAATTTTTCTTAATTTAAATGCTATCAAGATTATTGCATAAAATCGTTTTAAAATATTTCTACCATAAAACGGAACTTTCAAATCAATCATCTCTCCATGATAAGGATAATCAACTATAAATGTATCAAAAACTATCAGAGTCACATCATAATCTTTATTAAGTTCTTGTG
>JAMOMC010000127.1 GCA_027068765.1 Campylobacterales bacterium
GAAGGATAAAAAATGAAAAAGATTTTAATTATTATGTTGAGTGTAGGTGCAATTTTACTGATGACTGGATGTTACCATCTTCATCATTTGATTTGAAATTTGCAATTTAGATTTTCTTTAGATACACTTCTATTATGAAATCTACACATTTTTGTATTATCACAACAACTCTACATGATATTGATTTGGCTAAGAGTATTATTGCAGTACTTCTTGAAAAAAATTTAGCAGCTTGTGTTCAGATGCATCTAGTAGAGAGTTTTTATAACTGGCAGGGAAAAATGGAAAATACTAAAGAAGTTCTTTTGCAAATCAAAACTAGAGTAACTCTGTTTGAGAAAGTAAAACAAGAGATAAAAACTCTACACGATTATGAAGTACCTGAGATTATTATGACTCCGATTATAAGAGGCAATAGTGCTTATTTGAAATGGATAGAGGATGAGACAAAAACTTGACATGATAGAATTTCTATAGATAGATGTGTGATAAACTATTTTAATGTTAGATTTTACACTTAGCTTTAATTGTTACACAAAAGTAAAAATAGATGATTTTACCAAATAAATTTGATAATTATTTGTCCATTTTAGCTTATCTGGTCGATAAGCAGTTATGATTATTGTATCTTCATCATTTTTTGCAAAAACTACATGAAGAGGCTTTTTGAAATTTTCATTTATCACCTTTTCAAATGTTTCTTTCAATAGCATGAGCTCTATAAATAAAATTCAAAAAAAGCCCTTTGCATTTTTATCTATGGTCATTATATCCTTTTGCATTAAATTTTCAAGATGTATTTATAGTTTTTTTAATATTTTACTAACCCCTGCACCGCTCAACTCTAAAAACTTTGCAATCTCACTCTGCATAAAACCATTTTGATAAGCTTTTAATATCGCTTCATTTCTATCTTTTTTTGACATCTCTTTTTTTAAATAATCTTCTAGTTTGAGTTTTTGCTCTACTCTTTTAGGGGTTGATTTGTAAGTTATAGTATCTTTTTGAAACTGTTCTATTTTTTCAAACTCTGTTGTACTCATCTTTATACCAACTGCTTTTAAAAGTTCAGTTGTGCTGTCATACCATTGTAAAACAAAACTATCTTTACAGCAAGGCTTAACATCGTCTTTGATTATATCATGTAGCAAAGTATATTGGTACTCACCAGCTTTTTTAGTTATCTTTGCTTCAATAGGATTAAATTCAAGATATTTAAAAAGTACAAAAAGATAATTTGTATCAAAAACATACCATGACTTAAATCGTCCTTGCCAAAAATGTCCTAATCGTTTGTATTTTTTATTGTAGTATTTTGCATATGTTGAGTTTATCTGTCTCATGCCATGTGAGAGATTTTCTCTTTGGTTTTCTAAAAGCAGATGGTAATGATTATTCATCAAGACATAAGCATGAATCTTAAAATCATAACGAGATGATACTTCACAAACAATCTCTAAAAACTTCTCTTTATCTTCTGTGGAGCTAAATATATCTCCTCTATTTACTCC
>JAMOMC010000128.1 GCA_027068765.1 Campylobacterales bacterium
GTAACAACTCACCCTATCTCCCAAACCAATTTAAAAAATAGACTGACCACTCACAATATCTCTAATAACTTCAAATTCATTTAAACCTCTTTTCCTAGCAGTATCTACAACTGATCTTAAAGTTGCATAATCTTTTGCACCTTGAGATGATTTAAATTGTTGTGATACCTTGAGTTTAACTTTTAAATTTCTAATTGCTCTTTCGCTTGCGTTATTGTCTGGTGGGACATTTGAATATATTAAAAATGTAAATATCTTATCTTTGGCTTTTTTAAATGAGTTTATCTGTTTTTGTGTTTCGCTTTTGGGTTCTGCTTCTATCTCTAAGAGTTTATCAAATATTAATGAATACTGTTCTTTTAAAATCTCTCTTTGAAATTGTAATAAATTTTCTCTATGGTCTTTCATTGATTCTTGAATTAGAGTTTTAATATCTTTCATCACTTGTGTATCATCACACTCAATAGCATAATTTAAATCTCTTAATTTATGAGCTAAACACAACTGTTCACCACTAGCAATTAGTGAACTATATGATGAATAGTTATCATGTACTACAATAGCATTTACAAAACCATTTTCAAACTCTTCATCAATTACTTTAGTTCCTCTTGATTCATTATAAACTATATATGTACAACTATCATTTTGAAAAACCCAATGCCAATCTCTGCTACCATTTACTTTTGTACCTGTTTCGTCGATTCCTACCATATCACTTACTTCTAACTGTGATACTATTTTTTTAATTTCTGGTTGTGAGAGTTTACTAGCTTTTTTAAGTAAACTATCAACAGTACCTTCACTAATCTCAATTTTATACATAGTTTTTAAAGTTTGCACTACTCTTTTATATGATACATAGTGAATAACGTTAAGATAAACCACAATTGCCATAATGTTTTTACCATAGCTTATATGAGGTGCTACAAAGTTTGGATATGAATTGTCATGATTTTCATAACCACAAATGAGACATTTTTTAGAGTAGCTTTGATACTGCGTAATCTTCTTCGTAGTCTCTTGCAAGTCCAAATCTTGTACTTGTCTTTTCTCTTTTAACTCTTTTAGAACATTAGATAAATCATATCCACAATTTTTACATTCATCTATATTAAACTCTATATCTATAATCTCATCAGGGTTATCTACTTGTTTTAGATTTGTACCCTTATGACCAAAAGCAGCACCATTTTTACCACCTTTTTTTCTTAATGATTGGTTTCTCTTTTTCTTTGGAGTATTTATCTCTTTTCCTGTTGGTATAGATGAGTTACCTGAATTCTTTGGTGGTTTTTCTTGAATAACATTATCATGAAGATTTTTTACATATTTCAATAATTCTTCATGTGATAATTTATCTAATTCTTCTTTTGACTTCATAGAAAATATATATTTTACTTGAGCTTTTTTCAAACTAAACACCTCTCTTTTTATATGTATAATTGTAGCTAAAAACCCATATTTATAGGCTTTAAAAAGGAATTATTTAGAAT
>JAMOMC010000129.1 GCA_027068765.1 Campylobacterales bacterium
TAAATTATCATTTTAACAAAATAGGTTTGAGTCAATTAATTGATAAAGAGTTAGGTCTTCGTGTTAAATACGTTGGTTTTTCTTACAGTGATATTATCAGAAACTTGAGTAATACCTTTTTAAGCGGTGGCGATGTTATTGAAGATATCGGTACTCATTTGGGTTCTCATTTAAAAGAAATCCCAAACAATAATGTGCCAAGTCCAGATACTATATTAAGAGGATTGACGGAATTAACAACTCAAAACACCACATTTAAGTCAAGTAGCGGTTTGTCTTATAATTTCAATATCAATAAAAAACTTAATTTACTAAATATCAAGTCTTTACTTTTGACCAAACAGTTAGAAGTCAATAAGTACTATGATTTTGATTATGACAATCAAATTACAGCCAACAAAAAATACGATGCAAAACGAACCTATAAAAAGAATAAAGGCTACTGTCCAGGAATAGCAACCATAAACGACAATATAGTTTATATCGAAAACAGAGATGGTAATGCCAATGTAAAGTTTGAACAAGCAACAACCTTAAAAAACGCATACGGTTTATTAAAACCTGAAAACATAAAGATAAATCGCTCCAGAATGGATGCAGGTTCTTATAGTAAAGAGATTATTAAAGTAGTTGACCAAAACAGTAATTTATTTTACATCAGAGCCAACAAAAGTACTGCTGTTTTTGAACAGATACAAGAAATAAAGAATTGGACAGAAGTCGAAATTAACTACAAAATATATCAAGTGGCTTCCCTAAAATTCAAACAATTTAGCGAAGAAAAAAACTACAGGTTGGTAATTATGAGAGAGAAAACAACTAACAATCAAGTAGATGCTTTTACAAAAGATACTTTTACTTATCGCTCACTACTTACTAATGACTGGGAAAATACAGAAGAAGAAATTATTAAATACTACAACAAAAGAGGAACAAGCGAAAAGATTTTTGATGTAATGAACAATGATTTTGGCTGGAAACGGATGCCTTTTTCATTTTTAAACCAAAACAATACCTTTATGATAATAACAGCAATGATTATGAATTTCTATAAATATTTTGTTGCTTTAGCGTCTAAAAAAATTAAAAACATAAACGCAACAACACGACTTAAACGGTTTGTTTTTAGATTTATAAGTGTTGCTGGAAAATGGGTGTATCAAGGACGAAGATGGATCCTGAAACTTTACACAAAACAACCTTATGAGCAACTTCTAATATAGAACTTGGTCTGTTTTCTTTAATTCTACAAGACAAATATGTTTAACTTTAAAATATAAACAACTAACAATAAGTTAGTTATGATATTTGCTGTTTAAAACAATTATTTTCCCCTTTAAAAAATCAAAAAGAGGAAAGAAATATACAGAAGAAATCGAAAAGTAATTAAAAACACAAAATATGCAACATATATTTACCGTAAAGAACAACTAAAAATGAAATTTTAAGGTTTTCCTGAAGTTTTAAATTAACTTGCGGATTTAAGG
>JAMOMC010000130.1 GCA_027068765.1 Campylobacterales bacterium
ACTTTTACTTCTGCTTTAGCTTAAACTCATACATCAAAATTGCAGATGCAACAGAAACATTAAAACTTTTGATACCCTCAATCATTTCAATCTGCACACACTCATCACAAAAATCTATAACTTCTTGACTAAGCCCTTTATCTTCATGTCCCATCAAAAGTACCCACTTCTCAGGAACTTTTATATCTTTTAGAGGTGTTGAAAAGGGTGTGAGTTCAGATGCAAATATTTTATATCCTCTTTTTTTGAGATTTTCTAAAGTTGAAAATATATCATCATAAATATGAACTTTTAGTAAACTAATATGTCCCATAGAGACTCTTAAAGCTCGTCTTGCATATGGATGAGGAGCTTGTTTTGGTAAGATATATGAGTCTACTCCAAGAGCTGCTGCACTTCTAGCAACTCCTCCGATATTTTCAGCCGATGTGCTATTTTCTAGCATGATGATATGATCTCCTAAAGTCTCTAATGTACTCTCTTTTGGGCGAATACCACACATCATGACATTGTGGTGTATCTTATGTCCTACAATGCTTTGCATAAGTTTTTTATCTGCTACAAAAAGGTCTGGGATATTTTTTGTTGAAATTAACTCTTTTGACTTATTATAATACTCTTGTGTGGCTAAGATGCTTTTAATTTTTAGGTTGGTTTTTAAGAGCATATCTACAACCTTTGGGCTGTCTGCTATGAAGAGGTTCTCTTTTGTAAAAGCGTTATCCCTAAGTTGGCGATATATTGCTAACTTAGGGATATCTAAATCTTTTACTTTTTGGATATTTATCTTTTATCCTCTAACTTCTTTTAAAATTTCATCTAAATGAAGCTCTTTGTTTCCTTCACTTTTTTCAGCACTTTGACACTGTTCACAAGCTGTTCCTGCTTCTGTTTTATCCATAATTCCCTCAACGGTTGTTAAATTATGTTCTTTGATTGCATCTACAATCTCTTTTAATGATATACTCATACACGAACACACCTCATAATCATCTTCAAAATCTTTTAACATTTTACTCTCCTAATCATCACCAAATAAAGCTTTGAGTGCATCTGCACCACCTTCTTGATTTTTGCTATTTGCACCCTCGCTAGTGCCTGCACCTGCTTCAACTAGCTCTATCTCATAACCTGTTAGCATTGAAGCTAGACGGATGTTTATACCACTTTTACCAATAGCCTTTGACTTTTGGTCACTTGGTATAGTTACTATCGCTTTTTCACCTTCAATTCTAACAGCTGAGATAATTGCAGGAGATAAAGCACGAGAAACATACATCTCAGGAATGTCAGAGTATTCGATGCAGTCTATATTTTCACCATCTAGCTCTTGGCTTACTGCATTTATCCTTACACCTTTTGTTCCAACTGTTGCTCCAACCGCATCTACATTTGGTGTTACAGACGATAGGGCAACTTTAGCTCTCTCTCCTGGAATTCTAGAGCTTGCGTGTATGATAACTAATTCATCTTTTATTTCAGGTACTTGTAGCTTTAAAAGTTCTTCTAAAAACTTAGGACTTGTTCGTGAAAGTTCTACTTGCATCCCTAGTTTTTTATCGATAAAAACTTTTCTAATTACACTTCTAACAACATCTCCAACTTTGAACTTTTCACCTTTTATACGGCTTTTCATGGGTAGTATTGCTTTGACTTCTTTATACTCTAAATAAGTATTTTCATTGCTATCTACTCTAACAACAGAGGAACTTACAGCTTCTCCTACTCTTTGTCTATATCTCTCAAAGATATTTTGCTCCATAATTCTTTGTATGTGATACTCTAGCTCTCTATACAAAATAGCAGCAGCTGTTCGTCCCATATCATCAAGTGAGATTGTGTAGGTGAGTTCATCTCCTATCTCTATATCAGGATCTACCTCTTTTGCTGAGTCAATATCTATAAATTTTTCAATATCGTCAATATTTTCTTCAAGTTTTTTACTATCATTTTCAACTACAAGTACTTTTTGCATAAGAGCTAAATCTTTTGTTTTTTCATCTATCTCTACTGCATATTCATTCTCTTGTACAAAAACTTTTTTTGCTGTTTGGATAAGTGCTGTGGATACAGCCGCTTTCGCCTCTTCGTGTTTTAAACCCTTCTCATGTGCGATAGACTCAATAATATTTCCTATCTTTTCCAAAGCTGTTCTCCTTTTTGTTTTGCTGATAAAGTTTTTTTGAATTATCTCTGTTTTGTAGGGTTGGCATTGTATCGTAAAAGTTCTTAATGTAAAAAAAGATATAATCTGTACAATAAAACAAGGGGTATGCGGATGAAGTTAAAATTGGCAAAAAATAAGATAGGTGATGAGAGTAAGTCTGTTACTTTAAATGAAATATCAGACATAGTCGCAAAGGAAGGGCAGAAGATTTTCTATTTTGATCAAGATAATTCACATAAAAATCTTGTGAGTTTGGTTGAGCATTTTGAGGCTAAAGGGCTTAGTGTTTATCTTAAAGAGATTAAGTTTGGTTTGGATGAGAGTGAGTATATGTACGAAGTCCATATACTGTAAGGTCTATTTTGTCTAAAAAGCTGTTTATCGAAACTTTAGGTTGTGCTATGAATGTTCGAGACTCTGAACATATCATGGCTCAGCTCTCTCAAAAAGAGGATTATACATTTACCACTGATTTTAAAATAGCAGATTTAATCATCATAAACACCTGTTCTGTTAGAGAAAAACCTGTTCAAAAATTATTTTCAGAGATAGGACAGTTTAATAAACATAAAAAACAAGATGCAAAGATAGGAGTTTGCGGATGTACAGCTAGCCATTTGGGTGAAGAAATCATCAAAAGAGCTCCTGTTGTGGATTTTGTTTTGGGTGCTAGAAATGTTTCTAAAATTACTGAAGTTTTAGATAAAAAAGGTGCAGTTGAAGTAGATATAGATTTTGATGAAAGTACCTTTGTTTTTAGTGAGTTTCGCTCATCCTCTTACAAAGCGATGATAAATATCTCAATAGGATGTGATAAACAGTGTACATTTTGTATAGTACCTCACACTCGTGGAGATGAGATATCTATTCCTCCTGAGCTTATAGTTTCAGAGGCAAAAAAAGCTTCAAAAAACGGAGCTAAAGAGATATTTTTGCTTGGACAAAATGTAAACAATTATGGTACAAACTTCTCTGATAATAGAAAAAAAGTCGATTTTTCTGATCTTTTAGAGATGGTTAGTGAAATTGATGAGGTTGAGAGAATTAGATTCACCTCTCCACACCCACTGCATATGGATGATAAATTTTTAGAAGTTTTTGCAAAAAATCCAAAGATCTGCAAATCTATGCATATGCCACTTCAAAGTGGCTCTACAAAAATTTTAAAAGATATGAAAAGAGGATACTCAAAAGAGTGGTTTTTAAATCGAGCCGTGAAGTTAAGAGAGATGGTTCCTGATGTACGCATAAGCACTGATGTGATTGTTGGATTTCCTTACGAGAGTGAAGAGGATTTTTTGGAGACTTTAGAGGTAGTAAATGCTGTGAGGTTTGAGCAGATGTTTAGTTTTAAATACTCTCCAAGACCACTTACAAAAGCAGCTGATATGGTTCAAATTGACCCTTTAGTTGCCTCAAGAAGATTAAAAGAGCTTCAAGATAGACAGACTGAGATTATTGATGAGATTTCATTGGAGCAAAAAGATAGAGTATTTGAAGTCTATTTTGAAGAGCTTCGTCAAAATGGTGGTGTAGCAGGTAGAAGTGACAATGGCTTTATGGTTCAAGTTCAAGGAAGTGAAGAGTTGTTAGGTAAAATGCTTAGGGTGAAGATTACAAATCCTAAAAGAATGGTATTGTATGGAGAAGTTGTTTAGTAAAAAGAGAAAAAGGGCTTTTATGTTGGCACTTTTGCCTCCTATCGCCTATTTTTTTATAAGAGTTTTATATCTTAGTTGTAGAAAAGAGTATCATATCCCAAAGACTATTCCTAAATCTCCATTTTTAGTGGCTTTTTGGCATGGAGAGATTTTGATGAATCCTTTTATGTATAAAAAAATCTTTAAAGATGTTAACATGTCACTTCTTATAAGTGATCATTTTGATGGAGAGATGATTGCTAAAAGTGTAAGTTATTTTGGTTTCGATACAATTAGAGGTAGCTCTACAAGAGGTGGTATTAAAGCTTTGAAAGAGAGTTTTAGAAAGATAGATAAAGGTTTTTCAATAGCTATCACACCAGATGGACCAAAAGGTCCAAGACATAGTGTTGCTGATGGAATTGTAGCAATTGCTCAGAAAAAGGAGCTTGAAATTGTGACATTTAACTATAGTGCATCTTCATTTTGGCAGATGAAAAGTTGGGATAAGTTTATAATTCCAAAACCTTTTTCAAAACTTACCTTCTATGCAAGTGAGCCTTTTTTAGTGACAAATATGAGTAAAGAGGATGCAAAAAAAGAGATTAAAAATAGGTTGGAAAATTTTGTTTAAAAAACTTTTTATTACTATTTTTATCATTGTCTCCTTTATAGGACTCTACTTTGTTGGATTTTCACAGTCATATAAACTCTCTTTAGAGGCTAGGGTTAAGTATGTTATGGGAGATTATAAGGGTGCTAGGATTTTGGCAAAAGAGGCATTTGAGTTAGACCCATACAATAAAATGGCTTTTTCGATATTGGCTCAGAGTAAAATTTCTGCAAAATTTCTTGATTATATTGAGGATGCTAAAAGGTATCTTTCAAAGATTGAAGAGTTAAGTTCTCGTGGTGATTTTTCAAAGGCTGACAAGATAAAGATAAAGTTTTATTGTGAAATCATGATTGAAAAGTACAAAAAGTTAAGTCCTACCGTTATGACTGATAAAGAGCTATACAAAGCTAGTACCAAAGAGTATGAAAAATTTGTGAAGATATATGAAGAGTTATTTTAAAGAAAACATAGAGACTTATTTATATTTTTTACTCCATGTTAGAGGTTATAGTCCACATACTATCAAAACTTATAGATTAAATCTTTTAGAAGCAGTTGAGTATGTTAGTATCGAGTTTGATGATAGTTATAAAATAGATTTAATTCCTTATAGAATGAAACTAATAGGAAAAAATAAAAAGACTATCTATAAAAAAGTCTCTATATTTCGCTCATTTATAAATTATCTTAAAGAGCAAAAAATCTCAATTTACCTCAAGAATGATGATAATATAAAGGTTCCTAAGTCACTTCCAAAGCCTCTATCTGCATCTTATATAAGTGAAGCAATTCAAAGCTCCAAAGGTAGTGATAAATTGATGATAATACTTTTTTATACTTTAGGGCTTAGGGTTAGTGAACTCTCAAAATTAAAAATAGAAGATATAAAAGATGGATGGGTGAGGATTAATGGTAAAGGTGATAAAATCCGTGATATTCCTCTATTGGATGAAGTAAAAACAGAGCTTGAATTGTATCTTGAAACATTTAAGCCTTTAGTTTTTATCTTTGAAAACGATGGAGTAGGTTTGAGTGAAAATAAGTTACGGTATAAATTATCTTGTGTATTTAAAAAGATTGGCATAAAAGCTTCACCGCATAAGCTTCGCCACTCTTTTGCAACAGAACTTTTAAATAGTGGAGCTCGTATTACAGATGTGAGTGAACTTTTAGGTCACTCCTCTTTGGAGACGACACAAATTTATACAAAACTAAGTAGCTCATTGAAGATGGATAACTATAAAAAAGCACACCCTATGTGCAAGGAGAGAGATGGGCCTGTTTAGTTCGGTAAAAAAACATTTTTTAATTCAAATTATTGGTATAGTTTTGGAAGAGGATAAGTGTGGCATTTATGTTAAAAAAATTAGAAATGAAAAAGTAATTTATTCAAATATAAAGTATTTTAATCTTGAGTCAAAAGATAATTTAACTAAAGAGATAATTTCTTACATCAATGCTTTACAAAGTGAGCATGAACAGACTTATGTTGCACTATTTTTAAATACACTTGGACAAGGTGCGATTTGTGGGTGTGGCAAAGATGCATTTGAAAAATTTGGAGTAGATTCAAAAAGTGTTAAAGGTGTCTGCATAGATAAAGAATTCACTATATATGCATCTGTTATAGATATAAATTGGGCAGATAAAGTTTTTAAAAAAGTTGGTTTGGATTTTATATTTTCTCCTTTTCTTATTTTAAACTCATATGCAAAAAAAGATATTAATACTAATGAAGTTAAGCTGTATATATTAAATACTAACAATGGACTAACTATGATGATAATGAGTGGTAAGAAGTTTTTATATGGTTCATTTTTTAATGTGGCAATTGAAGAGGATGTGCTTTTGGAAGATTTTGAGAGTGCATCTAGTGAAGCTTTAAGTGTTGATGATGAAGAGATATTTGAGGAATTAGATTTTGATGGTGTTGATGACGATGATACACCTTCTATGAGTATCGATGAAGTTGCAGATTATGAAGAGGTGATTTTACAAAATACTTTAAGTGAAAAAGATGCACGATTTGTTAGATATCTGGACATATCTTTAAAAGAGTTTTATAGTAGTGATAATTATGATAGTGAGTTTGTCTCTAGTGTTAAGATTTATGATTGTGCAGCGATGAATGAAGATGTAATAAAACATATAGAGGATGAACTTCTTTTAGGTATAAGTGCAGAAAATATAAATTTACTTGAAGCAGTTGTTGAAATTTCAAAAAAGGAGGTTCTATCAAATGCATAGTTTTATAAAACCTCGCAAAAAAAGACTTATAGATGAGATGTCGTCACTTTGGATAATATTTATAGCTTTAATGTCAATAGGATTAGTTGGATTTGGAGTTTATGTGAATTATAAATCATCATTTTATATTAAGATGCTTGAAGAGGGTGAAAAAAAACATCAAGCATTAGATAAAAAAGTGAAAGATTTAAAGAGTGATATACAGATTTTTAGTATGCAAAAAGAGCTAAGTTATGAAGTATCAAGTTCAAATTTAATTCTTAAAGATAGTATTAAAAATCTTTTTGATTTAGTTCCAAATCAAGTGACACTTACAAAAGTTGTGATGGAGAAGTATGCATTAGAGCTTCAAGGATATACTCGTTCAAAAGAGTCTTATAGATTGCTTCTTGAACCACCTTTAAAATCTATTTTTGATGAGAGTCGTGTGGAGTTTTCTATAAATAAAAAAGGCTTTTTTCAGTTTATTTCCCACAATAAAATGGAGGAAAAATGAGTAAAAAAAACAATTCTAGCGGAGCGGTTAAGTTTTTAATTTATATATTGATTTTTCTTATCTTGATTTTATCATTTGCATTTTTGTTTATAATACCGCAAATCACAAAGTATAAAAATGCCAAAGCAACTTATGTAATGGATAGTAAAAAGTATACAGTTTTGCTAGAAGATGAAAAAGAGTTATCAAAAAAACTAAGCTTAATTAAAGAGGAAAATAAGAAGATAATAGAGACTTTTTCACAAGAATTCAGTAAAGAAAAATTTACTACACATGCAAAGAAATATTTTGATGAAGTAAAGCTTACAAAACTAGATAGTGATACTCATAGCCAAGCTTTAAAAACTTATAAATTTTCAGCTAATTTAAAAGCACAAAATCCAAAGAAGTTTTATAATTTTGTAAAAGATTTAGAAAATTATAAAGGGGTTGTAAAGATTAATTTTCCTATTACTATTCTCTCTAAAAATAACCATTTAGAGATCAAGTTTCACCTAAGTGCATATTCTATGAATAGTAAATAATTAAAAAAATCTCTTACTTATCTATAATTATTTGTAAAATTAATTATATTTTGCTACAATAATGTCGTATTTACAAAAATCAAAAGGAGAAATGATGAGAATATTAAAAAGTTCTGTCTTATGTGCAGCAGTATTGGCTGTTGCTTTTAGTGGTTGTGCAGAGAAAAAAGTTTGCAAAACAGCGATAGTTGCACCAAAAACGGAGGTAGTAGCTACATCAACAGTTGATACAAGAGATTCAGAGATAAGAAATCTTCAAGCTGAATTATCAGAAGCTCGTGCAAAATCAGCAAAAGTTGTCACAGTGACTAAAGAAGTTGCTGGACCAAATGAGCTATACCCGCCAAATGCAGAGCCAGGTAAGTGTTATGCTAGAGTTTTAAATCCAGCAAAATATGAGATGCAAACAGAAAAAGTTCTTAAGCAAGAAGCTGGTGAGAGAGTTGTAGTTACTCCTGCAACTTATGCTATGGAGACTAAGAAAATTCTTGTAAAAGAAGCTGGTGAGAGACTTGTGACAATTCCTGCAACTTACAAAACAGTTACAGAAAAAGTTCTTGTAAAAGAGGCTAGTGAAAGACTTGTAAAAGTTCCTGCAACTTATGCTAAAAGAACAGAAAAAATTCTTGTAAGAGATGCTTATACTACTTGGAAAAAAGGTTCAGGTCCACAACAAAGAGTAGATCATGCTACTGGTGAGATTGTTTGTCTTGTAGAGGTTCCTGCTCAGTATAAAACTGTTACTACTAGAGTTATTAAAACTCCAGCATCAGTAAAATCTATCCCAGTACCTGCTGTTTATAAAACAGTAAAAAGACAAGTAATTGCAAATTCTGCATCTACAAAGTCTATTCCAGTACCTGCTGTTTATAAAACAGTAAAAACTAAAGTTGTTAAAACTCCAGCTAGTTCTAGCTCAATTGCAATTCCTGCAACATACCAAACAGTTACTAAGAGAATCAAAGTATCAGATGCGGTTTTAAAGTGGCAAGAAGTTAAGTGTAAAACTGTTAAGTAGTTTTTTTTAACATAAGGGTAAATTCCCTTATGTTATACTCATCAGATGAAGTGTATCATCTGTAAAATTTTTTCCTTAAAACTTATCTGCAAAAGCTGTCAGAAAACTTTTTTAAAACCAAGTAGATCTACCCGTATACTCCCTGATGGATTTAAAATCTATAGTTTTTATTTTTATAAGGATATAGAGGAGCTTTTAAAGACAAAACATACTCATATAGGCTCTTCAATATATGCTATTTTGGCTAAAAATGCTTTTTTAGAGTTTGCTAAAGAGTTTACATTTTCTAGTCAAATTTATGCAATTGGGATAGATGATCATGTGAGAAGTGGTTATTCGCATACGGCGATTTTAACAGATGCTTTAAAATCGAAAAATATAAAACCTGTTTTTAATAAATTAAGAGCTAAAAACTCTGTAAGTTATTCTGGAGAATCTCTTACATTTCGTTTAGAAAACACAAGAGATTTTGAGTACACCTTTAAGAGCGATATAGATGCAATTTTAGTAGATGACATAGTCACAACTACAACAACTATAAATGAAGCAAAAAACACTCTTAGAAAAAGTAAAGTTAACCCTCTATTTGCCCTTACTTTAGCGGATGCAAGAGAACAATAAGGGCTGTTTGGGTAAAATATATTAATACATAAAAAACGCTAAGGATTACCTGTGGCAGACAACCTCTTTGAAAATGATGATAATATTGAAGATATAAATATTGAAGACTCCATGAAAGCTAGCTATCTTGATTACTCTATGAGTGTCATTATAGGTAGAGCTTTACCAGATGCAAGGGATGGATTAAAACCTGTTCATAGAAGAATTTTATATGCTATGAATGATTTAAATATGAGCTCCAGATCTCCATATAAAAAATCAGCAAGGATTATCGGTGATGTTATCGGTAAGTATCACCCACACGGAGACAACTCTGTATATGATGCACTTGTAAGAATGGCACAACCATTTTCTATGAGACACCCTTTAGTTGATGGTCAAGGAAACTTCGGTTCAGTAGATGGAGATAATGCAGCTGCTATGAGATATACAGAAGCTAGAATGACAAGACTTTCAGAAGAGCTTTTAAAAGATCTAGATAAAAATACTGTTGATTTTGTGCCAAACTATGATGACTCTATGAGTGAGCCTGATGTTTTGCCATCTCGTGTTCCAAATCTTTTGTTAAATGGTTCAAGTGGAATTGCTGTAGGTATGGCTACAAATATCCCTCCACACAATTTAAATGAACTCATAGATGCTTTAATGGTTTTAATTGATGATAAAAATGTGAGTATTGATGAGTTAAGTGAACATATCAAAGGACCTGATTTTCCAACTGGTGGTATTATATTTGGGAAACAAGGTATCAGAGATGCTTATGCGACTGGTCGAGGGCGAGTTAGAATTAGAGCAAAAATTCACATGGAGAGAAAAGGGCAAAAAGATGTTATTGTCGTAGATGAACTCCCTTATCAGGTAAATAAAGCAAAATTAATTGAAAATAGTGCAAATTTAGTTAGAGATAAGCATATTGAGGGGATTAGTGAGATTAGGGATGAGTCTGATCGTGAGGGTATGCGAATTGTTATCGAGTTAAAACGAGATGCCATGAGCGAAATTGTTCTAAATAATCTTTACAAATCAACCACAATGCAGATGACTTTTGGTGTAATTTTACTTGCAATTATAAATAAAGAGCCAAAAATATTCAACTTAAAAGAGCTTTTAGTACTCTTTTTATCACATAGAAAAACAGTGATTATTAGAAGAACTATATTTGAATTAGAAAAAGCAAAAGCGAGAGCTCATATACTTGAAGGTCTTAAAATTGCTCTTGATAATATAGATGAAGTTATCAAAGTCATTAGAGCCAGCAAAGATACACCAGATGCCAAAGAGGCTCTGATGTCCAAATTTGGACTCTCAGAGGTTCAATCAGCTGCTATCTTAGATATGAAACTAAATCGTCTTACAGGTTTAGAGAGAGATAAGATAGATGCAGAGCTTGCAGAGCTTATGTTAGAGATTGAGAGGTTGTCTGCAATTTTAAAAAGTGAAACTCTTTTAGATAAGATAATAAGAGAAGAGTTAACAGAGATTAGAGATAAGTTTAGTGAACCTAGACGAACGGAAATTGTAGAAGATTATGATGAGATAGATATAGAAGACCTTATTCCAAATGAGCCTATGGTTGTCACAATTACTCATCGTGGATATATCAAGAGAGTTCCACTGAAACAGTATGAGAAACAACATAGAGGAGGAAAAGGAAAAACTGCTCTTACAACTTATGAAGATGATTTTATAGAGAGCTTTTTTACTTCAAATACTCACGATACTTTGATGTTTGTTACAAACTTTGGACAACTCTACTGGTTAAAAGTTTATAGAATTCCAGAAGGAAGTAGAACTGCTAAAGGAAAAGCAGTTGTGAACTTGATAAAATTGCAACCTGATGAAAAAATTCGTGCAATTATCCCTACAACGGATTTTGATAACAAAAGAACTTTAGCATTTTTTACTAAAAAAGGAATTGTAAAAAGAACAAATTTAAGTGAATTTAAAAACATAAGATCTGTTGGTGTAAGAGCTATTACTTTAAATGAGGGTGATGAGCTTGTTGATTCAATGATTGTTGAAGAGGAAGATAAGTTTTTATTTGTAGTAACTAAAAAAGGTATGTGTATTCGTTTTGTTAAAGAAGATGCAAGAGAGCTTGGAAGGACTGCTAGAGGAGTTACTGCTATCAAGTTTAAGCATGACGGAGATGAAGTCATAGGTGCAGCAGTTATAAGAGATGTAGAGCAAGAACTTTTAACTATCAGTCAAAAAGGTATTGGTAAACGAACTACAGCTGAAGAGTATCGTGAGCAAAAAAGAGCTGGTAAAGGTGTGATTGCCATGAAGCTTACAGCGAAAACTAAAGATTTGGTAGATGTTGTAATGGTAGATGAAGGTAAAGATCTTATGGCACTTACTTCAAGTGGTAAAATGATAAGAGTTGATATGCAGAGTGTTAGAAAAGCTGGACGAAATACAAGTGGTGTTATTGTGGTTCGTGTTGAGGGAGATGATGTTGTTGCAAGTATCGCTAGGTGTTTAAAAGAGGAGCCTGAAATTTTACTAGATGAGGAAGAGTAAAGCTACAAATGAGGTAGCTTCTCTTTTTTCCATTTGTTTATTCCACCTTGGATATTATAAGTTTTAAATCCTGCATCTGATAATATTCTTGAGGCAGTTATGCTTCTATTTCCACTTCTGCAGTAGATAAATATCTTGGTATTTTTGTACTTTTCTAATTTATCTATATTTTGCTCTAGTAGTTGTAGTGGTGTTAAGATAGAGTTTTTAATCTTTCCATCGCTTTGGATTTCTGCTGAAGTTCGCACATCAATAAGAGTGATATTTGCATCTGTTGACATTGTTACAAAGGCATCTTTGACCGATATATGTTCAAAGTTTTTGAGTATATACCCTTTTTGATAAGCCAGATATACGATAACTAATGCAAGAATTATCCAAGAAAATATATTTGTTATTTTTTTCATCAAGTAGATTATACTATAATTTTATTATGAAAACTTATCTAATTATAATTTTATTCTCATTTATGTCATTGTATGCAAGAGATTTATCTCATTGGCAGAGTCCAAATAATATACCATTTCCAAAAGATAATCCAATAACAAAAGAGAAAGTAGATCTTGGAAGATTGCTTTTTTTTGATAAAAGAGTTTCAAGTTCAGATACTATCTCTTGTGCAACTTGTCATGATCCAAAATTTGGTTGGAGTGATGGCTTGAAAAAATCTATCGGAGTAGAAAAAAGAGAGGGTAGAAGAAACTCTCCTACAATTATAAATAGTGCATATTTGAGTAGTTTTTTTCACGATGGAAGAGCTAGTTCTTTAGAAGATCAAGCAAAAGGACCAATTGAGACGGATGTTGAGATGGATATGTCTATGAAAAAATTGGTTAAAAAACTGAAGAGTATAAAAGGTTATAGGAAGCTTTTTGCTAATGCTTTTGGAGATGAAGGAATTTGTGAAGATACAATCTTAAAAGCTATCGCCTCATTTGAGAGAACAATTATAAGTTTAGATGCACCATTTGATAGATGGATAAAAGGAGATGAAGATGCTATTAGTTTAGTGGCTAAAGAAGGATTTGAAATATTTTTAGATAAAGGTAGATGTGCATCTTGTCATGATAGTTTTAAGTTTACTAATGAAAGTTTCAATAATGTGGGCTTGGGGGATATGGATGATTTAGGAGTGTATGAAATAAGTAAAAATAAGAGTAACATATGGAGAGGAGCTTTCAAAACCCCAACTCTAAGAGATATTGTTAAAACTGCTCCATATTTTCATGACGGCTCTGTAAAAAGTTTAAAGCAGGCTGTAAAATTTTGTGGAAATGGAGGAAGAGAAGGAGCTAAATTAAGATCACCATTTTTTAGAGATAGAAAACTTGATAAAGATGATGTTGAAAAAATAGTAGAATTCTTAAAAACATTGAGTTCAAATGATGCTAAGATACAAATTCCACTTACCTTTCCTAAATAAAATTTACCTATTTTTAAGCAAGTTTTTTGATAAATTTGCTATAATTTTCGCAAATTATAACTTTATATAATATTACATTAGCATATAAAAGTACGATAATTCAATACTTTTAACTAAATCGTTTGTTTTTTTTAATAGTTTTAGTTATTAGAAAAATTAATATAAGCGAATAAATTAAATTATTTATAAAATTAGACGATATAGTTAAATAATATTTCAAAGGAGATTAAACATATGAAGAAAATTTTGATTGCTTGTGCATTTTTAGTAACCACAAGTATCTCTTTGGTAGCAAAAGATTTTAGGAATTATATACATGAGATCTCACCAACTGTTGGTATGAATTTTTCTGATAACAGAGCATTGGTAGAAGACTCTTTAGCATTTGGTATAAATTATAACTCATATTTTAGTGAAAATTTTGGTTTGAGATTAGGTTATGAGAGATTTTTTGCAGCGGATGTAAAGGGTGAGAATCAGGATACAGATGTAAATAGATTTTATGCGAATTTAATCTATAAGATGTCAAATGAGTATTTTAGAATAACTCCCTATTTTCTAGCAGGTATGGGATATGAAGCTTTTGAAGATAAAGTTATAAGTGGGGGTCAGTGGCTTATAGATGTAGGAGTTGGTTTAAATGTTGCGATAAATAATCGTATAAGTATAGGTCCAGAAATTAAAGCGGTTAGAAAGTCTTACTCTAGTGACAATATGGATGTTACAGCTGTATTGGCATTCTCATTTAGATTTGGACTTGAGCCTCTTGCACCTAAACCTACAATTAAGACGGTTGAAAAGGTAATTGAAAAAGTAGTTGAAAAAATTGTGGTAAAAGAGGTTCCTGTTGAGAAGATAGTTTATAGAGATAGACCAGTGGATGTTACTACAAATGATAATCAAACACATAGCAATCAAGATATAAATGAAACTAAAAAATCTGAGAAAGTAATTGAGAAAGTAATTGAAAAAGAGATAAAAAGCCAAGTTAGTGATAATATTCCAAGTGATGATTCTAAAGATGATGAGAATGAAAATGATGAGAGTGAAAATGAAGATGTCTATAAAAATATAGACGGACATGCTTGTGATATTCCTAAATCAGTTAAGTATAACGATAGATGTGATAACTCATATTATATTCAAGTGTCAGCAGCCCTTATATGTAAAGGGTGTGATGATAAGTTTAGAAACTTTTCACTTATCAAAAAGTTAGATGAAGCAGAGTATACACATGAGATAAAAACTACTATTAAAGATAGTGGTACAAGAGTAGATAGGCTATTGGTTGGACCGTTTAAATGTAAGGTAGATGCATTTAAAGAGCTTTGCAATATTAAGCAAGATAAAATTGCTCCAGACGCATTTATATTTGCAAAAACACCTAAAGAAAAGTAATATTTTTTAGGTACTTTTTTATGAAATCATGGTAGCAGAAATGTTACGATGATTTTATACTTTCAAAAAAACATATCTTAATAATTTTTATGCTACTGTATTTAATAAAATAACCTAAGGTAACATGTTGAAAATAGCAATAGTTGAAGATGATATTAGTATGAGAAGATCTATTGAAATTGCTCTTAAAGAGTTTAAAGAGTTTGAAGTTGTTGCTTTTATGAATGCTGTGCAAGCTTTAAAAAAGTTAGATTCTACATACGATTTGATAGTTACTGATATAAATATGCCTAAGATGGATGGGTTAGAGTTTATCAAAAAAGTTGATTTTAAGTGTGATTTTATAGTTATAACTGGAAATGCAAGTTTAAATAAAGCAGTAGAGTCACTTCGTCTTGGTGTGAAAGATTTTTTAACTAAACCTTTTGAAGTTGAAACATTGGTTGAAGCTATCAAGAGAACAGCAGAATTTTCAAAAATTCAAGCAGAAAATGAGAGACGATATGAAGGAAAAGAGAGACGAATTGGAAAAGAAGATATTAGAGAAGACAAGGTAGAGAGACGGAGACAAGGTAGTGATAGAAGAAAGAGATTTTATGGTGAATCTAAACCTTTGTTGAAAATTTTGAATGTTCTAAGAAAAGTGGCTTTAACAAATGCTTCTGTTATGCTTTTAGGTGAGAGTGGTGTTGGAAAGGAGCTTTTTGCAAGAGAGGTTCACGATAAGTCTCCTAGATTTGCAGACCCATTTATTCCGATAAATATGGCAGCAATTCCTGATAATTTGTTAGAGAGTGAACTTTTTGGGTATGAAAAGGGTGCTTTTACAGATGCAACTGCTATGAAAAAAGGTTATTTTGAAACAGCAAATAAAGGAACACTTTTTTTAGATGAGATAGGTGAGATGCCTTTGGCTTTGCAGGCAAAACTTCTTAGAGTTTTACAAGAACATGAGATTTATCGTGTTGGTGGTACAAAAGCTATAAAGATTGATGTCCGTATAGTCTCAGCCACAAATGCAAATATCAAACAAAAAATTGCAGATAAAGTGTTTCGAGAAGATCTTTATTATCGTTTAAATACAATTCCTGTAAATATTCCTCCCTTAAGGCATAGAAAAGATGAGATAGAAGATATAGTTTGCGAGTATCTTTTTAAAGTTTGTAGAAAGTATGATTTTGAGTATAAAAGTTTTAGCAAAGATGCTATGAAGGCTCTACTTGATTATGAATGGCCAGGAAATATAAGAGAGCTTCTCTCAGTTGTTGAAAGAGCCATAATACTTAGTGAAGAAGATGTGATTTATGAGAGTGATCTATTTTTAGAAGGTAGAAAAAGTCAAAAAAGTATCGGGGATTTAGAAAAAGAGCTTATAATAGAGCTTTTAAAAGATTCTGGCAATGATTTTGATAAAAGTGCAGATAAGCTTGGGATTAGTTTGGCGAAGTTAGAAAAAAAGATAGATAAATATAATATTGAGGTTTAAAATGAGAAAATTTAATGTAGCAGTTGTAGGAGCTACGGGTGCTGTTGGTGAAGAGTTTTATGAGTTGTTTAAAGAGCATAATTTTCCTATAAATAAATTAGTTCCACTTGCAAGTGCAAGAAGTGTTGGAAAAACAATAGAGTATAGAAATAGAGAAATTGCAGTTCAAGAGCTTACCAAAGAGATATTTGAAAAAGAGGAGATTGACATCGCATTTTTTTCAGCAGGTGGGAGTATATCGGCCGAGTTTGCTGAAAGTGCTGTTGAAGCGGGCGCACTTGTAATCGACAATACAAGTCATTTTAGAATGGATGGAGATATTCCGCTTGTAGTTCCTGAGGTAAATCCCGAAGATATAAAGCAGTGGCGAAATCGTGGGATTATAGCTAATCCAAACTGTTCTACTATCCAGATGGTACAATCTCTAAAAGCTCTTGATGAACTTTATGAGATAAAAAGAGTTGATGTTAGCACCTATCAAGCAACAAGTGGAGCTGGAAAAGCTGGCATGGAAGAGCTTGTAAAACAGATGCAAGACTTTTTTGCCTTTAAATTAAGTGAGAGTGAATGTTCAGCTTTTGCTCATCAAATCGCTCTAAATGTCATACCTCAAGTTGATGTACCTATGGAAAATGGTTTTACAAAAGAGGAGATGAAGATGGTTAATGAGACTAGAAAGATTTTGCACAAAGATATAGAAGTTGCAGCAACTTGTGTGAGAGTTCCAGTTTTAAGAAGCCATAGTGAATCTATCACGGTTACATTTGATGAAAATGTAGTTGTTGATGTTGATAAAGTTAGAGAAGCTTTTGAAAATTTTGAAAACTTAGTAGTTAAAGATGATATAAAAAACAGTATCTATCCTATGCCAAAGGATGCGACAGATACAGATTTAACTTATGTTGGAAGGATAAGAAAAGATATATTTAGAGATAATATCTTACATTTTTGGAATGTAGCAGATCAAGTTCGAGTAGGTGCTGCTACAAATTCACTTAGAATTGCACAAAAATGGATAGATATGGAGGAGTATGAATAAACTATGAAAATGGTAGAAAAAATTTTTGAAAATATACTTTGGAAAGGTCGACTCTTTGTATTGTTAGCAGTTATTTTTAGTATGGTAGGGTCGATTATACTTTTTATAGTAGCTAGTGTAGACATATATGTGGTTGCTGCTGAGACACTTACCGTTTATTTTACGGGAGCTCATCCTGAAAAGTTTCATCAGATGGTTGTTGGTGGTATTATTGGGGCGGTTGATCTTTATTTGATGGCGGTTGTTATGCTTATATTTAGTTTTGGTCTGTATGAGCTTTTTATTTCAGAGATTGATCAAGTAAAAGATAGCTCTGCTTCAAAGATTTTACAAATTGACTCTTTAGATCAGCTAAAAGATAAGTTAGCTAAAGTTATAGTAATGGTTTTAGTAGTGAGTTTTTTTCAAAGAGTGCTTTATACTGAGTACAATGGAGCTTTAGAGATGCTCTATTTTTCAGGTTCTATTGTGGCACTTGCTTTGGGATTATATTTTTTAAATAAAGGTGGAAAAAATTAAATGGGAAAGATATTTGTAGATGCATGTTTTGGAAAAAAGACTCCGTATACTCCAGTTTGGATGATGAGACAAGCGGGTCGTTACCTGCCTGAATATATGAAAGTAAGAGCAGAGGCAGGGAATTTTTTAAATTTATGTCATGATCCAAAGAAGGCTTGTGAGGTTACAATTCAGCCTATTGATATTGTAGGTGTAGATGCTGCGATACTCTTTTCTGATATTTTGGTAATTCCAAATGAGATGGGAATGCATCTTGATTTTTTAGTAGGAGAGGGTCCTGTTTTTAAAGATCCAATAAGAGATGAAAAAGCATTAGATGCATTAATCGGTGGCGAAGAGGCTGCTAATAAACTTACTTATGTTTATGAAACTTTAACTCTTCTTCGAAAAGAGTTAGCTGATGATAAAGCTCTTATTGGTTTTACTGGAAGTCCTTGGACATTAGCCACTTACATGATAGAAGGGCAGGGGACTAAGACTTATAACATCGTAAAAAAAGAGATTTACTCAAATCCAGAGTTTATGCATAAGCTTCTTAGAAAAGTTACTGATGTTGTAAAAATCTATCTTGAGAAACAGATTGAAGCTGGTGCGGATGTTGTTCAGATATTTGATTCATGGGCTGCTGCTTTAGAAAAAGATAAGTATTTTGAGTTCTCTTGGAACTATATGAAAGAGATAGCAGCTCATATAAAAGCAAAATATCCACATATTCCTATCATCATGTTTCCAAAAGGAATTCCTGGGTATTTAGATAAGATTGATGGCGATTTTGATGTTTTTGGTGTGGATTGGGCAACTCCAATTGAGTATGCAAAAGAGATGCTTGGAGATAAGTATGTTCTCCAAGGAAACATGGAGCCTTGCCGTTTGTACTCCAAAGAGGCAACAAAAGAGGCAGTTACAAATATAGCAGAAGTTATGAAAGATGGTAGACATATCTTCAATCTAGGACACGGAATACTCCCTGATGTTCCTGTTGAAAATGCAAAATATTTTGTAAAACTTTGCCAAGAGGTAAGTAAGCGATAAAAAAATATACTTTTGGTCCAGTAAACTCCAGACGCTTTGGTCTCTCTTTAGGGATTGATCTTAGCCCTGATTTTAAAAGTTGCAATTTTGACTGTCTTTATTGTGAGTTAAAAGCAGCTTCACCAGTAGATGTGATTTTAAATCCTCCTAAAATTGAAGAGATAATCAAAGATGTAAAAACAGCTCTTTTAAAAGAGCCAAATATTGAAGTTATCACAATTACTTCAAATGGTGAGCCTACATTGTATAAAGATCTTGATATTTTAGTAGATAGATTAAATGAGATAAAAGATGATAAAAAACTTCTAATCCTCTCAAACTCATCAACGATAACAGATCCTAAAATTCGTGAAGTTTTAAAAAAGATAGATATTGTTAAGCTTTCATTAGATTGTGTTTCACAAATGTGTTTTAAAAAGATTGATAGACCAATGGAAGGTATCTATATCAAAGATATAATTTTGGGGATTAAAACTTTTGCTAAGAGTTTTGAAAATGATTTGGTCATTGAAGTTTTGCTTGTAAAAGGGGTTAATGATAAAAAACAGGAGATAGAAGCTTTAAACAGAGTGTTAAATGAGATAAAACCAACTCGTGTTGATTTTGGTACGATTGACCGCCCACCTGCGTTTGATGTAAACCCAGTAACAAGTGAAGTCTTAAAAGAGTTAAGCAGTAGTTTTGAAGGATTACCAATATCGATAATCCATAAAACAAAACCAAAATTTAAAGTCTCATTTGACAAAGATGAGATAAAAAATATGCTAAAAAGAAGACCTCAAAGCCAAAGTGATGTTGATTATCTCTTTAGTGATATCTCAAAAAACAATCTTTTGCAACTTGTAGATGATAAAGAGGTTTTGAAAAAGAGTATTGCAGGTGTGATTTTTTATTGTGATACTAATCTTATATTATCCAGATAGTCATCACCACCTTCAAAGTAAAATGACTCAATTGATAAAATTTTATTGTCAGGTTCAAACTGTTGAAGATATGAATTTAAATCAAATCTTAAATGTTTCCAAACACTATCTTGTGTAACATACTCATTCATGCTAAGAGGAAAAACAAACTCTAAAACAGATCCATTTTCCGTATCGAACCATTGTGAGGATGCATCTATCTTTCTTAAATCATAAAATGTATTAAAAGAAATCCATCTCTCTCCATACTCTGTTATAGTTTTTACACCTACAATAAAACAGTGATTTATTTTTTCGCCCCTTTTCTTCATCTTATCAAACTCTAAAATAGTTTGATAATCATTTTGGATAGGTAGGTGATAGGAAGCTCCATTGATATAACTTTCATAATCATCACCATCTTCCCCTATCCAATCTTCTCTAAGTAAAATTGATCTTTTACTTCCATTTGCACCTTTTGCAACATTTTCGATGGGATGCCCTTGCCATAGTTGCCAATTACCGATAGTTCCATCTTCTCCATCCCAATATATTGAATCACTATCATTAAAACTATAATAGTTTTCACCAGATCTATCAGAACCACATGAGATAAATATAAATGATGTAAATAGCAATAGAGTTAAATATAAAAAAGTTTTCAAAAGCTTTCCTTTGGTAAAAATAATTAATCTATAATGCCATAAAAAAGAGGAAAAAGAAAGGAAAAATTTACATTTGCAAAAAATAAACTAAATTTTATTACAAATGTAAACATATCAGTCTATATTTTGTATAATTATGACAAATACAAAAGGGGAATTTTATGGAGTATTATAGTTGGATTTTGGCTTTTCATATTATGAGTATTATCTCATGGATGGCTATGCTTTTTTATATGCCAAGGCTTTTTATCTACCATGTTGAGCACTCAAAAAATGGTTCAGCATTTACAGATGTTATCAAGATTCAAGAAGAGAAGCTTTGGAGGATTATAGGAAATCCTGCATTTTTTGCTAGTTTAGTCTCTGGAGTTATTATGATGGTTTTAAATCCTGCTCTATTTGAGAGCGGTGCTTGGCTTCACATAAAGCTAACGGCTGTTGCTGTCTTGATAGCTTATCATTTTTCACTGAACTATTTTAGAAAAGAGCTTTTAGCAGATAGATGTGAAAAAAGCGGGAAGTTTTTTAGATTTTACAATGAAGTGCCTACTCTTTTAATGATTTTAATTGTTATTATGGTAGTGATAAAACCTATGTAATTTTTTTTAAACTCTACATTTTTTTAACACTTTTTTATGTTAACATGTTTTCTAAATAAAATTTTAAGGAGCATGTTATGAGAGTGATATTAATTTTTTTGGTACTTTTCTCTTCGTATAGTTTTGCTAATTCAACTCTTTTAGTTAAGAGTGGTTGGCAGTTAATAGGTTTGAACTTGTCAGTTGATGATATGAAGTTGTTTGAAGCTAAAAATGTAGAACAAGTTTGGTATTTTGATGCAAAAACTCAGAAGTGGCTTGGGTATTCACCTGATAAGCTTATACAGAAAAAGATTGATGATAGAGATTTTGACAAAGTAGAGAGTTTAAAAAGTTGGCATGGTTTTTGGATAAAAAGCAAACAAGAGTGGATGTTGAGTATTGAAAATCCAGATACAGATGTAGTTTTAAAAGACAATAATATCTCTTTAGAAAAAGGCTGGAATCTCATATCTCTTCCAATTGATAGTGCAATCTCTCCAAAAGCTTTTGATGATGTCTCTATCTGGAAATATAGTCAAAATAAGTGGAAGTTTTTTGGTAAAGATGAAGACAATAAAGACTTTCCAACAATCTCACATATCTCAAATAGTGATGGAATTTGGGTAAAATCAGAAAAAAAACAGACAATTTCTATCTCAAAAAACTCTTCAAAATTACACTCTTTTGAAAATATGGAGCAGGTAAAGGCTTATATAAAGGATATGATTTTAGTAAAAGATAGACCGTATTTTGGTTATCATCCAATGGATAGAATGGAAGTTGGAGGTGAGTTTGATGCT